>CAWASW010000007.1:0-159762 GCA_963784785.1 Candidatus Woesebacteria bacterium | reverse complement strand
CTAATATTTTTATCTGTTGCTTATTTAGTTTTCCATCACTTCTCAATTGTCCAATTCTGTCAATTATCTGTTGTGCTTCTTCATCTGGATCTTTAAGCCCTTGTAATTCATTGGCAACTTTATAAATTAGAGCTGTGACTTTCCAGTCTGGTAAACTTTGTTCTGCAGTCATATATTGATATATTATCACCATAGTCAAGTCGTGGGATATTTTAGTACGTGGGGACTAATGATATAATAAATAATAATTGACATGGATAAACTTTCTCTTCCAAAAGACACGACGATTCCAAACCATATTGCAATGATTCTTGATGGCAATAGACGTTGGGCAAGGTCAAAAGGTCTACACACCCTGCAAGGTCATAAGGCAGGCTTTGAAGCAGGTTTAAAGCTTGCAGAAGCTGCTAGAGATTGGGGAGTTCATACTTTTACAGTTTGGGGATTTTCTACTGAGAATTGGGACAGAGATCCAAAGGAAATTGCATATTTGATGACTCTTTATAAAGGAATAGCTAGGGAAATTGAAAAACGGGCAGATAAAGAGCAAATAAGGTTTGTTCATCTTGGGAGAAAAGATGATTTGCCAAAAGAATTAGTTAAGGTTTTTACTGATTTGGAAGAAAAAACAAAAAAATATAAAAAACATGTGTTTAATGCTGCTATAAATTATGGAGGACATGATGAAATACTTCGTGCAACAAGAAAAATTATTACTGACGGAGTTAAACCAGAAGATTTAACTAAAGATTTGTTTGCATCCTACCTTGATACAGGCGATCAACCATATCCATATGTAGATTTATTTATTAGAACTTCTGGAGAACAAAGAACTTCAGGATTTTTGCCATGGCAGCTAAATTATGCAGAATATTATTGGGAATTAGGGCATCTTCCTGATATGACACCACAAAAACTCTATGATATGGTAATCGATTACTCAAGGAGAAGAAGAAGGTTTGGAGGAAATGATGCGATGGAGCATTTTACTTTTGATCCACATTTGGTGGCAAATCTTGAACTTAAATGGTGGAGATTAGAGAAAGTGGAGAATAGTGATTTAGGATTTATGAATTATGCATTAAGGCATTTGAGAGAACAGTTTGGATTATCAAAACTTTTGGCTACAAAGGCTGCAAAATATTCACTCGAGGCAATTAAATATCAAGACAAAAATAAGTTTGATTTGGCCAAAAATTCACTCAAGAAGTTTTACAAATTACTAAAAGAAGAATTAAAACTTGCTTTCGAGCCTGAAATTGTTGCAACTCTGGCTGTAGAATTAAATAAAACTAAGGGTGAAAGTGAAGAATTGACCAAAGAACACGTGGCAGAGGTCTATAGAATTAGTTTGTTTCAAGCCGCTAAAGCAGCTCATCTAAGGGCTCTGGCCTATGTTGCAAAGAATAAAGGAGACTGGACCAAAGCAGAAGATTATTTGGAGAAGTACTACTCAGCATTAAAAGAGCGTGTAGCTTAAAAGGAAATTTAGCATTACGTTTAAATGGTAAATCATAAATCATTGGTAACTGATAATTGGTCAATGTAAATTAGCGGATATTTTTTGGCATTTAAAAACCCAAGGCTTGTTACAGTTTCTTGGGTTTTTTAACCTTCCTCACTTAAATCCCCGACCGTAAGGTCGTGGGATGGAGTTACCCCTGCAGCTTTTTTGGTTGTAAAATATATGTATGGACTTTATTTACATATCACACTGCGTGTACCAATGTGATTACCACATAGTCATAGCCACTAAGTACAGAAAGAACATTTTTAATGAAGGAATTTTTGCATACTTTGATATTAAGTTGGCGGAAATTAAGGAACATTACCCAATGATAAATATTAAGGAAGTAAATCATGACAAAGATCATTTACACCTTCTTGTTTCCATTCCGCCAACTATTGCAGTTGGTAAAGTTGTAGGAATTATTAAACAAAATACAGCTAGGTTCTTAAAACAAAAATTCCCATTCCTTAAAAATGTGTACTGGGGGACTGAATCAATATGGTCTGAAGGCTACTTTGTATCAACTGTGGGAATAAACAAAAGTGTGATAGAGAGGTACATAGAAAACCAAGGTAAAAAAGATGCAGGGCAAACTCTGTTTGTGTTCTAATGAAACCCCGACCGTCAGGTCGTGGGTCTATTCATAAATTTTAAACTTGCAATTAAGTTAAACTTAGGGCATATTGTAACATATGGTAATTAAACCATTTGCAAACCCCACAATTCTTAAAATCTTGGACCGCTACAAAGACCTCTGGGCATTGTCGTACACCTCGGGGGTGTCTCATTGGGATTTGGAAACATACATGCCCAAAGAGGGTATAGCGAATAGGGCACAGGCCTTAGGGAGATTGGCCGCAATTAGACAGAAGATGTTTCTTGATCCAAATTTTGTTCATTTAATTCATGAAGCATCCGCCCAAGGCGGACTCTCCGATGGAGAGAAAGCAGTAATTAGAGTCCTAAATAGAGAACTTAAATTCTATACCAAAATTCCAGCAAAATTCCTCGAGGAGTTTGAAAATTTAACAAATACTGCAACAGTTATATGGAGAACCGCTAAAGAAAAGGAAGATTTTAAGTTGTTTGAAAAACCATTGTCAAAAATTTTTGACATGAATCGAGAGATGGCTGAGTACTTAGGTTATGAAGACTCTCCATACGATGCGCTCTTGGATCAGTATGAGGAGGGTTTAACCACTGATAAGGTCGGACCCTTTTTCGAACAAATAAAAATGCCACTCAAAGATTTGTTAAACAAGATTGTAAAATCAGATAAATATCAGTCTGTAAATAATAGGGTCCGACCTTTACAGAATCAAAAATATGATAGGGGAGAGATGTCAAAATTAAATGACAAAGTTTTGCATTATTTTTGGAAAGATTTTGATAGATTTAGACTTGATGTTAGTAGCCATCCTTTTACAACCTCATTTGGCAAAAATGATACAAGAATTACTACTTGGTATCATGACAAAGACTTTGCGAGGTCACTCCTTGCTGTTATCCATGAGTTTGGCCATGCGCTATACGATTTACAATCTGCAGATAGCTTAGAAATGACTCCAATTGCAGGTGGAAGTAGTTTAGTAATTCACGAGTCTCAGTCTAGATTCTGGGAAAATCATGTTGGACGTAGCATGGATTTTATTGAAAAATTCTTGCCAGACTTCCGCCGTGTTACTAATAGCCAACAGCTAACGGCTAGCGACTGCTTCTTATATTTTAATCAAGTTAAACCAAGCCTTCTTCGAGTTGAAGCTGATGAAATCACCTATCATTTCCACATAATGCTTCGCTTTGAGATTGAAAGGGACATAATAAAAAATAGATTAAAGGTTAAAGACATAAGAGAGGTCTGGAATTCAAAAATGAAGGAGTATCTAGGTGTTTCGCCTACGAAGGATTCAGAAGGAGTACTACAAGATATCCACTGGAGTGGGGGAAGTGTGGGATATTTCCCTACATACAGTTTAGGAACATTTCTTTCTGCACAGTGGAAAGAAAAAATTAATTATGATTTAAGAATTATGAATTATGAAAAAACAAAACAATGGCTAGAAGAAAATGTACATCAATTTGGAAGTACTTATACTTTGGAAGAATTACTAAAGAAAAATAAGATGAAATACGACCCCGATTCAAACGGGGTGAACTCAAGCGTAAATATAAAATACCTTCAAGAAAAATATAGTAAATTATACGAATTTTAAGGAGTTGTTACTTCTTCTGCCTTAGGGGATGCTTTTGGTGTAGCTTCTACTGTTTGATTTTGCTGCTTTGGATCACCAATATTTACAGGAGCAAAGCCAATTATTTTATTTAATGATGGCCTGTAAAGAATTGCAGTCTGTGATTCTGCAAAAATTATTACTTTGTCACCATTTTCGGCCTTCAAGAAAAAGGCTTGATCTTTTAACTTTTCTTTGTCTAAGACTGTTGCTATTGTTGGTTCTCCACTTGGAAGCTCCATGAGCTTTGAAATTTTATCAATTATTGATTCTGTTTCAATTTTTGATGCTTCTTCTGGATTCTCAAGTAATGTTTTGGTTTTGTTGTACTTATCAAAATAATAATATCCTCCTCCGATTGAGCCAGCAAAAAGTAAAACTACTATAATTGATAAGAATACTTTGACTTTGGACATGCTATTATTCTATTCTTTTTGGTTCGTAAATTGCAATAGGTAAAGTAAGTTTTTATTTTCTGGAAAATATAGCAGAGACTCTTTAATAAATTTTCGAGCTTCAACTAGTTTGTTCTGTTTAATCAATACCTTGGCATAGTTTTCATATGCCAAATAATAGTTTCCATTGTCAATTGATTTTTTATAGTATTCAGCTGCTTTATCTAGATCTTTTTCACCTTCATAAATTGCCCCTAAATTGTTCCAATTTGTCCACCAGTAAGGAGCAATGTCAACGGAAGTTTGAAAATGTGCTTTAGCTTCATCTTTTTTACCGACTCTGTAAAGTTCTACACCTAAATTATTTTCTAAATTAAAATCATTTTTAACAATTTTTGAATCGTGAGAATATAGGGTTAGTCCATTTTTCCAATCAAACGACCTATTAATTGTTACTATTCCATAAACTAAAATTACTAAATAATATATAAAGTTTGGCTTAAATTTCAAATGTCCTAGTAATCCCAATAACCCAAACATGGATAAATAAAACCATCGACCTGAAAGAGTAACATCAAGTGGAAAAATCTGCATGTGCATTCCTAGGCCTAGAATAAAAATTGCTAAAAATAAATAATAACTTTTTGATTTTTTAAAAGTTAGATAGATTAGTAATCCAAGGGCTGAGGTAATCAAGAATAGCGGCAACCAGAAATCATGAAAATTAATATTTTTTATTACCCAATGTTGATTCGGCACCAAATTCATTGGAAAAATTAAATTTTGGATATAGCTCCATGCCATAGTCGGAATGTTTTGGAGTCTTCCTAATAAATCTAACTTAGCAATTGGAGAAATTTGGTCAGTTCCGAGACTTATTTTTGCTATACTAAATCGCATTACGCTATATATTGATATACTTAATACTGAAGGTACTAATCCACTAAATATGGCTGTAATTATCACAAAAATTATTCCAGTTTCTTTGGATAATAAAGAACAGAGAAGTAGCAACGCAATTATTAATTTACCTTTTTTTGAAACGGCAAGAAAAAGCGCTAAACTACCAAAAAAGAAAAATAGTGCATCTTGTAAATTTGCAGCATAAAAAGCAACTTCAGAATAAAGTGGATGTACTAAAAATAACAAAGACAAGAAAAGAGATTTCTTACTATCAAAGAATTTTTGAAAAATTAAAAACACTAAAATAGCGTTTCCAATATAAATTAAGACAGACAGCAAATGAAAGAAAAATGGTTCAGGGCCAAAGGCTGAGTAAATAGATGCAAATCCTACAGTCATTAACGGTTTATAATAAGTTCCTAACAATTTTCCAGTCCCACCGGAATTAAAAGCTCCCCCAGAGAATATTAGTTTTATGTTTTCTTTATTGAATGACTGAATTATTGAATTACTTACTATCTGTTCTTCATCGTCCCATACAAAACCGTTGGATAGGGAAGGCAGGAACATAAAAAAACCTACTAAAAAAATGATTAAAATAGAATATATTTTAGATTTCATTAGATTGCAGGACTTGCTACTGGTGTTGGGGATGATTCATTAGTAGGTACTGGTGTGGCTGATGGCGAAGCTGTTTCGTCCAGAGGACGATCAGCCTCTGGCTGAGGTGTAGGAGTAGGTGTAGGCAATAATTTTATTAGTTCATCTAGTTGAGTTTTGGTAACACATGTTTCGCTGCCTTCTTCACCAAGACACAATTCTTTAGTCCTGAATTTATTTTTTATTTGATCTATAAATGCCATGAACTTAATTTCTTGTTCCTGAATAGCTTTTGTAAGGACAGGAATTAAACCGATTGTATTAAGTGATTTAATTCCTTTTTCATCAGTTGCTACCAATCCTGGAATCAAATTTTCTACATCCTGCGCTATAAACCCTAATGATTTTCCTTTGTCATCTCCTTCGAAATTCCAGTTAAATGATACTGGGTTTAGTTTCATAACATCCTCTAATCCATAACTCAAACCAAGGATATTCTTTTTTAAGTTTCTATCAGAGGAACAAGAGATGGTACCACCGTCTGCAATAGTACATCCTGCTGTATTGTCATTGTTAAATCTTGCGATTATTCCTGTTCCTGCGACCTTTACGTCAAGTGCATAACTAGGTGCAGTTGTTCCTATTCCTACGTTACCATTGGCGAGCACGGTCATAAGATCTGTGGTGTAATTACGAACTGCGAGTATCGGGCGAGTAGCAATTACTGAGCTCGCTAATTGCCCAGTTAGAACCAAAGCTGGAGATGTTCCGCTATCTGTAGATATCATTGCCTGAATATTTCCAGCTGTTGTTGATCCTGATCCTCTAAATCTGAACTGTGGAGAGAAGAGAGCGTCAGTTGTGGATCCATTTCGTATGGAAATATACGCAACAGCGTCATCCGCTATTGCAAAATGAGCAATTTCTTCAGCGGTACTTGCTGTCGCAAACTGGGAGATGTCCAACATGGTACTAGGTGCGGCTGTTCCAAGTCCTAATCGCTTGTTTGAGTTATCCCAAAATAGTCCAGCATCACCGGCCAGAGCCCCAGCTGAATTAAACTGTAAATATCCAGTTAGTCCTGCCGCTGAGGTTCCGCCGCCTCCTGCAGTTACTGCATCAGTTCGATAGTCAATCCAGCCAAGAGTAGCCACTCTAAGTGTGGTATTAGCTGCACTTGATCGAGCGGAAATTTGAGATGATGTATTAGTTTTTACTGTCATTTTAGCCGTATCACCCGTAGCACTTAGGGAGTGGTGTGTACCAATTGGGGCAATTGTTCCACTTGGAGCATCATCGTTAGTTTGCGGGTCACGGATATACACAACAGCATTTGAAGCTTGTGAAACCCATGGATTAATGATTACGTCTATTTTTATTCCCAATGGTGTAGATAATGCATAGTTAACAGAGCTCGTGCTTAAAGTGGTAACATTTACATCCAAAATAGGAGATCTGAGCGTAAACATATTTCCATCTTGCACAAACTGTATAATATTTGACGAAGCATCGGTAAGTACTGCTCCAATTCTTCGTTTATAGTCATAACTTGCTGGCATGGTGGGGGAGGTAGCAGAGAGTGAATAGAGAACGTCGACTACACTGGTATCAGATCTTTTTATTAACCAAACGTGATAAGTTTTTGATGCTTCCACAGCTACAGTATCAAGTCCACCTTGATTTGTCCCCACCGCCCAAGCCGCGTCAAGTTGTTTAGTAATTACTGAATTAAGATTCATATTTGCCGCGTCAGTTGTATCTCTGGCCACACCCGTTGCTACATCAATATCTTTTAGAGTGTCCACAGCATTATTACTAAGTGTGAGTCCAGATAAATATCCTTGTGGTAAGACGGCAATTCCAACAGGAGTCCAAGATCCACCAGAACTTTTTATTTCCATTGTTCCACTATTGTCACGAATACCATAACCACTAGTTCCGTCAGTTGCCCCCCAATTTATATATGAAGAAGTCGATAGTCCAATATTTCCAGCTACATCCAGCTTATGCCCCGGTGCCGTAGTCCCAATACCAACTTTTCCATCACTCTTTACCACAAACAGTTTCGTAAATGCAGAATTTTGGATATTCATTAAATCTGCAGTTTGACTCGCTTTACCTTGGATCATCAATCCGACAGTTGATGTTGTTAGTGGAGTTGTACTGAGAGATGAATATGTTAATCCACCATCTAGCGTAGTACTACCCATATAAACAGTATCTGTGCCATTAGTAGCAAATCTATGAACTGAGTTTGAATTGTATCTCAGATACGCACCATTAAATCCACCAATAGTTAACCAATAGGTATCTGCGTTATTTGCAAGTCGTAGAGCTTGTCCTGTAGAGTTGTAGGCATCTGTCGTAACTTTTAGACCATACGCAGTATCATTGATATTTGTCGATCCAACTACACTCAGTTTATCAACTGGCGCCGTAGTCCCAATTCCAACATTACCACCTGCAAAAATTGCTGCATAATTTGTATCAGCACCACTTTGAGTGCCTACATAAAGCCCATATTTTGATGATGTTCCATTTGTAGAGACGGCTGTGTTATCAGGGACGTATAACCCATATTGGTTAACTGTTCCATTATCAGTTGCGTGTGAAGCGGTGGTTGTGAAATATCCTCCATAGACATTTGTAGCTATTCCTGCGTTTGTTGTTGCTCCAGTTCCTGAAGCAGTTACATACTCACCATATATATTTTTTGTGGCAGCGCCGTTTAGAGCTCCAGTGTTGGCAACAGATATGTATGAACCATAGTTGGTATTTGCTAAGGCTTTTATGTCTGTCAATGAATTGTATATTCCATACACAGTGTTGGCGTTGGTGGTATTGTTATTTAGAGTTGATAGGTATAAATTAACTCCATTGCTTGATGCTGCAGTACTATTTACTGTGGCCGATGAGGATATCAATCCGTTTGATGTTCCAATATTTCCTATGTTTGAGGTTAGCTTAAGTGAAGAATCAGTTGCCCCCGCAACTGCACCAGATGGACCGACTAATGTAAGAAGTGTTCCTGTAGTCAGTGATGTTCCTGATATCCTAAATATGTCACCAGTTGTTGCAGAGTTTCCATATATTAATGCAAGCGATGTCGCTCCAGTACCTGTAAATGCACTAGTATTAACAACTGAGAAATTACTTGCAGCTGCCGAAGTTGATGTCTGTGAGTAGATACCAGTTCCAGAGGTTAATGTTATTGATGCATTTGCTGCAAGTGAGACATTACCACTTGAGTCAACCTGAAATTTATCGTTTCCTACAGTAAATAATCCTGCCGGAGCCGTCGTCCCAATTCCGACATTACCAGAGGCATCAATTCCTCCTAGTGCCGTACCAGATGAGTTTTGCCATTGAAAGATATTAGCTGTTTGAGACGCGGCGCCCTTAGCTATCAGCGCGACTTGATCAGCTGCCCAAGATTGGAAAGGGACTTTTGCATAAGCAAATGCTTCAGCAATTCTAAATCTTTCTGCGTTATTGGTAATTATAGCCAAGGCCGTACCATCAGTTTCAATCGTTTTTAAACTCACAAACGATCCAGACCCGTCGCCTAAATTATAACTTGAAGAACCAAAACGTCCTACGATATCTAGAGCTCGTCCCGGTGCTGTTGTTCCGATCCCGACACGGTGATTCACTGCATCAACATACAAAGTATTAGTATCAAATGTAGAGTTCCCAGACATGAGTAGGGTAGTACCAGATAGTTGCCCTGTGACTCCTAGTGTCCCACCAATTGTGGCATCTAAATTTACTCCAAGACTAGTTTGGGCAGTAATTGCACCTGATGCAATCAGGGTTGATACATTTGTTTGGCCTGAACTCCAAGAGAACTTGCTAAATTTAATGCCCCAGAAACTGATGCTGTACCAAGCACATCTAATTTATAACTTGGGCTAGTTGTCCCAATTCCAACATTAGTACCATTATCATAGAGTAGTGAGTTGGTCAGGGCATATGTATTACTCCATTTTGAAATGTAGTTAGCTGTCCCAGACCCACCAAGCGAGCTACTTGTCCCCGTACAATTGCCACTGGTCAGACAGACAATACCTGTCGCATCAGGGAATGTCCAAGTATGATTACCCGTGAGATCAGAGTTGGTGATCGTCCCTATATAAATAGTACCACTAGCCACAGATGGAGAAATAGTAATAGAGTGCGTACCAGTAGGGGACACTGTAAATACACCTTGTGTAGTCTGACCATTACCAAGTAAAACATCCCCGTCTTTATCGACTTTTAGATATGCAGTTACTCCATCAGTACTAGTTACCTTAAAAATATCACTAGTTCCAGACGAAGCCTTTTTAATAATCAGTCCAGTTGCAGCAGTTGGAGCAATTATTTGGTCACTACCTGGGTTATTAATTAAACAGGTAGGGCATGGATCACTTCCGTTTGCAACTGTTCCCCAAGCCAAATTTCCAGACGAAACTGTTAACACCTGTCCATTTCCTCCAATTCCTAATTTTGCAAGAACTGCAGAACTACTGGCATATATTAAGTCTCCAGCTGAAAAACTATTTAAACCAGTGCCTCCATTTGTAGGACCAAGTATGTTAGTGACATCTGAGCTATTTAAGTCAACTGCTGATGACGATAAAACACCAAGAGTACTTTTGACAATTCCAGTTGAGAGCCCACCAAAGGTGATTGTCCCTGTTGATGTTAGGCCTGTGGCTCCAGTTATACTTCCTGCATTTGTAACTCCCCAACCTTGATTGTTAATTCCATGGGAACTTAAAGTAGTTGGAATAGACACCGTGTTGGTATTGGTCGTTAGTGTGACTACACCTGCAGTTTCTGACCAGCCTGATAGAGTGTAATCGGGGACTATTACTTCTCTGGTATTTGTAATCTTGTTGCCATCAACTGAAATTCCATCTCCTGCAGAAAGAGAAGTTAATCCTTGAGTTAAGGTGTTTGTAATTTTTGTACCATCAAGGGATATTCCGTTTCCTGCTGTTAATTCGTAAGTAACTTCACCCTTTTTTCCGTTAAAACTGTAGACAACATTTGGGGCAATAATGTTTTTGCTAAATGTTGTTGTATCAGTAAAGAAAGCAGGGGACTGTACATTGAAAGTAAAGTTATCAAGAATTGATTGAGACTCGGTTGAAGCTGCTAAAACTTCTGGATTTAGTGTTTTTTCTGCAGGTTTAGTACTAAAAAAAGATAATACAAAAGCAGTAATTAGGGCAAGCATATCCATACTTATACTATTATTGATAAAATGGACTTGACTGTCAATGGCATCTGTTGTTAACTAAGTACAGATGAAACGATTTTTTCTTTTTTTGAACCTAATTTTTTTATTTGTACTAAGTACAGCATCGGTACGTGCCCAAATAACATCTTCTGGTATTGCTGTTTCAGCCCCTATCGCAAGTGACATAAATGATGGTGCAATAGTTTGCTCTGGAGACAATAATATCTACTCACTTTGTAAAAGAGAATATGACTCAAATATGTTTGGTGTTGTTTCACAAAATTCTCAGATATCACTACTGTCAATAAAGTCTGGAACAAAACCTGTAATTTCAACTGGTAACTCCTTAGTCATTGTGACTTCATCAAATGGTGTAATCAAAAAAGGGGATTACTTAACAAGTACCAGAGATGGTGGTCCAGCACAGCTTGCTAAAAAAAGTGGTTATGTGTTGGGTATTGCTCTTGAAGATTACCTTGATACAAATCCTCAAAATAAAGGAACAATATTAGTTGCAATTAGTGTTCGACCTGTAGTTTTAACAAATGGCGCCAGTAATAATTTGTTACAATTAATTAAAGATGGAATATCAGGAGCCTTTGAGTCTCCACTTGCAGCACTTCGTTATATTGTTGCAGGCATTTTGGTTACAACATCATTTTTCTTTGGATTTTTATATTTTGGTAAGATTGCAAAAAGTGGTGTTGAGTCAATTGGAAGGAATCCTTTGGCCGGAAAAAGAATCCAATTTGGTATATTAATTAATAGTTTGATATCTTTAGCTATAATGGGAGTGGGACTTGTGATTGCCTATATTATTTTAATTATATGATACATTCTTATGACTTTTCGGCAAAAAAAATAGGAGACATTGGTAAAGTTTTTGAGATAAAAGGATCTCTTGTAAAAACTGATGATTTAAAAAATAGCGTCATTGGAGAAGTTGTTGCTTTTGAAAATGATGTTCATGGGATAGTAAGTGCTGTTTTAGAGAATGGTTGCGAAATAATGGTTCTTAGCCAAATTCCTACATATGTTGGAGCAAAGGTTGCAAGAACGGGTCAACTTTTAAGTATCACTGTAGGTGATGGATTATTGACTCATGTAGTTGATCCACTTGGACATGTAATTGACGAGAGAAGACAGGTTAGTAAAAATCCTGAGTCTCGTTTTGTCATGCAGGAACCACTTGGGATTTCCTCTAGAAAAAAGGTAAATAAGTTTTTAACAACTGGAGTAACTGTTGTAGATTTGATGACTCCATTAGGGGAAGGTCAAAGAGAACTTATAATTGGGGACAGAAAATCTGGTAAGAGTTTCTTCGCCTTGCAGACTGTTGTAAATCAAGCAAGATTGGGTAAGATTTGTATTCTTGGGTTGATTGGTAAAAGAAAGGAAGAAATAAAAAGAATTGAACAGACTTTAGAAAAAGAAAAGGTAATTGATAAATGTATTATAGTTGCTTCTAGTTCGTCTGACTCTGCTGGTGAGGTTTATTTGACTCCATACACTGCTATGACAATTGCTGAATATTTTAGAGATCAAGGAACGGATACATTAGTAATTCTTGATGATATGACAACGCATGCAAAGTATTACAGAGAGATATCTCTTCTTGCTGGTAGATTTCCTGGTAGGGAGTCTTATCCTGGGGACGTTTTTTATGCACAGTCCCAAATTATAGAAAGAGCAGGAAACTTCATAATTAACGGCAAAGAAACGTCAATTACCTTACTTCCAATTGCTGAAACTCAAGAAGCAGATTTAACTGGTTATATCCAGACAAATTTAATGTCTATGACTGATGGCCACATATTTTTTGATAGCAACTTATTTTTTTCAGGAACACGACCTGCAGTTAACATCTTTTTATCAGTTACCCGTGTCGGTAGACAGACACAGCCTGCAATTCTTAAACAAGCAGGGGTAAAGACTTTGGAGCTCTTGAAGAAATGTGAGGATTTAGAAAGGTTTATGCGTTTTGGCTCAGAGGTAATAGATACAGTTAAAATGACAATTGAAAAAGGTCAAAAAATTAAGTCATTTTTTAGACAAAGAGAACTAAAAGGAATTAATTACAAAGATCAAGTAATTTTATTGACACTTATCTTTTTGGATAAATGGGATGGAGAATCAGATTTTGGTTCGGTAGAAATATACAGAAAGATATTTGATAGAAGCAAATCATACAATGATTTTATAAATGATTTGAAATTTGAAATACATTAAATGAAGTCACTCAAAAAAATTACATTAGAAATAAATGATATTGGACAAGTAAAAGGGCTACTTAATGTTTATGAACAAATTACTGCAGTAAAAATGCAGACAGTCAGAAAAAAGGTGGAAGTTTCACAAATTTATTTTAGAGGATTGGCTAAAATTGCAGAAGAGGTTGCGTTAGACTTATCTAGTTTTAATAAAGACGCAACAAAAAATGCTGTTATCTTTTTGTCAGCAGATGAAAGATTGTACGGTGACATTATCGAAAAAATAATGGTAAATTTTGTTAATTTTATTAAAGAAAAGGATAAGGATACTGATGTTTTGGTGATTGGAAAAGTTGGGCAGGAGCTGATGAAGATATATGCCCCTGATATTACATTTAAAACTATCGCACTATCTATTGATAAAGAACCAACAGGGGCTAGCAACTTAAGTATTTTAGTTCCAGAACTAAGTAATTATAAAAAGATCACACTTTTTTATGCTGAATATAAAAGTTTGGCAAATCAACAGGCTACCTCGCTTAGTATAAGTGGTGAGAATGTTGCAAAATCAGGATCAGAAATTGATAAAAGTGAAGAGGAAGTTATAAGACTAAAAAATATATATGAACCAGATGTGACAGCAATCGGTGAGAAGTTTGCAAAAGAGATATCAGCCTCTATTTTGGACCAATCTATAAATGAAAATCAGCTGGCAAAATATGCGTCCCGACTCATGTTTTTGGATACTTCACTTGATAATATTGATGTTAAAATTAATAATCTAGGTAGCCAAAGGAGAAGAACCAAAAAGAAAAAGGAACAAAAGAAGCAGACTGAAAGGGTTTCAAGAATTATATCTATGGGCAGAATTATATGAAAAAGGCAGGAATAATATTATCTTTAACAGGTCAGGTTGCTAAGGTCTTGTTTAAAGGCAAAAAGCCATTAATCAACGAAGTTTGCACTACTGATAACGGCGCAATTATGTATGTTTATTCCTCAGATACAGACGGATCTATGTACCTATATGTTCTAAAAGGAAAAGACATTATAAGTCGTGGAATGGAAGTTACTAAAACGGGTAGGACTTTGACAATTCCTGTAGGGGAAAGAATTTTAGGACGTGCCATAGATATCTTTGGAAAAGCTGTTGATGGTGGCAAGGAAATTGAAATAGGGCTTGAAAAAAGTATTTTTGATTGGAAAATGGAATATCAAGATATTGAGACAAGGAAAGAAATTTGGGAAACAGGGATAAAAGTAATTGATTTTTTCTCTCCAATTGTAAAGGGTGGTAAAACCGGATTATTTGGTGGAGCTGGAGTTGGTAAAACTATTTTACTAACTGAAATTATGCATAACATTTTTACTACACGTAATAATGAAACTAACGGTAAAAAGGTTGCATCAGTTTTTGCTGGAGTTGGGGAAAGAATAAGGGAAGGTGCAGAACTATTTAGTGAGTTAAAAGAAAAAGGGGTGCTTAATAACACTTCATTAATTTATGGTTTAATGGGAGAAAATCCAGCAGTTAGGTTTTTAACAGCTACAGCAGCAGCGACTATTGCAAATTATTTTAGAGATGAAGAAGAAAAAGACATATTGTTCTTTATAGATAATATTTTCAGATTTGCCCAAGCGGGAAGTGAACTTTCTACATTAACTAAAAATATTCCATCAGAGGATGGTTATCAGCCAACACTTGCGTCAGAAATGTCCAACTTCCACGAGAGGCTTGTTTCAACCAAAAAGGGAATAATTAGTTCTATTGAAGCAATATATGTTCCATCAGATGATGCTATGGATTATGGTGTCCAGTCAATTTATCCATATCTTGATTCCATGGTTTCATTATCTCGTGATGTTTATCAAAGAGGAATATTCCCTGCAGTTGATATTTTGGCATCGAATTCTTCAATTATTGGTTCCGAATTCGTAGGGCGTGATCATTATGAAGCCTCGATTAAAGCTCTGGCAATTTTAAAGAAAGCTGAAGAGCTTGAGAGAATGGTGTCCTTGGTGGGTGAGGGAGAACTTTCTCAGAAAAATCAGTTGGTTTATAAAAGAGCAAAAATTTTAAGTAATTATATGACACAGCCTTTCTTTGTAGTTGCAGAACAAACAGGCAAGGAAGGTAGAGTTGTCCCATTAAAACAAACAGTTCAAGATGTCATAGATATTACAAATGGTAAATATGATGAAACTTTGTCAGATAAATTTTTGTATATTGGAAAAGCTGAGGAATCTCAAAATGTCGCTTCAGTATGAAGGATGAAGATAAAAAAATAAAAGTTGTAGTCAGAGAAAGATCGTCACTTTTCTTTGAAGGAGAGTGCATGGCAGTTTCCTCCATAAATAAAGTAGGCCTCTTTGATATTTTGGCAGATCATGCTAATTTTATTTCGATAATTGAAAGTAAACTTACGCTTCATTTCTCAAAAGATAGTAAAAAAGAATTTGATATAACAAGTGGAATAATTAGAGCTAAAGAAAATAACGTTGAAGTGTACTTAGGAATCTAATTTTTGGTGGCATGTTCCGATAATTTCGGGGTTGACACTACTGTATCTGATTGTTATATTGTGATTACTTAACATATGGATCAATCTAACAAGAAAGCAGTCAAACTAGAGAGTATGCCAGACTTACTGACAGTTAGAGAAGTTTCAGAACTTTTAAGAGTCTCTCCATTAACAATCAAAAGATGGGGTAAAAGAGGAAAGCTCCCAGCAATCAGAATTAATTCAAGAGGGATAGAAGATACAAAAAAGAAGCAATCCTGTGGCTTCTTGGAATCCAAGCCAAAGAATAAGCGCTACTTCGCGTAGTTTGTATAACTATATAACTATAGTGTATGCAGGGTTCAACCCTGCACCTTTGGCTACATCTCCGAACAATATGATAATATAAATTATGCCCGCTAAAAATAGCGTCAAATATTATATTGCCGATTCTATTTATCATATTTATAATCGCGGCGTTGAAAAAAGAAAAATATTTTTAGATGAACAAGACAGTGGAGTATTTTTGGGATATCTAAAGAGATACCGTTGCATAAACGGTCACTTGTTTAGCCTTAAATGATTTGTTGTTTTTCGTTAAAATAATAACACTTTCGTCCGATTACTCGGACAATGCTGAAATTGGTTGTAGAAGCGTTTACTTAGTGAAACTACCTTTTTAGGCCGAAAGTATAGTAAAATCAGTGTGTTTTAGGAGACCGAAATGTAACGGTCTCTCTAAAAAGAGTATCTATCTGCTCCCGATGTTGAGGTTAGAAAATCGCGTGAGTTATACGCAAAATACTTTGAAGAGATAAAACTACTGGCATATTGTTTGATGCCAAATCATGTACATCTTTTAATTAAACAAAAAAATAAGGATTCAATTCAAAAATTTACAAAGTCACTTTTTACAAGATATTCAATGTATTTTAACAAAAAATATAAAAGAGTTGGACCGTTATTTCAGGGGATATACAAAGCTACAAATGTAATAGATGATGGATATTTGTTAGATTTAACTAAATACATACATTTAAATCCTGTTGAATTTGTTAAAAAAATTGAAGATGGTTGCTCGTCATACGCTGATTATGTTGGTTTAAAAAACACTGCATGGATTGATAAGTCTATTGTTATGGATAAATTTAAAACAAGTCACTTTGTAATAAAACACAAAATAAAATCATATAGAAATTTTGTAGAGGGTTTTGATCATAATTCAGATATTATGGAGAATTTGGATTTTATAGATTTAGATCCGGAAGATAAATAACTAATAACTATAGTGTATGCAGGGTTCAACCCTGCATATATGTAAAAAATTGACCCCATAGTGTATACTACAAACTTCAAAGAGGCTAAGAGTAGCTCTTTTATAGTCAAATTTTTCAAGGCAATTAAAATTTTTTAAAACTTCCAAAGGAGGAAGATATGTCTCAAGAAAAAGGTCCGTTTAACTTCCAGCCTATTATTTTTATAGGTGGAATAGCCGTCATTATCGCAATGGCATTTGCCTATGCGATGAAATTAGATAAGCTAGTTGTAATTACTTTTTGGATTGTGATTTTGCTTGTTTTAGGAATCACATTCCAATCCAAGTTACGGCAGCTCGATACTGCAGTGATTAAAGGGATTGGGGTGCTGATTGCGCTGGTTGGAGCTTTACTTTTTTTTAAGTTTTTACTTGAAAAAATGCTAGATTTTATTTCAGCCGATGTCAGTATCGTTTCGCCTGCGATTTTTTTCTTTCTCTCATTGGCGATTGCATACCTCGCCACGCAGGCAACAAAAAAACCAGATCAAGAGGAAGAAGGATTAAAAATCCTTTCTTTTGGATGGTTCTGGTATTGGAATTTTGTTTTAGTTGAGGGGATGGCAACGGCAGTAATGGGCAGCGATGGAGCAATAATAATTTACTCTGTTGCTATCGCAATTGAAATTTTGACTGCTGTTGTACTTTTGAAGACGATTGAAATTGTTTTTGTTTTATCAAAAACAACAAAAATTACTTCAGAAGCGTTTACAGCAATACAAATTTTTGCAATTCCAGCCGCCATGGCTTTTGGTATGTCTGTGGTAAACCACTACACGAACCTTTTCTACTGGTGGTGGTTTTTTGTAATTTTATCTGGGGTTCTGATCGGGTTTTGGATGATGTTTCCGATCATAAAAAGTATTTTGCGTTTGCCTTGAAACTCGATTTTTTGGAGTTATTAACTCGTACAACTATTAGAAAACCCATTTGGGAATTTTGATAAGTGTACGAGTTATTTTTTCGTAGTTAGTTACTCACCTTTGCAACATATTCGAAGGGCGTGAGGCAGTTTAAGGAGAGGTGAAGTCTTTTATAATTGTAGTATTCGTTGAATCTTTTAACTTTATTTTTTAATATTTCTTCATCATTTAAGTTACCTTTTAAACCTTCATCTTGTATTGTTCTGTTATATCTTTCTATGTGTGCATTATCATTTGGTTTTCTGATTCTGGAGTGCCTTAATTTTATATTTAATTGATTTAGCTTGTACCCAAATGTGGGTGAGAATTCAGCAACCATTATCTGTTTGAACTACTTTAAATTTAAAACCAAAATATTTCTGTGCATTTAAAACAACTTCTAGGCTTGCTTTATTTGAAAGATTTCTTCTATATTCTGCATATGCAAGCCTTGAGAAAACATCAATTAATGTATATATGTAGACCCTTCTGTAATCACTTCTAACAATATGGATGGTATCCATTTCAACAAATGAACCTAAACTGTCTGAAACTGGCCTTGGAAATGGTTTATAGTCTTTAAGTTGTTTCTTCCTCCTTGTCAGTTTGTGTTTTCTTAAAATCTTGCCTATAGTTGATATCCCAATATTTACACCTATTCTTTTAAGATATGCCTGAATAACTGGAGCACATCTACCTATTTTTAATCTTAAATCAACAATTTCTTTTACAACCTCAGGCTTAGTCTCATTTGGATGATGTTTTGGAATTGAAGGCTCTGTCCAAATGAAGTTTTTGTGGCTTAAACCTAAATCTCTAGATTTTTTAATCCACCTCCAAATTGTTGTCCTATGAACACCATATTTATGTGAAGCTTGAGAAACAGTTAACCTACTGAAAACAACATCATTTCTAGCCAACAGTCTTGCTTTAGCTACATATGGATTGCTAGTATATGACAGGTAGGTGTCCTCCTTTACATGATTTCATCATCTGTAAGTGTGGCACCTACTTTTTTATTTGTGAAGTATGTTGCAAAGGTTCGTAGTAATTACGTCTTTGTCCCATAATTATTGACTCCTATAATATTTAGGCTATAATATGGGCATTACATATTTTACGTGGTTAGAAAGCTTAACCATTTTAAATTTAATGTTAGTTCGTTGAAAATTGATGTTTTTAAAAGCTTTAGTGGTACAACCGTCGCATTCAATTCAATTTTTTTTAAAATCCCAAAAAACCTGAAGGAGGCACATTATGAGAAAAAAGACTGAAAAAGGCAACATTTATATCATTATTGCAATATTGGCAGCTGCCTTTATTGTCGGTGGATATTTTGTCATTCGTAACCTGTACGAAAAGTACAAGAATGACAACACCCCGGCAAATTTTCAAGTGCGGCACATTCCATGGCGACCGTTTGTTCTAATTGAAGTTCTCGATCAGAATCAGCTTGAAGGTTACGTGTCAAATTCTTGCGGTATCTGGGTGAGAATGCAAATGCTTGATCAGAAGAGAACTCTTCCCGCCGGCGGTAAATTTGCTTTCCTTCCATTGCCATATGGCAGATGTGATCCTCAACAGCCAGTAAGTTTCGCTGTGGGCGTATTAGGGTATAACCTGAAGCCAGGTTCAGATGGACAAGCAGAGTACTCATTTTCTCTTGTAGGAATTGCACCAGCACAAGGCGAGGAAATATTTTCCACAGAAGAATACATTCTGTATGACGATGAATGGGATTCTCGATATAAGGCAAAGGAAACCTGGATTGATTTTGCAAAACGGGTACCTATGTGCTATACGCAAAAGATCATGGATTTTGGCGTAGCCGAGACAACACCTTGTCTTGAGAGTCCTTATGACCCCCAAGCCGAAATTATGTGGCAAGGTCCTTATGGCTCTTTGAAAACACGATATTTCGTGGGTATGGTTGACTCGGAACGCGTTAGGCTTTTTCCCATCACTGCGTTCAATGATAGTTTATTGCCGCTCTTGAGCGAGGAATTTGATACGGACGCTTTTTATAATAGGCTCAATCAAACGCTTTATTTCGGCGATAATAAACAAAAATTATTCCACGCAATTTGGGATCCAAAGTGGAACCCACTAATGCCGTCGTTAACAGAATAATTTATCAAACTCAGGCAACATTCAGTTGTCTGTTTAATTAAATCATATTTAAAGTGAGGATGCTATGCAATCAAAAATTACGTTTCCTGAATTGTCAACAAAGCAATGGATTATCATTGCTGCGATTGTCGCGCCAATTGTGGTATGTGGGGGATACGTGTTCTTGATGGTCTTTAACGAGATCTTGAATAACGTCATTCTGCCGCTGTTGCCCGCGATCATTGGTCTTTTGTGCTTGGTGGGAATTGGAATCCTCATCGGCGCATTAACCGGCAATACAAAAAAGTAAAAAAGAAACATCAATAAAAATATGCCCCAACCTATCACTCTCCTGCAAAGGAAAAAGAATAGGTTGGTGGTTCGTTTGAGAACCCAAAGAAATTTGGATTTTAAAAGGAACTAAAATAACGCTATTACCGCACATAGACTGACGGTATTCACGCGGTTACCACTTGACAAGTATCCAAAAATCAGTTATCATCACCTCAATTATGTTAATTCAACGTTCAATTACTGCAACAATCATAGATAAGCTAAAGACTTCTAATAAAGGAATTGTTATATATGGTGCAAGACAAGTTGGAAAGACAACTTTGGTAAAGGATATCATTGAAAAATTAGGTTTAAAGACATTGACGATTAACGGTGACCAAAGTAATTTTATAGACATATTGTCTAGCAGGGATATAAACAAAATTAAATCTTTGCTCCATGGATTTGAATTGCTTTTTGTTGACGAAGCTCAACGTATTCCTGAAATTGGAATTGCATTAAAAATAATTATTGATGAGATTCCATCAACTAAGGTTTTGGTTACCGGTTCATCTTCGCTCGATCTTGCAAGTAAAATTAGTGAACCATTAACTGGTCGTATTTGGACTTATCGTTTATATCCAATATCATTTTTTGAGCTCTTAACAAGCCACAATAGGGTAGAACTCGACTCGTTTTTAGAAGAGAGATTAATTTATGGAGGTTATCCAGAGCTATTTTCTATCCAAGGAAATAATCAAAGAAATGAGTACCTTCAAATTTTAAGTGATGCTTATTTGTATAAGGATCTGATCGAGTTTGGAGATATTAAAAATTCTTCAAAAATTAGAGACTTGTTAAAACTGTTAGCGTTCCAGATTGGATCTCAAGTTTCTCTAACCGAGCTGGGTAGTTCACTTGGTATGAGCAAAGATACAGTTTCAAGATATATTGATTTGCTTGAAAAATCAAATATCATATTTCGTTTGAAGGGGTTTAGTAGAAACCTAAGAAAAGAGGTTTCTAAAATGGATAAAATTTACTTCTTTGATTTAGGAATTAGAAACGTATTGATTGACAATTTGAAGCCGGTAAAAGACAGAAATGATTTAGGGCAACTCTGGGAAAATTTTTTGATTGTGGAGAGAATGAAGATGCTTTCATATACTATGAAACAGGCATCGATTTATTTTTGGAGAACATATACAGGAGCTGAGCTTGATTATGTGGAAGAGAAAGAAGGAATACTATTGGGATTTGAATTTAAGTACGGAAACAAAGTAGCTAAAGCACCAAACATTTGGTTAGAAACATATCCAAATTCAATATACAAATGTATTAACAAAGATAATTATATGAATTTTGTTTTGGAGGATAAATAGATTGGCACTCAAAGAAATTTGGATTTTAAAAAGAACTTCAAAATTTACTTCTGTATATTCCAAAGTCTTGAATAGATTCCATTTTTATTTTTTAATAACTCTTTATGTGTTCCAATTTCAGTAATTTTTCCCTTATCTAAAACAACAATTCTATCTACTTTTGAAACTGTTGATAATCTGTGAGCAATAACGATTGTTGTTTTGCCTTTGGCATATTTCCAAAAAGCATCCTGAATTAACTTTTCTGATTCTGAATCTAAGTGGCTTGTTGCTTCATCAAAAATGATAATGTCAGGATCACTCATGATCATCCTTGCAATTGCTAAACGCTGTTTCTGCCCACCTGAAAGCTTTATTCCTCGTTCACCAACGTTTGTTTCGTATTTATCTGGCAAAGTTTCTATAAAGTCTGAGATGTTGGCAAGCTTGGCAGCATTTATGACCTGAACTTGTTTCAGGTCCTGACTTCCATATGCAATGTTGTATCCAATATTGTTGTTAAACAAAACTGGTTCCTGTGGTACAACTCCAAAAAATCCGCGCAGAGTACTTTTGTTAAACTTTCTAATATCGATTCCATCAATTTTGACTGATCCTTTGGTAGGGTCAAAAAATCTCATCAGAAGTTTTGTAATTGTTGTTTTACCACTTCCGCTTCTACCTACAAAGGCAATTGATTCTCCTTTTTTAATTTCCAAATTCATGTTTTTAATTGCATTCTTTGTTCCACCTTTATACGAGTGAGAAACATTTTCAAAAGAAATCACACCTCCGAGGTGTGATGTTTTTACAGGGTTAATTGGGTCGGGGACTTCTGTTTCGAAATCCAATAGCTCAAAGTATTTTTCAATGTCTGCGTAGTTTTTGGCTAGGTCTCTAGTTCCCCAGACCAAGTCCCAAAGCTTTGGATAGAAATTGGATAGAAATCCAGTAATCAAGACAAATTCTCCTACGGAAATTTTCAAATTAACAGTTTCTTTAAGGGTAAGGTAGAGAATTACAAAAATACTTAGGTTTATAATTCCTCCCATTGTTCCATCAATTAGCCGGAATGAATTTCCATAGCCCCAAAGACTTTTGAGCCAAGGAACAAATCTTTCTCTTAACCTATTTTCTTCCCAACTTTCCTTAGCAAAAAGTTTGACAGTTTCAAAATTAATTAAGTTATCTGTAATTATTCCTGATATGTCGTCTTCATCTTCGTTAAATTTTTTCCTTTTGTTTACGTTGTTTGAGATTAAAAATTTGGTAACCGCAAGAGTTACTACAAGCGACCCAACTGCCATTACCATAATAAATGGATTAAGACTTAAAAAGAAATAAAGCATGACAAGAAAGCTAATTAGTACCCCAAGCATTCTATGATGTATGTCATGGAAAAAAGAGTAAAAAGCACTATCCCCACGCTTAAATGCTGAGATTAAACTACCTGTAGATTTTTCGCTATGAAATGCAAAATCTAAATCCTGAACCTTTTTAAAAATTGTGATTCTGGCATCGATTGAAGATCTAAACAAAAGATAATCTCCAATCCAAAAAGAGATAAGATCTGCTACAACAGCTGAAATTCTGACGATGATATAAAAACATAAAATACTAAACAAACTGTCAAAATTTAAATAGGGGATGTTGTCTACAAATTTTTTATAAAATATTGGATTTAAAGAGAATAAGACATTGGAAATTATAATCATCAAAACAAAACCGGTGAAAACCAGTTTCTTTTTAAACACAAAAGAATAGAAAACCTTCAGTACTTTCAACATTGGAGCTTATATTGTATACTACTCATATAACTTTTCCCACCCATGAATATCTTTTTCCTAAAAGCTGCTATTGATAGTTCTATAGCCTCGGGTGTCTCTGAAAATACTATAATTCTTCTTCTTTTGCTCCCAATCGTGGCTACAGTTATCGCAGCAACTAGAACCATCATCGGAATTAGGGGGTTTGGTATATTTTTACCAGCTGCACTTTCAATCACATTTGTGGCAATTGGGCCAGTTTTGGGAATACTTCTTTTCGTTGCTATAGTTGTGATTTCTACCACAGTTAGAATTATAACCAGAAAACTAAAACTAAAGCTTCAATACCTGCCTCGTATGGCGCTTATTTTGTGGTTTGTTTCGATGGGAATACTAGCTATAATTTTCTTTACACACATCAATGTTTCTATTTTCCCGGTTCTTGTTTTGACACTTTTGGTTGAAGACTTTACAAAAATTCAACTCGGTAAATCATTTAAGACTGCCATGACCTTAACTACACAAACACTTATATTATCTTTAATTTCCTATGCATTTTTGACATATGCACCATTTCAAAAAATTGTTTTAAATAATCCTGAAATTGCTATGATTTCTACATTTATAATTGATATCGTTTTGGGTAAATACTTGGGGTTAAGGATCATGGAGTACTGGAGATTTCGAAAACTAATTAATTCCAAATAAACAAAAAAAATGAAAGCTTCTTCAATATTAGGGCTAAATTCTAGAGGGGCACTTTTTACTGGTAAATATAATACTAGGAAGGCTAAAATGATTGCTGACTCAAAAATACAGACAGATAGAGTATTAAGGCATGCTAATGTTCCACATCCTAAAATATATAAGAAGTTTGCGACAGCACAAGACGTCTTTGATTTTAAATGGTCTAATCTACCAGATGCCTTCGCACTAAAGCCTTCTCGTGGACTTGGTGGCGATGGAATAATAGTAGTCAAAAAGCGAACAGGTGATAGCGAATGGGTAACAGCGTCAAAACAAAAGATAACTGCAGATGATTTAAAGATGCAGTGCCTTGATATTTTAGAAGGTGCTTTTTCAATGGGTAATGAGCCAGATGTTGCTTTTATCCAAGAATATGTAGGAAGACACTCAAGTTTTAGAAAATTATCATTTCGAGGAACTCCTGATATTAGGGTAATAGTTTTTAATAAAATTCCTGTGATGGCGATGTTAAGACTTCCAACAAAAGAAAGTGGTGGTAGAGCAAATTTACATCAAGGCGCGTTGGGACTTGGCATTGATATAGCGTCTGGAATCACCACAAAGGCAATACTTAACAACAAAGAAATAATCTATAAACCTGACACAAATAGGAAACTTAGAGGTATAAAAATACCCAGCTGGAACAAGATTTTAGAGACCGCAGTAACAGGTCAAATAGCATCGGGCTTAGGTTATGCTGGGGTTGATATTGTGTTACATCCTGAAAAAGGACCACAGATAATTGAACTAAATGCCCAACCAGGACTATCAATTCAACTTGCAAACATGGAGGGATTAAAAAGAAGACTTGATAGAGTAGACGATATTGAAGTAATTGATGCAGAACATGGTGTAAAAATTGCCAAGGCACTTTTTGCCAGTAAATTTGTCACCAGAGTAAAAAACGTAGAAGATACTAAAACTATTAAGGCAATTGAAGAAGTAAAGATATTAGATAGTAATAATAAATTGTTCAAATGCCTTGCAAAGATAGATACTGGAGCTTGGAGCTCTACAATTGATATAAGTTTGGCCAAGAAGTTGGGATTATTACGTAAAAATAAGATATTAATGACCAGAAAAAAGCTTTCAAGTCTTGGTGAAGAGCAAAGACCAGTCATTTCTTTGTCTTTTTGGCTATCGGGGCGTAAAATTATAACTAGAGCAACTGTATCTGATAGAAAGCCTTTAAGATACCAAGTTCTAATTGGAAGAATTGACTTGCAAGGTTTTTTGATAAGTCCAGTAATTGACAAAGAAAATTTAATTAAAGCAAAATGGTGAACATTTTAATACTTACATCAGGAAATATATCTAAATTAGATGGATTTTCTGATCTTGTAGATAAGGGCACTTTTGGAGACATCAACTATAATTCTGAATCAGACGAATTGAAATTTAAAAACGTAGATTTAAAAATGTATAAACTTATATATTTTAGAATGGTTGGTAAAAGTTTAGAGATAGCTACACTTGTTGCAAATTATGCAGTTAAGAATAATATAAAATTAGTTGACGATATGTATGCAAATAGCTTACTTATGCCAATATCATTGGGAAAATCATTGGAGATGTTTAGACTACAAGAGAAGGGGATTAGCATACCAAAAACGGTGTTCGGTTCGTTTGAAGGATTAGATTTTCCATATATCGTTAAATCAACATCAGGCCAAAAGGCTCGAGAAGTATGGCTTGTCAAAAACCAAGAAGAGTTAGATAAATTAAAGAAAGAAAAGTTTGTCAAAGGTAAATTTTATTTTTCTCAAGCCTTAGTTCCTAATGCGTCTAGAGCTAGGCTATTGGTTATAGGTGACAGGGTAATAGGTGGAATTCTAAGACAAACAAAGTGGAATAAGAACCACGTCAAAGAGACGATCTCACCTATTCCAGATGACATGGCCAGTTTGGCCATGTCTGCGGCCAAAGCAGTTGGCTTAAATATTTCAGGAATTGATATTTTAGTTAATTCTGTAACAAATGAAATGTTTATAATTGAAGCAAATGCAGCACCAGCTTGGAAATTAATTAATAAATACTGCAAGGTAAATGTAGAAGATGAAATCATTAAATATTTACAAACAAAAATTTAAAGAATTTGGAGTAAGTGCAAAGGCTCTTCAATGGAAAACTAAAGGTGCTGCTCATCAACGCTTCAGACAGTTTTGGGCAGAGATAGATTTTACAGATAAAAAAGTGCTTGATGTTGGCTGTGGTTTTGGTGAAATGGGAAATTTCTTAACTAAAAGGTATAAAAATGTAATATATAAAGGGGTCGATATTATGCCGGAATTTATAGAAAATGGTAAGAAAATTTACCCACACTTAGATCTTGAAACTGCTGATTATTTTTCACGACCTTTACCCGAAGTGTTTGACGTAGTTTTATGCTCTGGTGCATTAAATAGTAACCATACTGTAATTGCGAGCGAAGCGAAGCAATCTAATATGGAGTTTCGCAAAAACGCTATAAAAACTATGTTTGAGCATACAAATAATGTAATGGCTTTTAATATGTTAGGAGGGCACCCAGCGCCATTAAACGATGATCCAGAAAGTAACATCTGGTATTCAGATAGTTTGGAAATTTTAGAATACTGTATGAGTCTAACAAGACGTGTAATATTGCGTCACCAGTATCATCCCTTCGACTTTACAGTATTTTTATATAAGGTGAAGGAGAAATAAGATGTTAGATCTTCTTGTTTTTACACAACATCCCCCTGCTTACGCACCAGTTCGCTTCTTGCAAGAAGCGAAGAATATGGATTTAAGAATTAAGATTTATGATTATGCAAAAGTCAAAAACATAAACGAATTGCCCGAATCCAAGGCAATTATTTTGCGTGAACCGGATTATAAAAAAGATCTATATGAATTAAGAGACAGAATATTAAATCATTATCTAGTTCATAAATCTAAAATCTTGAATCTCAAATCTTATATGAAGTGGAGTGTTTTGAATAAAATTACACAACATCAAGAATTTGCAAAGGCTAATATCCCACACATAAAGATTCAAAAAATCAAAAACTCAAAAAATCCAAACATAGAGTATCCATTTATTGCCAAAAACAAGTTGGGGAGTCATGGAGATTCTGTATATAAAATTACTTGTAAAGAAGATTTTGATAAAGTATTAGAAAAACATAATTTGGAGGACTTGTTAATACAAGAATTTCAAACTTCTGGTTTTGATTTAAGGGTAATAGTTTTAAATAACAAGGTTCTTGGAATTATGAAGCGTACGCCTAGAGAAGGGGAGTTTTTATCAAATTTTTCTCAAGGAGGAAAAATAGAAGAATATAGAATAACGAATGATGAATTAAGAATAAAACAGATAGCGATTAAGACAGCTAAACATTTTATGCTGGATTATGTGGGAGTGGATTTAATGTTAGGAAATGATAGGGAATGGAAGGTTTTAGAAGTAAATAGAGCTTGTCAGTTTAAAGGATTTGAGAAGGCTACTGGAAAAAACGTTGCAAGGGAAATAATTAACTTTGTAAGTGTAAAACAGAGGGAATAGTCTTTTGGTGGAAATGTTGCGGACTAAACCTTCTGTTTTAATTTTTAGAAAATGTGGAGTACCTCGTCAATATCGACGAACGGTGCTTTTTTAAGTTGATATTGAACTTCTCTGTTGATCCTTGAAATTTGTGTATTTAAACGCCTAAGCGCCTCTTGCATGTTTCTTGGATCGTACAAGGTTATCATATATCCAGTCCCATCCCGCATCACAGATTTTGCCCTAGTTGCTTTACCGAGAGTACCTGGCAGAAAAGAATAAGAAAGTAAATCTGCAGGATTGGGCCATTCTCCATGGATGTATGGTACATCAGCTACTGGCATCCAGTTATTTATGTAGACATGTATTTTATCGCCTTCCGTGAGATCAATTTCAAGAACGTTTGCGTATACAGGCAAAATGTTCTTTGGTGGAACATAAGTGCTTGTAGATTTTCCTGTAAATACCCATATTGTGGCAATGATGAAAATAACCAGAAGTATGGCGGTAATTACAATTGTAGTCATTGGATTTGAATCCGATGCAGGCATGTTGTTGTAAAAATCCCATAAGAATTGCATATTATCTCCTTGTTTTAGAACAAATATGTTATTTTCGGCACGATCAAAACACAAAACGCGCATATAAAGCGCTAAGATACCGATGACAACGACAATGGATAATGTTAAGTTCCCATTTGGCGTATCAACATAATCCGCAACCATATTTGGTGCATCAATCATTGTCATTTTGGCAAGGCTTGCCGCAACATCCCCTGGATTTGGTGGCAAAGTGCCGTGTTTGGTGCTGTAATACCAAAATATAAATGGAGTTAGAATAATCCCTGTCGGGATCCCCAAAACCTCCCACTTATAATTTGTCCAAAAAAACATCCCCCAGCAATACAGAGAGAAAAACGGTTCACAATTCATTTTTTGCCTCCTTTGGCAAACTAAAACAGAATTTTTTTAAAAGACTATTCCCTTGTTAAAGAACAGGACAAACTAACCTGTATAAAAGAGGGCAGCCTTTTACCAATACCCATATTTTACTACTATAGGGGATTAAATACAAGTTTGATAAGTGTGATATACTACAGGGTATGTCGAAAAAAATATTAGTTTTGGTTGATAGAAAATCTCCAAGCAAAAAAAAGTTAGTTCGCTATCTTAATTTTCATTCAAAAAATAAATACAAAGCTTTTTTGCATTCATTTCAAGAATTATATTTTGATATTAAAACAGGCAAAACAAAAATTAAAGTTAATAAAACTGACATAACAAATTTTGATTTAGTATTTGTCAGACGTGCAGGAAAATATGTCCGTTTTATGGGCGCAATATCAAAATACCTAGATTACAAGAAAATTAAGTTTGTTGATCCTGCTTTTCGTGAAATAGGCATGAGTATGGATAAGGCCTCAAGTGCCCTCAGAATGGCGATAAAAAGGATACCTGTACCTCACACCATTTTTTGTTTTAAAGAAAGTGTCTTAGATAACAGAAATCGTATAATTAAGGCCTTGGGATTTCCAATAATTGCAAAAGCAATATTGTCTCAACGTAATCAAAATATTTACATTTTAAAAAATGAAAACGATTTTGAAATTTTGTTAAAAAAATCTAACAAAGAATTTATTTTTCAAAAATTTATAGACATCGAGAAAGAATACAGGTTTTTGATTTTAGGAGAAAAAGTTGGAGTTTTAGAGCAAAAGTTTGCTAGAAACTATGAAAAGATTAAAGTTGAATACCAAGACCTTACTGGCCCATCCGTTTTTCTAGGATTATATTGTGCGACGCAGAATGCAAATAAAATTGCATTGAAGTCTGCAGCCATTTTGGGACTCGATATTGCAGGTGTTGATTTGGCAATTGAGAAGTTGACTCGAAAGATTTATATCATTGAGGTTAATAAAGGCCCAGGAATTGAGCCAGACGCGAGGACTTCACCTGAACTTAAGGCCTTTTCTGACTATCTCCTCTCACGTATCTCCTAAACATCACACCTCGGAGGTGTGATTATTTGTAGGCACAAAAAACCGCCCTTTCGAGCGGCTTTTCTGTTTTTCTAAGATACTAATTAACTAATACTCTTATTTTAACTCTACTGTTGCACCAGCTGCCTTTAACTTTTCGACTGCTGATTTAACATCTTCAGGTTTTGCATCTTTAAGAACCTCAAATGGAACGTTATCGGTTGCATCTTTTGCTTCTTTAAGTCCTAAAGTTTGATTGATTTCTCTCAAAGCTTTAATAACTGCAATTTTGGTTGCTCCTGAATTTGTCATTACTACAGTTTGGTTTCCACCAGATGCTTCTCCTGCTGGAGCATCGCCGGCTGCGGCTGCTGCTACTGGAGCTGCTGCTGCTACTGGCATTGCTGAAACTCCAAGTTTATCTTGAAGTGCAGTAACAAGTTCTGATAAATCTAAAACTGTGAGTTTTGAAATTTCTTCTACTAATTCATTTACTTTGTTAGCCACGTGTACTCACCTCCTTCAGAATATACACTAGTTTCTGCATATTTCCATTTAGTGTGCCTACCAATCCGTACATTGGTGACATCAAAGAACCAACAACTTGACTGTATAAAGTTTCTTTTGTAGGTAAGGTTGAAATCTTAAGTAATGCTTCTTTTCCTTGGAATTTGCCATCGATTATACCTACTTTGAAGTTTGGTACTTGGTTTTCTTTAACAAATTTTCCTAAAACTTGGATTGGAGCTACTGAATCTCCTTCAGTCATAATGAGTGCAGTTTGACCTGATAGTACTTCATCTGTTAATACTTCTTCTGCTAGACCTGCTTCTTTCCCTGCAAGCTTTATGAGGGTGTTTTTAACAACTGTCATGTCTGATCCTATAGCTTTAAGCTGTAATTTTAATTTCTGTTGAAGACCAACGGATAAACCAGCAAAATTTACAAAGACAATTGAGGAAGCACTTTTAAGCTTAGGAGAAAGCTTAGTTATTAAATCTGTTTTGTTTATTCTGTTCATATTCCTCGACAAGACTTGCGCTTCTAAAATAAGATGCTGCTTGTTTTCTTAGGACAGATTGTATTATATTATATTCATTATGAAAATCAAGGAGGTGATTTGTAAATGACACCAACAAAGACAACAACGACAGACCCTGATGGAAGGATTAGAATAATTGAAGCAGGTCAAGGTGAAAAAAATGATTCTTACACAAAAGATGAGATTAAGAAAAGAATGGAGAATACAAAAGAGGCACCTAAGCAGCCTGTACGCGAAGGATCAAGAACATTAGGGTAATTATCTAACAAGTAAATACCCACTTCCTCTTTTGGTGAAGATTAATTTTTAACTTCCTGATCCATTTTATGGATTATCCAGAATATAATAACTAGTGATATCCCTGCAAGTATGTATACAGTATTTTCAATATTTAAATTCATTTTTTGTGTTTCTTCTTGAAAACATCAAAATATATATAAACAATTATTATTGCGCTCATTATTACACCTATGCTATATGCAAATAATATTTTATCTTGATTTATCATTTACTTTTCCTTTCTCGTTCGTTTCTAGAACTCTTGCTACTCTTAAGAATACCACAAACATGATTATCGCGATAATGCTATTTAATAAATCTCGCTTTGATATTTTTTCAATAAAAATTGGAGTTATAACTCCAGCAGTAAACCATGCCACAGAAGTATTAGTTAAAAAATCCCTATAAACTAATGAGGTCATTAAATAAATAATAATACTTTTGTAAATATAAAATCAAGTAATTAATATATATCCACTGCCTCTTTTGGTGAAGATTAGTTCTTTGTTTATTCCAGTATCTTTAATTTTTCTTCTTACATTTTCAATTACTTTTGCCATGGCCTCAAGTGAGAATTTATCGTCTGAATTTTCTCTCCACAAAACCTCTGCCATTTTATCAAATGAAACAATATTTCCATTATTTTCTTGAAGTAAATTTAGGACATCTTCTTCTTGTCTTGTTAAATTTTTAAGCTTAGGAAGTTGAATTTTGTTGCTAAATCCAAGTTTTTCTAAATATTTTTCGCTTTTCTTTGCAAGTTCCATTGATTCTTTTGTTTTAAATTTACCAAATAAATATTCAATGACAGCATTTCTCTTGTGCCACACAACATCTCCTATTTCTCCTCTCTCTTTACTTTTAAGTAGAAGTGTCATTAGGGTAAAAGTTTTTTCAAATTCTTGTTCTGAGTTGCCTATTCTGTTTGTCATCATGTACTTATTAAAACTTCCTATTGTTCCATATTCTGTTTCGAGCAAATCAAAAGTTATATCCCTATAAGTAATCCTTTTCGATTTTTTGGAATCAATTTTTGAATCTACTTCTAAAACTGCAACTTTTGGAAATTTATCACCTAAATCTCTTGCTTTACATTTTGAGATTAAACTCCAGAATTTAGAAGAATAATTAAGGTCAGGGAAATAGACAGATTTTGGATGGTTTATATACTTAGGAACAACATAAAAACCATCATTTTGGTAATGGCCTAAAGTAACATTTTTTGCCAAAAAACAGATGTAATCAGCCTCAGTCATATCCATAGTATACAACTTCTGCCTATTTTACTCAACAAGAACTCAAGAAAAATAATTTAAACATCTGTAATATCAGCTCTAAGATGATAGAACAATTTGATCCGCAGTTGACATTTACAAATTTAGTCAATACATGGGTTGGAAAAACTGACATTGGTGATGGCAAAGGCCGTAGAAGCGTTTTTTGTAGAACCAAGTACGCAAAAAAGGGGTGCATAGGATGTTCTTTGTCTAGAGATTGTAAAAATCAATATGATCCTAATAGTTCTGTATCGAAGTCAGTAAATTGGAATATAAGGGGCGGTATACCTTCAAACAAATTAAAAGAAATATTACTTAGTCAGCCAGGGGAAAAATCGACTGTTGTTTACAGTCATACATGTACCTTTCTAACATCAGATGCGACAGGTTCGCATGGTGTTGTACCCGTAACACTTGGTTCTGATGACGGAGTAAACTGGTTTCCTACGGATCATGACGATGTCGGTGGCGAGGCTTTGAAAGATTTGCAAAATAAATAAAAATCAAAAAAATGTAATATGGTTGATAAATTTCAAAATCTTGATGCAACATTGCAAACTAGGCAGGAAAAAAATATTTTGGTAAAAGTTATCAATCATATAATCTTAGATTAATCCACCCTAATACTACGATATCCAGATAATTGTGTAGGTGTAGAGTCTGGATTTAAAGTTACTAAAGCAGATTACGAAAAAATCGAGATGGCAAACAGAAGAGTATTAAGAATAATGAAGCAACAAGTTAGATAGTTATTTTAACTGAAGGACTCATTGTTGACTTCATGAAAGCTCTAACTATAGACTTTGATCCTCCAAGGGCTGTTAAAATGGCTTCAGCATTGGTTACAAGCTCTTCTTGTTTCTGTGATACTTTTCCAAATGATGTATGAATTAAAGCAGCTTCTCTCTCAGTCTTAAGTGTAATCATGTTACCTTTAAACTTTTCGACGTCTTTAACTGACTTTATAACTGTTCCATTTTTAGGATTTGGCATTAATCCTTTAGGACCTAATAGTCTTGCAAACATAGCTAGTTTTGGCATCATTTCTGCAGTTGTAAGAAGTAAATCAAAGTCAATTTTTCCTTCTTTAAGCTTTGCTAATGTTTTTTCATCAGCAATTTCAATTCTTTTTTGTTTTCCGGTTGAAAATGGAAGAGTGGTTTGAACATTTATACCCGTCTTTTTGACATTTAAATGTAGTTCCATTGTACCATCAAATTTTGAGTAGCTTGATTCTTTAACAGCCTTGATTGCATCCTCAATTTTGTAAAGATTTGCTTTGGAAACCTTTGATTTTGATTCTAAGTATTTTTTACCACGAGATGAAATAGTTAAAATCTTCTCTTTTCTTTTTGGAACTTCTGGTTCTTGTTCTGTTTCTACTTTTGATACTTCTGATACTTTTGGTACCTCATTTGTTATTACCTCTGATACTTTTTCTACTTTATTTTGTAATGCAGCCTTCTTTGCTTTCTTTTCAGCATATTCTTCAGCAGAAGTTTTAGTAACTTTAGCTGTATCTGTTAATTTAGCTGTTTTAGTTTTCCCCATATTGGTTTAGTTAATTAGATAAATAGATTATTAGATAATTAGAAAAAAACTATTCATCTAGTTATCTAGTTTGCTATTAATCTTCTACCTTGATTCCCATTGATCTTGCTGTTCCTGCGACTATTTTAACTGCTGCGTCTAAGTCTTTGGTGTTTAAATCGTCCATCTTTTCTTTTGCTACTTCTTCTGCTTGTGCTCTTGTCATTGTTGCATGTGTTGCTCTTCCTGCAGTTCCAGATCCTTTTTCTAAACCTAAAACCTTTTTGATCATTACTGACATTGGAGCCTTTTTGATTATAAAATCAAAACTTCTATCTTCAAAAATGGTGATAACTGCTGGAATAACTTGTCCCTTCATGTCTTTGGTCTTGTCGTTATATGCTTTGACAAACTCCATGATTGCAATACCATGTTGTCCAAGTGCAGTTCCGACTGGAGGTGCTGGGGTAGCTTCTGCTCCCTTGAGGTTAATTTTAACTATTACTTTAATTTTCTTTGCCATTCGATTTATATAATCTCCCTCGATAAATATCGAGGTACTGGTATTATAACATAGACATAAACTTATAATCTAGTGTCATTGCGAACCTAAAAACGACGTGAATTTAAGTTGGAAACGACATAAATTCACGTCAATTTGACAAAATTACGTGAGTATGCTATTCTTCTTGTATGACACTTGGAAATACTAGGAAATCTCAAATTGAGGAATTAAAGAAAGAATTTGACAAATTAAAGCTGGGTAAAGAGTCACTTCTTAATTTGATTGACGAAGCTGAAATTGCAGATAGTGTATACAACTCCAACGCAATTGAAAATTCAACACTTACATTAAAAGAAACTGAGAAAATACTTATGGAACATGAGATTTCAAGAGATCTAAACTTGCGCGAAGTCTTCGAGGCTAAGAACCTGGCCAGAATTTTTAAATATCTAAAAGATAGAAACAAATTAGAATTAAATATAGATTTGATGTTGTTTATTCACAAAATGCTTTTAGAGAATATTAATTTAAATATTTCTGGGAGATTTAGAAACAATAACGAATATGTACGAGTTGGAACTCATATTGGTTCAAATCCTGATAAAATAGCGAGTTTGATTGGTGAATTATTAGTAAATTATACGAGTAATCATAATAAATATTTTTTGGATAAAATAAGTGAATTTCATTTAGAGTTCGAATCAATTCATCCCTTTAATGATGGTAACGGTAGGATTGGTAGAGTGTTGATTAATTTTATGCTTTCCAATCTCGGATTTCCAAACATTATAGTAAAGAACAAGGAAAAAATTAATTATTATTATGCATTTAATGAATACAACGAAACAAAAAGGATAAAGACTATGATTGAGATAATAAGCAAAGCTTTGCTAGAATCACTACACAAAAGAATTGCGTATTTAAAAGGCTTAAAAATTATTTCGCTTTCTGATTATGCTAAGAAAAAGAATGATAAATCATCAAGTATTTTTAATTTAGCAAAGAGGCAAACAATCCCTGCATTTAGAGAAAAAGGAGTTTGGAAAATAGGAATCTAAATCTTTTGGATTTGCAAGAAGTCTAATTCTACAGGTGTTTCTCTTCCAAAGATTGAGACCAATACTTTGACTTTTCCTTTTTCTTCGTCAATTTCATGAATTGTTCCTAAGAAATCTGAGAAAGGTCCGTCTGTAATCTTGACTGCTTCTCCTGTAACAAATTTTGTTTTGTATCTTGGTGCAGGTGAGCTTACGAATTTTTGAATGTTTTTAACTTCTACTTCAGATAGGGCAGTAGGCTTATTTCCTGCTCCGACGAATCCTGTGATTCCTGCTGTTGTTCTTACTGCAAGCCAGGTTGCATCATCTAATATCATTTTAACAAGCATGTATCCTGGAAAAATCTTTTCTTTTACTTGTGCCTTTTTTCCACCTCTTATGATAATTTTGTCTTGGGTAGGGACTAACATTTCAAAAACAGTGGTTTTAAGTCCCATTGTTTCTACTCTTTGTCTTAATGTTTCCATGACACGAACTTCATGACCAGATGATGTGTGAACTACATACCATTTTGCCTTTGGATCTTCTGAGGCAGTAATAATGATATGTCCTGGAATCTTTTTGTTTCCAGTACCTTTCTCGTTAATTTTTAGTTCGTCGTTCATATTATCTTATTTTAAAAAATATTCTAAACCCTTGGTAAGACCGTAATCTACACTTCCTACAAAAAATGCTACAACTACAGATATAGTTATAACTAGACCTAGGTAGTTTATCACGACATTTCGTTTTGGCCAAGTGACTTTTTCAAGCTCAGGTTTGACTTCAGTGAGAAAATTGACGGCTGTCTTCATTTTAATAATTTCTCAATCTTTTTTTGTTCCTCAAACACTTTATTATTTATGTCAAATTGACTTGTCCCTTTAATTCTCTCAGCTGTGGCAACTATTGCCAAGACACCTTTTTTCGAATCTTTTGGCAATCTACCTTGTTCGACAGCCTCCTTTAGCTTAATTGGTGTTGCTGATTCACTATTCCAAATAATATCAGAAAACTCAACAGGCTCATCTACAAGACCGACCAAAACTAAATTTTCAGCTATAGATACCGGATGTATTTTTTCATCAGAACTTTTAAGACACAGTTGTTTAATTTCTATATCTTTATATTTTCCATCTACAAGAACTAATTTATTATTGTTCCCAATCAAGGATTCAGTAAAAAGACTATTAACATATTCTTGCGCAGGGTTAACAACGAGTTTATTGTTTTCCATTTTTAATAGTTTCTTTTCTTTTCCAACATTCTGGCAAAGTTAAGTTTGTATTTCTTCTCTTTTCTTTTTTCAGAAGGTTTCTTAAATCTTTCTCTGTCTCTAAGCTCCAACAAAAGACCAGACATTAAAGTCTTTTTGCGAAATCTTGCTACTAATGAGTCGTCTGACTCTCCTTGTTTTTTTGTTACTATAAACATATATTGAAAACTCGCCTCCTTCCAAATTAAACATTGAGACCTATTCTAACATAATAAATTAGATATTTGTAGGTGGCATTATTCGGGGAATACTATTACTCTTGTTTCTTTTTACAGCATAATAAATTGTAGTGATGACAAGTAACAAGAATCCTAAGAAGATATACATTGCGTTATTTAACCAAAACATGTTTTTAGGGGTTGTAACAGAATCTGTATTAAATTTGTCTAATGGTCGAGATGATTCTGATGCAACAGATGTCGATTTTGCAGTTGTCTTTGGGCTTGATGAACTAAGACCTGCAAATGGTTTGATTGATGACTTGACAGTTGGTTTAACTGTTGGTTTAACAGTTGGAGTAGCACCAACATTTGAACAGTCACAGGTGCTATTTTCTGAACAGAATGGATTTCTGCAGTACCCTCTATAGCAATATAAATTTGCTTTACAGTTGTAATTACTGCCACAGGTTCCTCCACAAGAATTTGCATTATCATTTCCTCCAACTGGACTATCTGTTGGTAATGCTGTTGCTGTCGAAGTTGCAATTGATGTTGCTGTTGCAATTGCAGTGGCTGTAGAAACTGCGGTGGCAGTACCAGCAGGGCACCAACCAGCTTCTGGTTCTGATATCTGACATGGATGAGGTCTTTCATCAAGACAAGCTGGCCGTGGCATACATTGAGGTATAAAAGCTCTCTCTCTGATATCCAAATTTATATTAATTAATGACCAGACAAAAAGTGGAAGGGCAACAAACATTGCTAGAATGAGACCTAAGATTAGAAGATTTCTTGATTTTAATGATGCCATTATATACATCATAGAAATATGCTATTATATTGTCAATGGCTAACAAAAAAGCATTAATTACAGGGATCACAGGTCAAGATGGATCGTACTTGGCTGAGTTACTTTTAGGCAAAGGGTATGAGGTAGCAGGCATAGTTAGAAAAACATCTCATGAGGACTATGCCAACATTGGTCATATTCAAGAAAGTTTGAAATTATTTCAAGGAGATTTATTAGATCCAGTATCCTTAAGAGAAATTATCCAAAAGGTAGAGCCAGATGAAGTTTATAATCTTGCATCTCAATCTCATCCATCAGAATCATTTAAACAACCAATTCACACAGCAGAGATTACAGGAATTGGAGCACATAGGGTACTTGACGCCACACTTGATGTTAATCCAAAGACTAAATTCTACCAAGCAAGTTCATCTGAAATGTTTGGATGGGTTAGAGAAATCCCACAGACAGAAACAACTCCATTTAATCCTGCTAATCCTTATGCTGCAGCCAAGCTTTATGCTTTTTGTATGACAAAGATCTATAGAGAGAGTTACAACATGTTTGCCACAAATGGAATTTTGTTTAATCATGAGTCACCAAGAAGACATCTAGGCTTCGTAACTCAAAAGGTAACTTATGCAGCAGCTTGTGCAAAGCTTGAAATTAGAACCTCAAATCATTTAAATGAAGAGGGTGAACCAATAGTAAAGGATGGAAAAGTACAACTTGGAAACATGGAAGCAAAAAGAGATTGGGGCTTTGCAGGTGATTATGTAGAAGGCATGTGGAGAATGATGCAAGCTGAAAAAGCAGATGACTTTGTACTTGCAACAGGGGAGACACATTCAATTCAAGAATTATGTGAAGAGGCATATAAATATGTAGGTTTAAATTATGAAGATCACGTAACAATTGATAAAAGGTTTATCAGGCCTACTGAAACAGGACCTCTAATTGGTAATCCTGCCAAAGCCAAAGAAATTTTGGGCTGGGAGCCAAAAACAAAATTCAAAGAGTTAGTAGCCCTCATGGTTGATGCCCACCTTGCAAGACTTAAGTAAGCGTAGCTTGCTACTTCGTAGTAATCTCCAGTGTCATTGCGAAAATAAATTCATGGGTGTCATTGCGATCCGCCTTGGGTGGAGAAGCAATCTGTTTTGTGGGGGACTTACTTGGATTGAGAGCTGATATTTAGGATATTGATTCGGATTTTTTGCGCAATTTTGCAATTTTTCCGATTCCTAAATCACTTCTCTCAATCCAATCGATCAATTACGATCCGTTCTTTTTCTTGCCGCTGACCTTGCCGATATTGGCGAGCGCCTTTTTTCCGTTTTTGTCACGGCGGCGTGCTTTCCATTTGCGATATGATTCCTTGATACTTTTTAACAAACCTTTTCCAGACATTTTTTGCCTCCTAAGCAAAATAAAAGATTTTGAACTTACGACGATTAGGATTATAACAAAAGTTTAAAAATTTGCTATAGGTAGTTAGGGAGGGTCTTGCAAAAAATTTATTTTAACCTATAATTCTTTTTACCAAAGCGTTAGCTGAGGAAATTTATTTTTTTGACGGAGGTCAAAATGTCTGGCTGTATTTGCCCGAACGGTAAGAAAGGGAGCATAAAGATTTGCCCCGCTTGTTATCCGAAAAAACCATCGATGTCGATGGGTGTTTGGCTGAGTAACATCACCAATTCACGAATGACATTTACCCCTGTCCCGGCGAATCCGCCCGCGGAAGAAAAAAAAGAGGAGGAAAAGAAGTAGAAGAAAGAGAGTGGGGACTGATAGTTTTTAAATTTTTTGCAAGTAATTGCACCAGCAAAAAATTTAGAAAATCAACAAAAAAATCAGTCTCCGCTCTCCGTAAGTCCTTCAATAATTTTTGTAGTAGATAAATCTCCAAACATTTTAATTACTTTTAATTTAGCTCCGACTGATTTGGCTTGCATGAGTTTTAAATGTTTAATTGGATCACCTTGGGTAATTGCCATTATGTTTGGTTTAATTTTTTTTATTAATTTGTGATATGTTTCGTGAGTGGCATTTTTTGGTACCATAATTATTTTATCAACATACTTTAAACTAGAAAGAATTTCTTTTCTTTGTAATTCATTTTGAATTGGGCGAGTGGGGCCTTTAAGTTTTTTAATGTTTACATCAGATTCTAATAGAACAATTAAATAATCACCAAAACTTTTGGCCTTTTTTAAAAACTTTACATGACCTATGTGAAGAATATCAAAACATCCACCTACAAGAACTATTTTCATTATCATATTTTACACTTCTATCGTTTGTGTCGACACTACTTAAAACGAACAGTATAGTTAATTTACATAACCTATGTATATAAAAGCAATGTAGTTAAAAAAAGCTAAACTATTAAGGCGATCTGGTTACTCATTAGGCCAAATTTCTTCCGAGTTAAAAATAGCTAAAAGCACAGCTTCACTCTGGACTTCGAAGGAAAAGATCACAGAGTCAGGTAAAAAGATCATTCGAGATAGGCAAGATACAGCTAGAAAAAGAGCATTTAAAACAATTAGTAATCGTAGGAAACTTGTTTTGAACGAGGTGTCGAATAAAGCAATGTCATCGTTTAAGAAAATTAAAATGACGACATCGCTTCTTAAATTAATTGCAGCTATATTTATTTGGACAGAGGGTGAAAAAGGGGGATTTACAAGACTAGGTTTTACCAATTCAGACCCAAAAATGATATCGACTTTTATGTATGCTCTAAGAAAGTCATTTAAGTTAGATGAAGAAAAATTTAGGGCAATAGTTCATATTCACAAATATCATAATGAAACGGAGATCCTCAAATTTTGGTCAAGAGTAACTAACATTCCACTTAATAAATTTAACAAAAGCTATTTAAAACCTCATACAGGAAAGCGAAAAAGAGAAAATTATATGGGAAGTCTTCATGTTACATATTATGACTATAAAGTTGCTCATGAACTTGCTTCCCTATATAATACCTTTGCCAATAGTATAAGGCTGTAGGTTAATGGTAGACCAAAAGACTCCAAATCTTTTAGTGGGGGTTCGATTCCCTCCAGCCTTGCCACCCCCCGACCTGAATAAATAAAAAAATATACCTAATTGTATATCTGAATAGTAACTTAGTTATATCTAAATACTTACTTTGCAAAAGCAAGATATTCTTACTTAAGTTTTGAGGATTCTTTATGAAGTGTTTGTTTTTTACAAACTTGGCACCATTTTTTAAGTTCTAATTTCCCTTTACCTTTTGTATCCATATTAACCTTATTCCTGTCTGTCACATAGTTTTGTGCTTTACAGGTTGGACAGATCATTGCTACGATTTCTCTTGCTCCCTTTTTTGCCATATAGTTATTTTAACACCATAATAAAATTCAATCCAGCCTCAATTTTGAGCCTAAAAAAGTCGAGACCGTTACATTTCGGTCTCCTAAAACACACTGATTTTACTATACTTTCGGCCTAAAAAGGTAGTTTCACTAAGTAAACGCTTCTACAACCAATTTCAGCATTGTCCGAGTAATCGGACGAAAGTGTTATTATTTTAACGAAAAACAACAAATCATTTAAGGCTAAACAAGTGACCGTTTATGCAACGGTATCTCGGTTGAGCCTAGAGTGAGGATTGGACTCACGACCCCCAACTTACCAAGTTGGTGCTCTACCACTGAGCTATCTAGGCATCATATACATAGACAAGATTTTCTTATCTAGGCGATTAGAGTGGTATGATTATATCATGCTTAATAATCTAATTTCTTCCCTAATTGCGTTTTTGATCGCTCTTGTGCCAGTTTCGTTTGTCCAATTAACTAATCCTCCAACTGACCAAGCAACTCTTATTTTCACTGGTGATATCATGCTTGGCCGCTCTGTAATGGGGGAGGCGATTGATAAAAATGACTATTTATATCCTTTTAGAAATGTCCAAGGCTTTTTGTCAAATGCCGACATTACTTTTGGAAATCTTGAAAATGCAGTTATTAAGGACTGTCCTAGGCAGTATAAAGGAAGCTTCTCGTTTTGCACCAGTCCTGAGATCGCTCAGGGGTTGACTAATTCTGGTATTGATATCGTGACCTTAGCAAACAATCACACTAATAATTATGGTAACAAAGGTTTTGAAGAGACTAAGAAAAACTTAAGTAATATTGGAATTAAATCAGTGGGTTATGAGAACTTGGAGATAATTGAAAAGAATGGTGTTAAGTTTGGTTTTTTAGGTTTTGATTTAGTCTCAAATAAATTTACTACAAGTGACCAAGATCTAATCGCTAGTAGTGATAAATTAGTCGATGTTCTTATTACTAGTCCACATTGGGGGGAAGAATACAAGGCAGTGGCGAATAGCGTACAGCGTATAGTTGCAAAACAAATGATTGAAAGTGGGGCGGATATAATAATTGGCCATCATCCACATTGGGTGCAAAATTTTGAGATAATCGGGAATGCCCCTGTGTATTATTCTTTGGGTAACTTTATATTTGATCAAATGTGGAGTGAAGAAACTAAAAAAGGATTAGTGGTTAAAATGACATTTGAAGATAAAAAATTAGTAAAGCGCGAGGAATTTAAAACTTATATTCCAAAAATCGGTCAACCAGTTTTTGAATAGTCACCTAATTTTAAAAAAGCCTATTGCTTGTTATAACAGATTTGTGTAACTTTATTAGGCCATGGATGATAATAATCAGTTAAACGAATTGGACCCAGAAGTAACAGATATCGTTCCAGATACCGTTAAAACTCAGCTTTCAGTTGAGTCACTTATAAAAACGCTAATATCCCGTATAGCTCGAGTCAAAGAAGACTTAAAACCTGTGAAGGAAATGCTTAATGATCTTTTTAGTAATAACGAGGAATATCAAATTGCAGACAAAGAAGCTAAAGAGGCAAGTAAGAAAAAATCAGATGTAAAAGCGAAGATTCTTTCAACTCCCGAGGGCAAGATGGCAAATGACAAAGTGACTGAGATGAAGAACGAATTAAAAGAAGCACAGGAAGCCCTATCCACTTATTTGTCAGAATATCAGAGACTTACAGGGTCTAGTGAGATTGAAGGTGAAGATGGAGAACTTAGAAAGATCGTCTATGTTGCTAAATTGGTAAAAAAGACCAACCTCGAGAGATAGAAAAAGTGGTGGTTTTGTAAATCCTCTAGTAATATAATCTGAAAAGCATCATGGACAAAACTTATCGCGTATTTGGAGATAGCGTCACCCAAGCAGCTTATATTAAAAATAGCTGGGTAGATTTAATCAGGAAATATTTATAAAGAATGTTGAAAGTTTAATTAGGGATGCTAAAAGTTTTAGTAAAAATATTACATTTATTGGATTAACACTAGGGGACGATTCACTCTTGAAACCATTTCCAGAAAGTTCAAAAGGCAAATCATATGATTTAAATAGGGTTAAAAATTATGACAAGATATTAAATGTAATTGCCGATAAAAATAATTGCAGATTTGTATCTCTTGTTGGCTGTCTTGAGCAGAAAGATTTTGCGGATGGTCTTCACCCAAATGATAATGGGCATAGAAAAATGTTTGAAGTTATAAGAGAATCTTTTTAATATAAACTCACTGAATATGATGTATGTTTCTGTTTATGAAAAAGAAATTTCAAACAAAGGAAATGGTGTATTTGCTTCAGAGTTTATTCCAAAAGATACTTTAATTTGGAAGTTAACAAAAACTGAAAAATATACAAAAGAGGAATGGGAAGAACTTCCAGAAGAAACTAAAAAAGATGCATATCCAGATAGTGATGGAAATTTTGTTGTAGCTACGGGAAAGGGAGAATCATGGAACCACAGCTGTGACGCTAACACTTGGTGGACTTCAGATAACGAACTTTCAGCCAAAAGAGATATGCAAAAAGGTGAAGAACTAACATATGACTATGCAACTACGGATATTGATGAAGCAAAAGGAACTGATATTGCCTATGATTGGGAATGTAGATGTGGAGCAGATAATTGTAGAAAAGTACTTCATTGGAATGATATTTCCAAACCTGAAATATATAATATGCACAAAGGTTACTTGCCATCATGGGTAGAAAAGTTTGTAGAAAAAAATAAAAAATAAATATAGGAATAATTGGAGGATGAAAGAATTAATTTTTGGAACTACAAATGAAGCAAAGATAAAACAAATTAGGGGAGCTTTGGCGCCTAGTGGTATTGAAGTGAATGGCGTTGCTGATAAATCACTACTTCCTGAAGTTATTGAAGATGGAAAAAACGCAAATGAAAATGTAAGGAAGAAGGCACTAATATATGCAAAAGCATTAGGTAAGACAGTTTTTTCAATGGATAATACACTCTACATTAATGGGTTACTGATGATAAACAACCAGCCTTAAATGTTAGAAGGATTGATGGGCACACAGTAACTACAGATGAAGAAATGATTGAGTATTACTCTAAATTAATTGATAATCTAGGAGGTAAAGCAGAAGGATATCGGGAATTTGGAATTTGTATTGCAACTCCAGAAGGTAATTATAAAGAAACTATCATAAAATCACCAAGAACTTTTGTATCAACTCCAACTACAAACAAACAAGCAGGATACTCGTTAGAAAGTATCCAGATTGACCTTGCTACAAACAAATATATTGCAGACATGACACAAGAAGAACAAGACATGTTTTGGCAACAAGCTATAGGTGAAAAACTTCTTGAGTTTGTTGAATCTGTGGAGTTCTGATTATTAGAACAAATTTATTACTCTAAAACAGTGTGCCAAGGCTAGGATTCGGACCTAGGTATCCTTGCGGAGCGAGTTCTACAGACTCGTGCTTTTGACCACTCAGCCACCTTGGCTTTTACTATTTATCGTAATATTTTACAAACTCTTCAAATCTTTGTCTATGTTTTATATTAGCAGGGTTTATATCTTTAAAAAATCGTAAAACCTGTTTCTTTCTCGTTAAATAAACTTGAGATCTGCTAATTTTAGATGGATGATAATTTAATAATGTTAAACTATTAAAAACATCTTTTAATAAAGGCAATGATCTGTTCGAGAATGATAATTGTACACCAAAACGTACCCGATATACAGAACCATCAGTATCAAACAATCCTTTTAATAAGTTTTGTTCAAATACTTTCTTTTCTAAAACCCACTCAGGTGCCTTGACTTGTTTTTTAACTTTATTCATAACCAAATTGTTATTTATAAGCCATATAACAGCCTTTGTAGATCCAAAAGATACAACATAATATCCACGTTTACGTATGTAAATTCTAGGTGTTATTTTAAAAATCTTAGTAATCAGTTTGGAAACGTATTTTACATAGTCTAATTCTTTATTACCCAAAGTGACCATAACCTGAGTAGGAGATATACATCCATCACCCAACATAATGCCAAAAAATTCAGCGAGTTCACTTGTATGAATGTGTGGAATTGTTATATCGCTTCTTTGATTATTGTAATTTTTCTTAACTGAACGATTTGGTTTTATGTTAAGTCTCAGTAGTCGATCGTAAACAGTTGCCTCAGCCAAATGCAAGATCTTACCAATTTCACCGATTGTTTTGTTTTGAACTACATATAAATCATATAACTCTCTAAATTTAATAAGCTCAACTTCTTTGGACCATCGAGCGGGCATATATAAAATATAGTACGAAGTATAACCGAAGTCAATATAAAATTATCCCGTATTCTTGAGCGAGACCGTTACATTTCGGTCTTCTAAAATACACTGATTTTACTATACTTTCGGCCTAAAAAGGTAGTTTCACTAAGTAAACGCTTCTACAACCAATTTCAGCATTGTCCGAGTAATCGGACGAAAGTGTTATTATTTTAACGAAAAACAACAAATCATTTAAGGCTAAACAAGTGACCGTTTATGCAACGGTATCGTATCGTATCTGAGCCGACGGGAGGATTTGGACCCCCGACCTTAACTTTACAAAAGTTCTGCTCTACCACTGAGCTACGCCGGCGAACAATGGAATTATAACATTTTTAATGTTGAATCTCATATCAAATATAATACGTTTTTAATACAAAAATGGTCCCATCTGAAAAGTGCCTCAGTGAATTTCCTGAATTGCTTCAGGTGGGTGGACTGTCAATAATCGCGAACGATTATCAAACGCATCCTCCCAATTCATAGATTTAGTCAGGAAAATCTGACTAAAACACTAATCAAACAGGACCATATACATTGTATCAGATGAATCAATCCCGATACAATCGGGACTAGGGAATGAGAAGAAGTAAAAAGAAATTAATAACAGGAGATATAAATTGTGAAATTAAAGATGAGCCTCCAAAGGTTGGCAGTATTAGCATAAAGAGCAGTATTGTTCCGAATCTACTTAAGAAATTTTCTACATCATAAGCATATTTTGCAGGTAGTATACCTATAAGTATCTTTCCGCCATCTAATGGATGAATTGGAACAAGGTTAAAAATTGCAAGTGAAACGTTTAGAATTATAAAAGGAACTGCAAATAGAGATAATAGGGGATTTATTCTTCCTATTAGTGAAATAACTAAAGCAATAATTAAATTTGAAGCAGGGCCTGCAAACGAAATTAGGGCTGAATCACGCCTTGGATTTTTCAGATTATATGGATCAAATTCAACAGGTTTGGCCCAGCCAAATGGGATAACAGGAGCTCCCATGGCTCTCATAATTGACAGTCCAAGTAAAAGTGTTGTTCCGATTGGATCGTAATGTACTAGGGGATTTAAAGATAATCTACCCATAAGACGAGCGGTAGGATCTCCCAAACGGTCAGCCATCCATGCATGAGATGCTTCATGAATTGTGATTGCTACAATGAAGGCTAAAATCCAGATAATAATCATATATTGAGAAATAGTGTATTTACTAGTATAATCCATAGAGTTCAGAGTTAACAGTGAATAATTAATAATTCATTTTTAACTGTTAACTATTAATTTTTAATTAAACTATGTCATTTACTTGCGATAATTGCTTAAAGAAAACAATGTTCGGGTCTTCACAGACTCACGGGCGTGGTGTTGCTGGAAAAAGATGGAAGAAAAGAGCTCAAGAAACAAAAAGAACTTTTGAACCAAATATTCAAAAGTGGCATGGCCAAAAGCTATGTACTGCTTGTATAAAACGACTTAAGATCAAAGAGGCTTAATTAATTAACTTCAGTTAGAATCTTTCAATTCCATATGCACCTTTGAATTGTTTCCATGTAGTTGGCTTTTTGCCTTCAAGTTGAACTTCATCAAGTTCCAAGTATCCAGACTCAGAGTTTATATGTGCACTAATTATTTTTATTCTTTTTTCTTGACCTCTTATTTCTAATTTAGACCAAGCCACAGGCCAGAAGCTCATGGCTTTTATAAATCTATCTAATAAATTTGCATTAGGTATAACTGAATAATTTATTATAAACGGAATATTCCAAGACTCTTTAGAATCGTTAATTTCCATCGCGTTCTTGAGATAAACAGAAGGAATGAAAGCATCGTTTTTGGAAATCATTTTTGCATATGTAGCTTTTTTGCTATCTTGTTTTTTTAATTTAATTTTTCCGTCGACATAGGCAGGTATCATCTCCAAAAGAACATCAGCAGATTTTTTAAATAGTCTTTCTCGTAGCGTCTCGTTGGTATCATCAGGTAATACTTCCTCTTTAAATTGGGTTAGAATTGGTCCTTCGTCCCATTTGTCATTCATTTTAATTATTGTCACCCCAGTTGGATTTGTGCCGGTGATAAGTGTTGCTCTAATTGGGTTGCTCCACCTAAATTGTGGTAGTAGTGACGGATGAATTACTAATATTCCATATTTAAACTTGTCTAAAATAACTTGAGGAATAATCATCCCAAAAGACGCACAGACTCCCATGTCAGCCTCAGGTAGATCAACGTAATCAAAGTTTCTTGGAATATGTTTTTTAAATGCCCATGCATCAACTGCAGAGTAACTAAGAGTTTTTTCCCTCCCCATAGGCTTTGGAGATTGAGTAACAACAGCTACAATTTCATGGTACTTGTGTAACTTTTCCAGAACTGGAATTACATAATCTGGTGTTCCAAAAAAGATCAGCTTCATAGAATACTAGATAACTAGATTATTAGATAACTAGATAGAACAAAACTATTCATCTAGTTTACTATTTGTCTAATTCTCTATATCTCCACCTCCTCCCATTCATCACTACTATCTAACTTGTATAGTTTCTTCTTTTGTTCCAATAGCCTGTCTATAAATAAAAACCCATTTAAATGATCAACTTCATGCAAGATTATTTGAGCATTAAAATCTTTGAATTCTTCTATGATCTCTTTCCCGTTTTCATCTAGATATTTTAATTTTACATAGTCTTCTCTTTTCAATGGTCCGTAATAGTGGGGAAGTGACAAACACCCTTCAAGAATTTCACTCTTGCCCCTCGAAGCCTTGGCGGAGTGGGGCTTTTTCTTTTTTTCTAGCCCAGAGGGCCAAGCTTTGCTTATTATCTCTGGATTAATTATTATTCTTTTTAATTCTTTAAAATCGACAGCAAAAGCTCTTAAATTTATACCTATTTGAGGAGCAGCAAGACCAACTCCTTCAGGATCTTTTTGAACAGCCAGTGTATCTCGTAAGTCCTGAACAAGTTTTGCAATCTTTTTATCTATTTTTTCGATTGGCTTACTTACTTCCCTTAGTTTTTTCTCTCCAGACTGTATAATTTTCTGTACCATACGTATATTGTACCATTTTTGAGGCTACAATAGTTCTTTCAAATAGTTTTTAGTCAACTCGTCATTTGGGTCGATATTCTTCAGTATGTATTCAAGTTCAATTTTTGCTTTAGAAAACTCTTTAACATCTAAATAAGTGGCGCCAAGTGCAAATCTTGCTTCTTTATAGTTTGGTTTGAGTAAAGTTGACTTAATTAGACTATCGATTCCACTTTTTTGTTCACCAATTCTTAATTGTAAAATGCCTAATTGATAGTAAAGTCTTGGATCGTTTGGTGATAATAAAATACCATTTTTGATGACTGCTTCAGCAAGTTTCATACCGTTTGAGTCCTTAGTCGAACTCTTGACTAAATTACTGATTAAAATTTTTCGAGAGTTTTGGTTATAAGGGTTCATTTCAACCGCTTTTAACGCTGTTTCGACTGAGTTATCGGATAGGGCTAATTTTGAAATGTAGTTTGGTTCGTTTGGAGAAATTGAAATAGCTTTGTCAAAATTTGATTTGTTGTAGTAAACATCAGCCTGCCAATATTTTGCTATGCAAAATAGTACATAGGACATAGTACATAGTACAAAGATAACACCAATCACCTGACTTACGTCGAGCTTTGATCTGCCATTACTAAGTACCTCGTACTGTGTACTTTGTACTGTTAACGCAGGAAATAGAAAAAATAAAAGTGATACAGGAACTACAGAAAATCCAAAAAAATTAGTAACGAGGATTGCAATATAACCGGAAAGCAATCCAATTCTCAATTTCCAATTATCAATTATCAATGAATTTTCATTTTTGTTAATTTTCAAATTAGAAATTGAATGTAAATTGTAAATTGTAAATTGTAAATTACCTGCGATTTGTTTTATTGATACTAATATTAATAATGAATATGAAAGAAAGCCAAGGACCCCGACATTTGCAAGCAGGTTTAGATATTCATTGTGTGCTTTGTTGTAAATGAAATCCCATTCAGAAGTTAAGTTGTGTTCGACTGGTTTATACATAGGGAAACTAAAAGCAAAAGTCTCTGGTCCAGTTCCAAGAATAGGATAGTGTTTAAAAACTTCAATCGCACCAAGCCAAACATCTTTACGAATAGTTCCAGATTCAGTACCCCCGGTCTCAAGGGCGGGGCCACTTGAAACAGAAGCTTGGTTGTTAGTTAATTGGATGCTTGGTAAAAACCAAAATATAAATGCTAAAAAATTAAATGATAAAAAGATAAATATAAATTCTTTTAAATACTTATTTTTCTCTCTTAAAAATAAAAATCCCCAGAAGACAATTGCTTCAATCCCAAAAGCAAGTAGCCCTGATCGAGATTTGGTAAACAGCAACGTGACAAAAAATAGCATTGAAATAACAAGCCAGATTAAATTTGAAATTTGAAATTTAAAATTTGAATTCAATTTATTAAAAATTAAAAATTTAAAATCAAAAATTGCGAAATACCAAGTCATTGGTATTAACGCAGTGATCGTTGCTGCCAGCCAATTAGGTTGACCAAGTGTTGAAAAAACTCTATTTTGTACATCTTGGACCCAGCAAGATTCTCTGTAACCAAATCCCATTATCCCGCAGGTAGTAAATATCCCGTAATGCTCTACGACAGCCATAGCTGCGGCGATTGCTGTAGAGATTAGGGAATAGCGTATAGCGTATAGGGACTGCTTCGCTGACATGTGTGAGACGAAGGCCCAATAAAGTAACGCATAGCAAATTTGCGAAACTAAACCTCCATTAAACCTTGAATAGTAACCAAGCCATGATGTTCTTGGATCGATTGACAATAGAGAGCTGGTTAAATAAATAGATAAATAGATAACTAGGGGAATATCTAAAATTGTTTTTTTAAATATAAACTTTTTAATTCGAATTGACTGTATTGCCCAAGCTGATACAATCAAGGCTGTAAAGGCGTAAAGTGTTACAATCTTGTTGAATTCAAAAAGTTCAGATGTGTTTTTTAAGAAAACTAGCGGAATTATAAAAAATAATATGTTAAAAATTACTGGAATCATGTCAGTTTTCAAAAGTATACCAAATCCAATAGATCTAATCTTTGGCTATTTTTCAACTGATTTAGGAATTGATTTAGGAACTGCAAATACTCTTGTCTTTATAAAGAATAAAGGTGTCGCTGTACGTGAACCTTCTGCTGTAGCCAGAAACAAAAAAACAAAAGAAATTTTGGCAATTGGATTGTCTGCAAAAAAGATGATTGGTCGTGCTCCTTCAACTATTGAGGTTGTCCGACCACTCAGAGATGGTGTGATTGCTGATTTTGATGCAGCTTCATCAATACTTACATACTATATAAAGAAAGTTCACGAGACAGGTGGAAATGTCCCTCGTATTCCAAGGCCCCACGTTGTTATAGGGATACCATCTGGAGTGACAGAAGTAGAAAGAAGAGCCGTAGCTGACGCTGCAGTTGACGCTGGTGCAAGACGTGCTGATTTAATAGAGGAACCAATGGCAGCTGCAATTGGAGCTGGCCTTGATGTCGATTCTCCAGAAGGTAATTTCATAGTTGATATCGGTGGAGGGACCTCCGAAATTGCAGTGATTTCGCTTGGAGGAATTGTAATTGGCAGATCACTAAGAGTTGCGGGGGATGAAATGGATGAAGCAATAATAAATTATGTTAAATTAAAATATTCTGTATTGTTGGGCCAGCCGTCGGCTGAAGCAGTCAAAATTTCAATTGGTTCTGCCACTGCTTATGAAGAGTCTGTTCCTAAAAGATTAAAAGTGCATGTTATTAGAGGACGAGATCTGGAAACTGGACTTCCAAGATCAGTAAAATTAACTGAAGGAGAAATAAGAGAAGCATTGGGCCCAATAATTCATGAGATTATAACGGGAATATCAGATACTTTAGAGGAAACGCCACCAGAATTAATATCAGATATTATGGAAAAAGGAATTTATATTGCAGGAGGCGGGGCATTAATTCATGGTATAGATAAAGCAATAGCAGATGCAACAAAAATGCCAGTTCACATTGCAGAAGATCCATTGACCTGTGTTGTCAGAGGTTGTGGAAATTTACTTACAAATCCCTCACTTCTTTCCAAAATCAGGATTACAAAAGGTCTTAAATAATTCTGGTATTATGTAGATATGCAAACGCTTGCGACATCCTCAAAACATGATTCGTGGTTTTCTTGGTTTTTGAGGGGCATTTTGATTCTTGGATTATTAATTTTAATAGCCAGACTTTTTGAGCTCCAAATAATAAAAGGCGAGTTTTACAGAAATCTATCAGAAGGAAATAGAATAGATAGAATTAAAATAAAAGCTGAAAGAGGGAAAATTTTAGCACGAGGTGGAGAATACTTAAATGGACCTGATTTTGCCCATATCACTGGTTACCTACAAGAAACTAATGAGTCTGAAGTTGGAAAAATTGATCCAAAATGTATTGATAAAGGAACATACAAATTAGGTCAGGTCGTTGGTCGTGGCGGATTACAACAGGAATATAATTGTATATTAACTGGCATAGATGGCGAGGAGCTAATTGAAGTAAATAGCCAAGGCAAAAAAATTAGAACAATTGGAATTAGAAAGCCAATTGTAGGAACTGACGTAAAAACCAATATTGATTACAATTTGCAAAAAACAGTTGCAAAAGAAATGATTGGTAAACTTGGATCAGTTGTAGCAACCGACAAAAATGGTCAGATTTTAGCGCTTTTTTCTTCACCTACTTATAATCCAGATGATATAAGACCATCTCTTACAAATCCTGAGTTGCCACTTTTTAATCGTGCAATTGGGGGACTATATCATCCTGGTTCTATTTTTAAACCCCTTGTAACAATAGCTGCCTTGGAAGAAAAAAAGATAGACAAAGACTTTAGATATATTGATACTGGTGTCGTAACTACAGAGTCTATCTATGGTAACTATTCCTATTCAAATTGGTACTTTACTCAGTATGGTGGAAGAGAAGGCGAGATTGATCTAACTAAAGCGTTAGCTCGTTCAACTGATACCTTTTTTTATAAAATTGGGGAAGCGGTTGGTATTAATGGCTTGGTTGATTGGATGAAGAGATTTGGTCTTACCAAACTCACTGATATTGATATGAATGGTGAAGTCTTGTCTTTAGTTCCATCACCAGATTGGAAAGAAAAAGTAAAAAAAGAAAAATGGTTCTTGGGTAATACTTATCATTTTTCGATTGGACAAGGGGACTTGGCACTAACTGCAGTAGGAATACATAGAGCGGACTTAGCAGTAGTAAATGGTGGAAAGCTATGTGACTTAAAAATAGTTGGCAAAACAAAATGTGTGGACTTAAAAATAGAATCAGAAAATATCGGTTTAGTAAAAGAAGGAATGAAGAAGGCTTGCCAAACAGGAGGGACAGGGTTTACTTTTTTTGACTTCGCTGAGAAGCATAATGGACTTGAAGCTGCTTGTAAAACAGGAACTGCAGAAACAAATGAAGATGACAAAACACATGCATGGTTTTTCAGTTTTGCTCCAATTGAAAATCCTGAAATTACATTAACTGTCATGGTTGAAAAATCAGGTGAAGGGAGTAAGGTCGCCGGCCCAATAGCAAGAAAAATTTTTGACGAATATTTTAAAAATGATTAAACTAAAATTACATAAAACTAAAATAAACGGTCAGCAGTTTGGATACTGGTCAAATGGTATCAAGAACCCAAGAAGAACTTGTTTGCTTTTAGCCCCCGGCTCTCATTCTGGTAAGTTTTTTAAAAATTTTGAAAGATATTTCGATTCAAGAGATTTGTGGATTTGCCCAGATTATCCAGGGAGAGGTTATTCTTTACCTCAACTTGATAACTCTATAAATTCAACATCTGAAACTGTTGCTCAATTTATTAATGTATTAAAATTGGATAACTTAAATTTAATTGGTTTTTCTTACGGTACGCAGATAGCAACTCAGTTGATTAGAAATGACGATAAAAAATACAAAAAAATAATATTAATTGCATCAGGACGATATTACAGTAATAATTTACGTAAACTCCTTATATCTTTCTTTGATTTAATAGGTAATTTCAAGTTGCTTATGCAATTAATTAGAAATTTAATACGTAAAGTGTCATATATTCCTAACAAAAATTTAAAAGAATTAAACATGCAGTGGTTATCGACACTAAAATACAAAATACCAGTCGATTTTGCTACAAATGTACCAACTATCTTTGTAGATTTTAATAAAGACCAATGTGTAGTGAGAGAATCTAGAGATGTACTAAGAAAAGTTTTTGCGAATTACAAATCTTATTCGTTAGATAAAAAGCATCCAGTTAAGAAAGCAGATTTCGATGAAGTTTTTATAAAGCTATGGAAAACGATTTATGAATGATTTTTGCTTATACATTTTAGGAGAATTAAAAGAACAAGACAAAAGGGCGGTGGCTGTGGTGGGGTCAAGAGAAATGTCAGCAAGAGGTAGAAAATTAACTGAGGAATTTGTAAAAGAACTTGTTAAAAATAATATTACAATAGTATCAGGACTCGCTCGAGGGATAGATACTGTGGCTCATGAGACGGCTTTAAAATATGGAGGTAGAACTATAGCAGTAATTGGTTCAGGCCTTGATATTATTTATCCACCAGAAAATAAAAATTTAGCGGAACAAATTTCAAAAAATGGTGCTGTTGTATCGGGTTTTCCAGAGGGAACAGAGCCATTACCAAAAAACTTTTTGGCCAGAAATCAGCTAATTGTAAAACTATCGCAAGCAGTTTTGGTTATTGAAGGAAAAAGAAGGTCTGGTACAATCTCCACCGCCAACCATGCAGCAAATGAAGATACTGAAGTCTTCGCTATTGCGGGATCAGAAGCAACGGATTATTTAATTGAAAATGGAGCTACTGCTGTACATGAGCCAAAAACAATAATAAACTACATTAACAAAATTTTTAGTTCTTAATTCTTAGTTTTTACTGAATATTTATTTTATTAATTAGTAATTAGAAATTGATTAGAAATTAAAAATTAGAAATTAAAAATTAACCCATGAAGTTTATCATCGTCGAAAGTCCAACCAAGGCAAGAACATTGTCGAAATTTCTCGGCTCTGACTATCTTGTCGATTCAACCAAAGGTCACATCATGGATCTTCCTAAAAGCAAACTCTCAATTGATATTGAAAATGATTTTTTACCTGACTATCAGCCAATAGACAAAAAGAAATCAACAATTGCAGATCTTAGGAAAAAAGCAAAACTAGCTGATGAAATTTATATTGCCTCTGATCCAGATAGAGAAGGAGAAGCAATAGCTGCGCATGTCGAATTCATAATTGGAAAAAGATCAAAAATAGTTAAAAGAATATCTTTCCATGAAATTACACAAAAGGCAGTGGAAGAAGCAATTAGTAATCCAGGGATTGTTAATCAAAATCTTGTTGATGCTCAGATTGCAAGACGTGTACTTGATAGACTTGTTGGTTATAAACTTTCGCCGCTATTGTGGAAAAAGGTCAGAAGAGGATTATCTGCAGGTCGTGTTCAATCTGTTGCTGTTCGTTTAATAGTAGATAGAGAAAATGAAATAAAAGCATTTAAGCCAGAAGAATATTGGGAAATTTATGCACAGGTAAAACAAGTATTACAAGTATCAAAAGTATTACAGGATTGCTTTAAAGTGCAATTAGTTAAGCAAGAGGTTAAAGACAAAGCTACCGCTGACAAGATTTTAAAAGATCTAGAAATTGCAAAGTATAAAGTAGCGGACGTTAAGAAAAGAGAAGTTAGAAAAAATGCGTATCCACCGTTTACTACTTCGACCTTAACTCAAGCAGCTGCAAGAATGTTTGGCTGGAGTGCCAAGAAAACTATGTCTGCAGCTCAGAAATTGTATGAAGAGGGTTTAATTACATACCACAGAACTGATTCTTTGAATTTATCTGCTGACGCTGTGGCGGTTGCTAGAAAATTTATTGAAAAAGAATATGGAAAAGAATACTTGCCAGAAAAAGCAATAATTTATCATACAAAAAGTAAATCAGCACAAGAAGCTCACGAAGCTATTCGTCCTACGGACGTAGGTAATAGCGGACAGGGCATAGGTAATAGCGAATATGGAGAAGAAAAATTGTACGATCTTATTCGTAGGCGATTTCTTGCATGTCAGATGAGCCAAGCACTTTACAATGAAACATCTATCGACGTTGTAGCTATCTGTAACCTATCAGCTATAACCTACAACCTAAGAGCGTCGGGTCAGACGCTCGTCTTTGATGGTTGGAGAAAATTGTTTGTGATCGGAGGTTATTCATATATCGACAAAGAAATTGTAATGCTTCCTGAAGTTAAGAAAGATGAAAATTTAGATTTAGTAAAAATTGATCCAACTCAAAAGTTTACACAACCACCAGCAAGATTTAATGAAGCATCTTTGATTAAGACATTAGAAAAATTAGGAATTGGTAGGCCTTCAACGTATGCTCCAATTATTTCAACTATTCAACTTAGAGCTTATGTAGAAAAGAAAGAGAAAAACTTTTTCCCAACTACAATTGGTTTTGCTGTCACAGAATTTTTGGTAACTAATTTTCCTGACGAAATGGACTATGGTTTTACTGCAGGGATGGAACTAGATTTAGATAGAATTGCAGAGGGAAAAATTAAATGGCAGAAAGAAATGAAAAAATTTTGGACGCCATTTTCTAAGAAATTAGCAGCAGTAGAAAAGGATTCAGTTAGGGTAAAAATAGAAACAGAGAAATTAGGCAAACATTGCCCAGACTGTGCAGATGGAGAACTAGTAGTAAGAACAGGAAGATTTGGCAAGTTTATCTCATGCTCTCTTTTCCCAGAATGTAAGCATACAGAAAAGTTTTTGGATAAAGTAGGAGTGAAATGCCCAGATTGTAAAGAAGGGGACGTGATAGTCAAAAAAGCAAAAAGAGGAAACTTCTTTGGATGCTCTCGTTATCCAGAATGTAAATATGCTTCATGGAAAAAACCTGTAGCCGAGGGTGAAAAAGAATAGTCGCCTCAATTTTATTTTTAATAACATTTGTACTAATATTAATTTATGTATATTGTCGAGCTGTATACATCTTCAAATGGGAAGGCTGTTGTAAAGAAAATTCTTGATGATTCTTCAAAGCAGTACAGGTCAAAAATATTGAAAGCTATAGCGGCGTTAAAGGAATTTGGTATAAGTAGAGATATTCCAAATTTAAGAAAGTTAATCGGTACAAAGTTATGGGAATATAGAATTTTAGGTAATGATAATATCAGGATCATCCTTGTATCAATAATAAATGGTCAGATAATGATTCTAAATATTTTTGTTAAAAAAAGTCAGAAAACTCCAATAAAAGAGTTAAATGTCGCAATTAGTAGGTATAAAACACTACTTGACATGTGATACCTTATTAGATATCATAATCTTATGGTTAAACACACAAATTTTGATGAATATCTTGCAGAACAATTAAAAGATCCTGAGTTTAAAAAAGAATGGGACAGGCTTGAACCTGCATATCAAGCACAAAGAGCATTAATTAGAGCTAGAATTGATGCAAAGATGTCTCAGAGGCAACTTGCCAAAAAGGCAAAAACAACTCAGGCTGTAATATCAAGGATAGAGAATATGACTGTCAGCCCTTCAATTGGCCTTCTACAAAAAATCGCCGAAGCATTTGGGAAGAATTTGGAAATTAGATTTAATTAAGTTTTTTTGTTAATTAGACGATAAACAAAAAGTGTTATAATAAATTATGTTACCTGAAAGTCCAGTTCAACAACAAATTGATTACAAGGCATTATTTTATAATCAAGCCACTGATGCTAGTTGGAGAGAAAGCTTTGTATTAGTACAAAAGGAAATCGCAGAGGCAAAAGTAAATACCCCCCCAATATTCCAACGCAAGCAGAAAAAGACTTATGTGTTGGTATAAATCAATGTACTTTACGAGATAGTGAGCACTATACACTGTCTGGACAAACAAGTGATCACTTTCTGCAGGTTACAAAATCCAGATTACATTTAGTTAAAGCCTTGGATGTTCATCCAGACGCAGCTAATATTGTTTATGACAATTACTTTACAGTGTTTTCCTCTTGGAGAGCTGATAGTCTACAAACAAAAGATGGAATTACAAGATTTTTTGATGAAACACAAAAAGTAGGTTTTCCAAAAGAAGAAGTTGAAGACAGAGTTCTATTACATATTGGTAAAGAAATAGTAGCTACAAAAGAAACTAGAAACGATATTTTGGACAAAAGGCAAATCAAAGATGAACAGAGTGGAAAATCTAGATTGCCAAGCCATATATTAACAGCTGAAATAGCACAGGCGATGAATATAACAGAGGGCGAATTAAATGAAAATGTCTTTAAAAAAATAGCTAAAGCTTGTACTTCTACAAATGAAGACAGAGAAGAGCTGGGGCTTCCACTTTCTTTAGAATCTAGAAAGTCAGATGTAGATGTTGTTATTAGGGCTGGTGTCAAATTGGGTGTTCCAGAACAAACAGTATTAAATAAAATGAAAGAAGTTTGGCCAACTCCAACAATTGCTGATATGAAGGCTCAAAAAGGTATTGTCTAAATTTATTTTTTACTTGGAACGAGCTACTTGTTATATTTCACCACTTCTGAGGAGACAAATTCCAGTTTTATTTTTGCCTTTGCAAACATTGCTTCGGATTCGGCGCCGGCATGATATTTGTTGGCTGCAACAACCCTTTTGATGCAAGAGTTAATTAGAAGCATTGCACAAGTTCTGCAGGGGGTCATATTGACGTAAACTGTAGAGCCTTCAAGCGGGACACCGCGTCTTGCAGCTTGGCAAATTGCATTCTGTTCTGCATGTACTGTTCTGACACAATGTTCAGTAATTGTCCCATCTTCATGAATTGTTTTTTTGAGTTGATGCCCAACCTCATCACAATGTGGCATACCAATAGGGGAGCCAACATAGCCAGTTACTAGGATTTGTTTATCTTTTACAAAAACTGAAGACGCTCGTCCTCTGTCGCAGGTCGCCCTTTCGGACACAGTTCTCATAATATTTAAAAAATATTCATCCCAGCTAGGGCGAACATGATTATTTAATTGCATCTTCAATTTGTTCATATAGTTTTTCTAAACTCTCGTTGTTAGTAATAATAATATCAGACATTTCAATACACTTTGGAAGATTCTGTGCATTAAGATCAGTATTTTGAAATTCCTTTTCTTCTTGTTTCTGGAATTCCTCAAATGTTACGTTGTCTTTTTCAGATTGTCTTAATTTAATTCTTTCAAATCTTATTTTTTGGTCAGCAGTTACCGCAAGCATTTTGCCGCCCTTTGATTTTATGAAATCTACTTCTTTTGGATTTCTGATACTTTCTATAATTGCATTTTCTTGTTTTGATTCTGCAATTTTAAATAATTCTTGTGTAATAAAATCCGGTCCCTTTAATGTTCTTATCTCATTTGCAATCTCTCTTTGATTGTCTCTATTTGCTTCCAAACCTCTTTTTTTAATTTCCTCAATTAAGTAATCGCCAACAGAATAATGTCTAAATTTAAGTTTGTTGACTAAATATTCGACGACTGTTCCTTTTCCTGCCCCTGAAGTGCCTGTAATTCCAATAATTAGCATTTAGATATTTATACAACATATAAGTAAAAAGAAAAGTGCCAAAGATATTGACAAACATACACCATATATAGTAATGTATATTCATGACAAGATACTAAATATATTTAGATTCTGGTTCAGTAGCGATAATTGACGAAACTCAGGAATTTACAGGTGTTTCAAGATCAAAAATCATTCGAGATCTTGTAGATCGCTATGCTCATAACGTGCTGAAAATTCTTTCTGTTACAAAAACTCCACTTGCCAAAAAATCAAATCTTCAGAATTTTATTGGTTTAATTGATCTTGGTAAAAAATCAACAAACTATGCAATGAAAGACGATACGGAGTATTTAATCGACTAACTAATGAAAATATTTATTGACACTAGTGCTTATTTGGCAATTTTTGTTAAAAATGAGATCAAACATAAAGAGGCTTCAAGTAATTTTGACGAGTATGTCAATAACAGATATCAATTTTATACTTCTTATTATGTATTGAATGAACTTTATACAAGAGTTATTTATACTTTGGGAAAGGTTGTTTTGAAGAAAATAATAAACCAAATTGATACTGCTATCAAAGCTGGCGAGCTGAAAGTGCTAGATGTTGATGAAGTTATGTTTGATAAATCTACAGAGACGATGATTAAATTTGCAGAACATAAGCTATCCTTTGTAGACGCTTCAATTTTTAATTTGGTTAAAGATTATAAAATTAATGAAGTTTTTACACTCGATTCTGATTTTAAAAAAGTAGGAATTAAAACATCATTTTAATGAACAAACTAAAATTTAAACTTCTTGACTCGAAGGCAATTATGCCATCGTATGCACATACTGATGACGCTGGGTTTGGAATATATTCAATTGAAGTGAAAACTTTAATACCAATGGAGTACTATGCTGTTGCAACCGGAATTTCATCAGAAATACCTAACGATTATTTTGTATCAATCAGAGACAGAAGTAGTATGGCAATTAAAGGAATGCATGTTATGGGTGGGGTGATTGATTCAGGTTACAGAGGAGAGTGGAAAATTATAATGATTAATTTGAGTGGAAATGACTATAAAATTGAAGTGGGAGATAAAATTGCACAGGGAATATTACAAAATGCAAAACAACCAACAATCGAACTTGTAGAAGATTTGTCAGATTCTTCAAGAGTCGAAAAGGGCTTTGGAAGTACTGGCAGAAAATGAAATTTGTTTTTCCTCATTGAAGTTTTGATAGCTCTGAGATATCTTTGCCTCAAGATGCGAAAAATAAATGGTGGATTTTTAATAAATCTGGAAGGGGAGGAGGGCTGTGGAAAAACATCACAGATGCCGCGTCTTATTCAATTTCTACGAGAACAAGGTTTTACTGTTTTTCCAACTCGTGAGCCCGGTGGAACTTCAATTGGAGAACAAATAAGAAATGTTTTGGCTTAATGGAACTAATGTGTTGTTTTTCTAATCCTGTTTTGTTTTATTATCGGCCTTCATTTTTTCAAAGTTGTAATAATATACAAACCATTTAAGGTAACTTTCCCAACGAGTCTTTTTAAGGCCTTTATGTCTTAACCATCTTTGTCCTATATGCCCAAATGTAGCTTCAATTTCATTTGTTGTTTTTGGCATAGTTGGGTGGTCTAAAAACTTGAATGAGGTTTTTGGAAGTTTAATTAGGATCCTGACAGCTTTTCTCACACCTTTATGAATATACCAACTGTGGCCAGAATCATCTGTCCTCATCTCTTTCAGAAAGAAGAAATTAGCCTTAACCCAATCTTTTAAGATTGTTTCCCAGTATTTCAAAGCTTCATGACTTTCTATGAACCAAATGTGGTTTGCAATTTTTATTAATTCTTCAATTCTTCTATCTTTTGAGTGTCTACCAAGTGCATTTACAATATCTCTATGCATATGAGCAAGACATATCTGATGTGGAGAGTGGGGGATACACTTCATCAACCGCAGAACAAATGGCAGTTCCTCCATCTGTTACAGAGCCTGAAAATGTGTATTTTAATTCCTCCTTTATGAACCTCAAATCCTTAACTATTTTTGTTGAAGCCTCTCTACCAGCAATAGATACATGCAAAAGGTACAAAGTTCCACTTTGTCTATACAGCATCAAGACAAACCATCTTCCAAACCAAAGCCCATCAATCAAAAGATATGCAGTATCAATTCTTCCAGACAAAGTTTGATCAAATCTAGGAAGTTTTGGAGGATCAAGAAGCAATAACTTATGAAATTCACCCTCCAAATATCTTACAGACAAACCTGAGACAGAAGACAGCATTTCATATGTCAAACCCCACAAAATATACTGTCTGAAAAGATCAACTACTTTAAAATCTTTCTTTTTATTGTGGTAAATTCTTGAAGTTTTACAAACTTTACAAAACCATCTTTTCTTTCCAGTTCCAGTCTTTCCCCACAGAAACATTTTACTATTACAGGATATGCACAAAAGTGTTCTTTGACCCATTGAATACTATTCAAACTCAAAATGAGGCGTATTATCAACTATATCTTTCTGTTATATCAACACACTATGCTATTAAGCCAATGTTTTGCATGACATCAAAAACGTTGAGATGCATCCGCGAACTGAAGCATTACTTTATCAATCGGCAAGAGCTCAGATAGTTGAAGAAGTAATTAAACCGAAATTAGCATTGGGGCAAATAGTTGTCTGCGATCGTTTTTATGACTCCACCATAGCTTATCAAGGTTTTGGTCATCAACAAAGCATACATAAACTTAACGATTTGATTACCTTTGCAACTGGAGGTTTGGAACCAGATTTAACTGTTCTATTAGATGTGGATATCGAAGTCGGATTAGGTAGAAAATCACAAAGTGGTGAATGGAACAGAATGGACGCAATGAGTGAAGCATTTCATAGGCGTGCTAATGCTGGCTATCGTAAAATGGCAGAAATAGATGCTCGTTGGGTTGTTGTTAATGCAAATGATGAAATTGAAGTGGTTCGTGCCAATTTAATACGAGAGGTCTCAAATAGATTGTGGTTTAGAGGAATGATTGAAGGTGCATATATAGGAAAAGAAAGGTAATGTATAATAATAATTGTGAATAAAATTCTCGATTTAATTAAAAAAGAAGAAGAAAGGCAACGAGATACCTTGATGATGATTCCCTCTGAGAACTATGCATCAAAGGATGTCAGAAATGCAGTTGGGTCAGTACTCATGAATAAATACGCAGAAGGGTACAGTGGCAAGAGATACTATCAGGGTAATGAGTTTGTAGACCAAATCGAAACAATAGCTATTGAAAAAGCTAAAGAGTTGTTCAAAGTAGAGCATGTTAATGTCCAACCATATTCAGGATCTCCTGCAAATTCTGCAGTTTTATTTGCCCTTCTAAACCAAGGCGACACCATCATGGGTTTGAAATTATCTTCTGGTGGTCACTTAACTCATGGGCATCCAAATATTACTTTTTCTGGAAAGTTTTTTAAATCAGTACAATTTGGAACTGATGATTCTGGGATCATAAATTATGATGATGTCGAGAAACTGGCTAAGAAAGAAAAACCAAAATTATTATTTATAGGGACAACAGCATATCCACTTATTTTAGATTGGAAAAGGTTTGCAGATATTGCAGATTCTATTGGGGCTTGGCTTATTGCTGATATCTCTCACGTCTCAGGACTTGTTTTAGCTGATGCTTATCCATCTCCAGTTCCATATGCACATATTGTTACAACCACTACTCACAAGACCCTAAGAGGTCCTAGAGGAGCTATGATAATGGTGACCAAAAAAGGAATTGAAAAGGATGCAGAAATAGCTAAAAAAATAGACAGGGCAGTATTCCCAGGATTACAGGGTGGGCCACATAACAATACAACTGCAGGGATTGCTATAGCCCTTTCCGAAGCCGAAGGGATAGCATTTAAACAATATGGTCAACAAGTTGTCAAAAATGCCAAAGTTTTATCTGAGGAATTGGTAAAAGGAGGACTCACAATTGTTACAGGGAAAACTGAATGTCATTTGATAGTTGTTGATCTAAGACCTAAAAATTTGACTGGAAAAGTAGTTGCAGAAGCTTTGGAGATGGCTGGAATTATTGTTAATAAAAACTCAGTTCCTAATGATTCTGCTGGACCATTCAACCCATCAGGAATTAGAATTGGAACTCCTGCGGTGACTACAAGAGGAATGAAAGAAGAAGAAATGAAATTAATTGCAAAATATATATTGCAGGTGGTTGCTAATTTAGAAGATGTTAAAATGCTGAAATCAATTGCAGCTGAAATCAAAAAACTAAATTCAAGATTTCCTCTTCCATAATTTGGTACAATACGCATATTATGGCAATAACTTTTAATGGCAAGGAATATGTAGCGAAGAAAAAGATGTTACTTCAAAGTAGCGTTGATAAAGTCCGTGGTTTAGGTATTGTTCCTCATTTAGCTACTTTACTTATAGGAACTGACCCAGCAAGTATTTTATATACAAATTTAAAAAAGAAATTTATCGAAAGTCTTGGCTGTCAAGTTGATATCTATGAGTTACCAGAGGACGTCAAATTCGATGATATAAAGTTTTTGATTCAAACACTAAATGATGATGAAACAATTCATGGAATTATGGTTCAGTTTCCATTGCCAAAGAATATTGAAAATTGGAAATTGGAAATTGTAAATTCTATCGCGAGACAAAAGGATGTCGATGGATTGCAAAGCGATAGTCTTTTTCTTCATCCAACTTCAAAAGCTGTTATGGAGGTTTTGGCTTTAGCGATATTCGAAACACGAATTGATGTGATTACTGTGTGTGTTATCGGAGCAAATGGAATGGTTGGAAAACCGCTCGCTAACGAGCTAAAAAAATTAGGATATATTGTTTTGGAAGTAGACAAAGATACACAGGACTTGAAGGGTTCCACCCTGCAGGCTGATGCCGTAATTTCAGCTACAGGGGCAATGAATTTGATCACTCCAGAAATGGTCAAAGAGGATGCAATTGTAATTGATGTTGGTTCTCCTCAAGGGGACGTTATGCAAGAAGTTTCAAACAAAGCAAGCTTTTTTACACCAGTACCTGGGGGAGTAGGACCAGTTACAATTACCTGTCTATCCGAAAACTTGATTTTAGCTGCAACTAGTACTATAACTAGTATAGAAGATGATAAGCAAAGCTTGCCAGAATCAAATTCTGGTAACTAAAAGAAAAGTTAATCCAAGTACTACAGCCTTCTACGTAGCTTCAATTTTAGATATGCTTTGTAATTTGGAATCGAACAACGTGACAAAAGAAATTCATCACAGAGTTAGAGAACTCAATTTGAAATTAAAAAAAATCAAGTTATTAAAACTAAAAATTTCTAAGTCAAAAAAATATTTAGAAAGATCTATAGAAAGGTCACTTGAAATTAGAGAAATATCAAAAGAATTGCAAGAACTTGCACTAAAAATCGGCAAACTTCACGATAAGGTCATAATGCCAGATATTAAAAATGCAATTTCTCTTGCTAGAGCCGCAGCAAAGTCTGCATTGGAGAACATAAAAATTAACAAAGATATATTAAAGAAACTTTGAAAAGAATATGTTACCATTAAATAATGGAGACTCCAATAGTAACCCCAAAAATAGAACAGCCTAAAAATAATGTTCTTTTGATTGTTTTAATGTCTATTTTGTTATTAATTTCTGTCTCAATTTCGGCTTATTTTGGATTTCAAAATCAAAAGCTTGCAAATGAATTGAGAATGAAGAATGAAGATTTAAGAATAGCTGCAACAGCAACACAAAAACCTACTGCAGAACCAGTTGCAACTGATAGCGCAGCAATTGATACGTCAAATTGGAAAACATATACAAATGAAAAATATGGTTTTTCGTTTAAATATCCTGCAGAATTGAATCAACCTGGAAATTCTGAATATCCTACGATTTTTTCTTATTCTAAGGAAGACAATAAATCTAAATCGTGGATATTATATGGATCAATTTCTAACGAAAAGACACTAGATGACGCACTAAACAACATCCAGAAAAATTCGCTTCAACAAAATTTTGATATAAATTCTATTAGAATCGCAGATTCTTCTGCTATTAGATACAAACATTGTGAAATGGCTTGTGGTGAAATTCTATTGGTTTCTCATGCTAATACATTAATCGAAATTAGTTTGTATAAATATATTGTTGATATTTCTATCGGAGAACCTGATGCAGTATTTGATCAGATTCTTTCTACCTTCAAATTCACCAATTAACTTCCTAGTTGCTAGATTATAAATTCTCTAATATAATACTCACTAAGCATATAGATTCAGTTTCCTGGACCTTCCGAATCTATAGAAGTATAAGGAAACATATATAAATATCATGGCAGTAAATATATCACTAGAAGACTTATTAGAATCAGGTGCACATTTTGGGCATCAGGTTAAACGTTGGAATCCAAAAGTTAAGGAATTCGTTTACGGCGAACAAGACGGTGTTCACATTTTTGATCTTGTAAAAACTAAAGAAGCTTTAGAAGTTGCCTTAGCTGAAATAACCAAAGTAGTTAAAGCTAACGGTTCAGTATTGCTTCTTGCTACTAAGAAACAAGCAAAAGATAAGGCTTTGGAAATACTTCAAGAAACTGGAATTTCAGTAGTTACTGAAAGATGGCTTGGTGGAACAATCACAAACTTTACACAACTTAAAAGATCAATTGATATGTTAGCTGACATGAAGGTTAAGTTCTCAACCGGATATTATGCAAAATATACTAAGAAAGAAAGACTTCTTTTGGAAAGAGAAAAAGAAAGACTTGAAAGATTTTTTGGTGGTATCACAAACCTTAAATCTACTCCTGACCTACTAATAGTTGTAGATATCAAAAAAGAAATAACAGCTATAAAAGAAGCAAACAGAAAGAATGTTTCTATAATCGGTTTAGTTGACACCAATTCAGATCCAAATCTAGTAGATTTCCCAATTCCTATGAATGATGATGCAACAAAAGCACTTGAACTAGTTTTAGGATATATTAAAGAGGCTATTTTAGAAGGACAAGGAAAAGGAGGTAAAAGCGAAAAGCGAAAAGGTAACAGTAAGAACTAAGACCTATACGCTATACGCTATACGCTATGAAGATTGATACTGCATTAATTAAAAAAATCCGTGAGGCAACAGGTGTAGGTATTATGCGTGTTAAAAATGTTTTAGTAGAAGTTAATGGTGATGAGGTAAAAGCTTTAGAAATTCTTAAAAAAGAGGGCTTAGAGAAAGTTGCAAAAAGAGAAGATAGAGTAACAGGACAAGGAAAAGTATTCTCATACACTCACCACAGTAATAAGATCGTTGCAGTAGTGGAATTATTTTCAGAAACTGACTTTGTTGCAAAAAATGAATTGTTTGAACAGTTAGGAAAAGATATAGCACTTCAGGCTGCTTCAATGGGCCAGGAAGATATGGAGAATCAAGATTTTATTAAGGATCCAAGCAAAAAGATCAAAGATTTAATCAAAGAGCTTATTGCAAAAACTGGGGAAAATATAAGACTTGGACGTGTTGTGAGAATTGAATTAGGAAAGAATTAAAGTGTCATTGCGATTCGCCTTGGGCGGAGAAGCAATCTGTTTGATGTTAGATCGCCTCACTCATTGCATTCGTTCGCGATGACATATATTATATAAACAATGGATAGCTCTCAAATTTCTTCAAAAATGCAAAAGGTAGTAGATTCTGTTGTCTCTGATATTTCAGGAATTAGAACAGGTAGGGCAACACCTTCTTTAGTTGAAAATATTATGGTTCCTGCATATGGAGGAACACAAATGATGAGGGTGATGGAAGTTGCGTCAATCACAGCACCTGATACACAAATGATTGTTATATCTCCTTGGGACAAATCAATTATTGGAGACATCCGAAAGGGGATAATGGAAGCTAATATGGGAATGAATCCATCAATTGATGGAGAAGTAATTAGAATTTCATTCCCTCCATTAACAACTGAGGATAGAGAAAAATATGTAAAACTATTGTCTCAAAAATTAGAAAATGGCAAAGTAATGGTACGTTCAGTCAGAGCTGATGAAATGCATGATGTCAAAAAGAGTTTTGAGGACAAAGTTATTACAGAAGATGAAAAGAAAGATGCAGAAAGTAAAATTCAAGAATTAACTGATTCTTATATTGCTAAAATTGAAACAATTGGTGAATCCAAAAAACAGGAACTCCTCACAATTTAACTTCATTTAACACGATTCTTCCTTGCTTGTCCAAAGCAAGAATTGGAAGAAGAAAAGACACACCTGCAAAAAATTGGTAGCAATCTGCCTCACTCATACTATGTTTGCATGACTTCTTCGGGGCAAGCCCTCGTCGAGCAGATGCAAACTTTTTGATTGAATTCGCTCGTCAAATTGAAATCAATTTTTCGAAGGTGGAGCTAAAAAAGGTCAGACCTTAACAGAATTTGAAAATTCCCGGTTGCATTTTGTATTTTTTTTTAACTATGTTTATAAGTATGTCAGATAAATTACCAAAAGGACCAGACAGATTAACAAAAGCTGATAGAAGATTGCTGGAGTCTGATTTCGAGGAAGAAAGAGGAGACAAAAATTTTAACAAGCGTGAGTTTAATCAATGGCTTGCCGGAGATCATTTACAACCTAAAATGCCAACAATGACTCAGACAGAAGTTATAGCAGTAGAAGATGAAAGAAGATCTAGAAAAGAAGAAGAATTAAAACTTGAAAGAATTTTAACCAATCCAGATACAAGAATAATTTATATTCATGCAAATGGTGGTTATAAAGAGGACCAAATAATATTAGGCTATGGAAATGGGCATGAGTCTGAGAAATTAGATATTACAATGTCTGGTTTCGTTGACCTTTTTAATAAGGGGCAACGGTCAAATGCTACGAGTTTTCCTCGATCTGTTGATTTATCCACTAAAGAACTATTTTTACAAACGCTAAGAGAAAACGAATTTAACGATAAACCATTTGAAGGGAATAAGTTAAGAGTTATTTACCCGATTGATATGCACCATAAGCCAGAAAGGACGGATCGTGTCGTAGACAGACCAGATGTAAAATTGAAAGTTGAAAATTTCTTTAGATGGTGGGCTAAAAATCAAGATAATTTGAAATTAATAACTGTGGGTCATGATGGCAATGATCTAAAAACAATAGGACTAAAATTTAGTTATGAGGATTATGATGACGTTGTTGTTTTACCATTTGATGTTTTTAAAGGATTAACTGAAGGCACGATGTTAGGAGGCCAAAATGGTTTATTGAATCCGAATACAGACAAAGATACTGCTAAAGACGTACTTAGAAGTTTAAAAATTGATGGCGTAATGATAAATCAAAAGGCCAGCGTTCATTTTAGAGACTTAAGGAAGTAATTTTACTTTTCTTCTTGCATTCTACATACTACATACTGCATACTACTATTTATGCTTTGGTCTATTTTAATTTTTCTTCTAGTACTTTCAATTCTTGTTATCGTTCATGAACTAGGACATTTTATGGTGGCTAAATGGAATGGGATTTGGGTTGAAGAGTTTGGATTTGGACTACCCCCCCGTTTATTTGGCAAGAAAATAGGGGAGACAATTTATTCTATTAATGCACTTCCTTTTGGAGGATTTGTCAGACTTCACGGCGAAATGACAGAGGACCCTTCGGCCAGCTCAGGGCAAGTGTTCAAAAAGGATAAGGCATTTTTAAATAAATCTTTATGGGTAAAAACTGCAGTTATTACAGCAGGTGTCATTATGAACTTTTTGTTAGCCATTGTTGCTTTTGGTATTGTTTATTCGTTTACTGGAATTCCTAGAGATACTGGGCAAGTAAAAATAACTGATATTGCAACAAATTCACCTGCACAAGATGCCAAACTATTAGTTGGTGATGTCGTTAAAAAAGTTGATGGGAAAGAGGTTAAAAGTGTTTCAGAATTTGTCTCAAGTATCGAAACCAAAAAAGGTAAAAAAGTAAAATTAGAATTACAAGAAAGAACGGTTACAATAACACCACGAGCAAATCCACCAGCTGGCCAAGGTGCATTAGGAGTAACAATAACAAATACAGAGACCTACTTTGCACCAATATGGCAAAGACCTTTTTATGGGGCATATTATGGAACCAAGGAGGCTATTTTCTGGGGCAAGAATGTAGTTAACGGATTTATTTCAATTTTTACTGATTTGTTCCACGGTAAATCTCCAAAGGATGTATCAGGTCCCGTTGGAGTTTTTGCAGTTACTTCAGAAGTTGCCAAAACTGGAATATTACCTTTAATTAATTTACTTGGCATAATTTCAGTTAATCTTGCAATACTAAATATTATTCCTTTTCCTGCACTTGATGGGGGAAGATTGCTATTTATAATAATTGAGGCTATTTTTGGGAAAAAGATTGGATCAAAGTTGGAGGCAACAATTCATGGTGTAGGTATGGCAATTTTACTTCTCGCAATACTGGCAATAACTTTTAAGGATGTCAGAGGTCTAATTTCAGCAGGCTCAATCTCCGGCTTTCTTGATAATATGACTAAGTGATACAATAACCCATATGTTGCAAAGTCAGCTATTTCCAAAAACTAAAAAAGAGGCACCAAAAGACGCGGAAAGTGTAAATCATAAGCTTCTTGTTCGTGCAGGGTTTATGGATCAATTAATGGCAGGAAGTTGGACCCTTCTTCCTATGGGGTGGAAAGTTGTTACTAAAATCAACCAAATAATTAGAGAAGAAATAAATGCAGTTGGTGGACAAGAAATGTTAATGCCACTTTTGCACCCTAAGGCTATTTGGGGAGAAACAGGTAGATGGGATAAAGCAAATGAGATCATGTATAAATTAAAAGATATGCATGATAAAGAATTTGTATTGTCATTTACTCATGAAGAAATAGTAATGGATTTATTCCGAAAAACCATTAATAGCTATAAAGATTTACCTGTTGCTGTATATCATTTTTCCACAAAGTTTAGAAATGAACTTAGAGCTAAGAATGGAATATTAAGAGGCCGTGAGTTTATGATGAAAGATCTATATTCAGCCCACACAACTGAAGAAGACTTAATGGAATATTATGAAAAAGTAAAAGGAGCGTACTCTAAAATTTTTACTAGACTTGGATTTAATTTCAAAATTGCCAAAGCTTCAGGCGGAGTGTTTACAGACAAATTTACTCACGAATTTCAGGTTTTGTCTGAGGCAGGTGAGGATGTAATCTACTGGAAAGAAGGGGATACTGAAGCTGTGAACGAGGAAGTCTTGGATGGTAAAAAAGAAGATTTCATCTCTGCAAAATCAATTGAGGTAGGAAATATTTTTCCACTTGGAACATGGTATGCAGAAAAAATGGGCATGACTTTTACTGATTCAGATGGAAAAAGAAAACCTGTCTGGTTTGGAAGTTATGGAATAGGTCCTACTCGCGTAATGGGAACATGGGTAGAGGTCTCACACGATGAAAAAGGTATAATTTGGAGCAAAGAAATTGCACCGTTTGCGGTTCACTTAATTGGATTAAATGGAAAAGGGAAAGACGTATATGAAAAATTATTAGAAAAAGGTATTGATGTATTGTTTGATGATAGAGAAATTGGAGCAGGAGAAAAGTTTAGCGATTCTGATTTAATAGGAATTCCTGTAAGGCTTGTAGTATCAGAGAAGACTGGAGATAAAATTGAATACAAAGAAAGAACTTCAAGTAATTCTCGTCTTCTGGATTTTGAGGAAGTACTCCAAGAACTTGACAGATAATTATACGTATGATAATCTGATCGTATGTTAATGCCAATCTACACTACAACCACAGAAATTCAAAGAAATTTTAAGGCTGTTATCAAAAAAGCCAAGACAGCCAAAGATGGCGTCGTTGTATTGTCTAATAATAATCCAATCGGTGTCTATACTGCCTATGAAAATCACTTAATCACTGAAACCATCAAGAGAAAAGCGAAAGCTGATCTTTTATCTCTAGCAGGTACTATGAGTGTAGAAGAAGCTGATGAATTAAATCGAGTGACAGATGAGGCTAATGAGAAGATATACCCCGAAGATTGGAAATAAATGAATTCGATTACACTTGATACAAACGCTTATAGTAACTTTGTAAAAGGAGATTTGCAAATAATAGATCAAATCAAAAATAGCGATATCGTATTTGTACCTACTATTGTGGTTGGAGAACTCTATGTAGGTTTTTATCAAGGAAATAAATTACAAGTAAATGAAAGAATCCTTGATTTATTTTTAAATAATATTTTTGTTAACAGAGCTTCTATTCAGATTAATACTGCAAAAATATACGGCAAGATATTTTCTGAGTTGCTAAAGAAGGGAAAACCAATCCCGACCAATGATATTTGGATTGCAGCTTCGGCAATAGAGACAAATTCAACACTTGTTACATATGACAAGCATTTTTTGAATATTTCTACCCCAAAGGGGGTTGCTGATCTGAAATTGTGGGCTAAACTTAAATAATTATGGAAGATTGTGTTTTTTGCAAAATTATTAAAAGTGACATAAAGGTTGATTTCGTTTATGAAGATTCTGATTGCATTGTTTTTAACAGTAACGCCCCAGTTGCTGAACGCCATTTGTTAGTAATTCCAAAAAAGCATATTACGAACTTTATGGAACTAGGTGATGTTATTTTACGGATGGCTAAGGTGGCTCAGAAAGTAATTGCGGACAAAAAATTACAGGATGGATACAGAATGATTTTTAACGGGGGAAAATATCAGGAAGTAATGCATGTGCACTGGCATTTATTGGCTGGAAAATTAGAGGATGAGAGTGATATACTTAACAAAATATAATGATTACACCAAATATAATGAAAATGGTTGGGGATGCGATGAAGGCGCACGATGCTGTCAGGGTATCAACTTTACGTGGTTTATCTGCAGAACTTAAAAATGCAAAAATTAATGTTTACGATCCAGCGGCAACTGAACAAAGAGAATTAACAGAAGCAGAAGAACTGCTAGTCGTCAGAAAGGAAGCAAAAAAGAGAAAAGAAGCAATTGAAATGTATACAAAAGCAAATGCTTTAGAACAGGCAGAGAACGAAAAAGCTGAGCTTGCTATATTGTCTGAATTTTTACCTGCAGAAGTGACAGAAGAACAAGTAAATCAGTTAATCAGTGATTCAATACTTGAGTTGGGAGCAAAGACTGTTGCGGATATGGGGAAAGTTATAGCAGATGTAAAATCTAAAAATGGAGGAGTAGATGGTGCAATGGTCGCGCAGTTAGTAAGACAGAAACTTAGTTAATCGGTTAATTAGAATGGTGAAAATAAACGTATCAAAACAATCTAATTATCCAATAAGTGGAGTTAAGGTTCGTAAATTTCTTCAAGACTTTTTTAAAAATAATGGAATAGTTTCTGATGCGGAATGTCACGTTTCTTTTGTAGGGGAAGCAAAGATGAAAGCCTTGGGAAAGAAATATTACCGAAAAGATAATCGAGTTCACAATGTTTTTTCATTCGTAGAATCTGAAGTATGTAATTTTAAACATATCGATAATACAATGCATTTAGGTGAAATAGTAGTTTGCTTTCCAATTGTTCTAAAAGAAGCAAAGATGGAAAATAAATTGATTGAAGAAAAAGTACTAGAATTAGTAGGCCACTCTGCACTTCATTTACTTGGAATTCATCACGAAGAATGATATCTTAAAGAGGATGACACTCTACCTAAAATATCGACCTCAAACAATTGACGAGATAGATATAACTTCAGTTCGTGAGTCTTTAAATAATATTTTGAGATCAGGAAATATTCCACATGCATTTTTGTTCGCAGGCCCAAGAGGAACTGGAAAAACTTCACTTGCAAGGATTTTGGCTAAGGCAATAAATTGCCAGCGTATAGCGTCTAGTGTACAGGGTATAGTTGAACCCTGTAACGAGTGCGAGAGCTGCAAATCAATAACTGCGGGTAATAATATTGATGTCATTGAAATGGATGCGGCAAGCAACAGAGGAATCGATGACATCAGAGTATTGCGTGATGCAGTCAAATTATCACCAAGTAGTTCTAAGGCTAAAATTTATATTATTGATGAATGCCACATGTTAACGACAGAGGCATCAAATGCCTTGTTAAAAACGCTTGAGGAGCCCCCAGCTCATGTTTATTTTATATTGGCAACTACAAATCCTGAAAAGCTAATTGAGACGATAAAAAGTAGAGTAACTATTATTGAATTCAGTAAAGCTACTAGCGAAGAGATCATGAGATCTCTTCAAAGGATAATAGACAAAGAAGAGATAAAAATTAAGAAAGAAGAAATTGATAAAATCGTAAAATTAGCTTGGGGATCTTTTAGAGACGCTGCAAAATCATTAGAACAATTTGTATCAGATAAAAGTTTTCTTGATAAAGATAAGGAGTCAAATGCAAATGAATTAATTTTGTGTGTGCTTAAGAAAGATTTGAACAAATCATTAGAAATTGTTAAGAAATCATCAAACATAGAATATCTGACAGATGAATTGCTAGAAAAATTGCATCAGGTGCTGATAGAAACACAGGACAAAGAAATAATTCCTTTAATTGAATTTATTTTGACATCAAAAGAGATGGTTAAGTATAGTCCGATAGAGGAATTACCACTTGAGCTAGCCCTCATCAAGTGGTGTAAAATTAGTTAATGGATGACTTCACTTGGAAAAAAATTCTTGCAGAGGTAAAACCAATTAGTTTGTCTATTGCTGGACTTCTAAATTCTGCAAAACTTTTAGGTTTTGAAGACAATAGAATAAAACTTGGTGTGTACTATCAATTTCACAAAGATAAGTTAGAAGAAACAAAAACAAAAAAAATGTTGGAGGACATTGCACTTAGTATTTTTGGCAAAGAAGTTAGGATAGAATGTTGTCTTGAGGAGGCTCCTGCAAGGCAGGAGTTGACGGATGTGAATAATCAAAATATAATCAATGTTGCTGAACAAATGTTTAGCTAGCGAACTAGATAAATAGATGACTAGATGAATAGTCAGAATGCGTTACTAGTTCTCTAATTATCTATTTATCTATTAATCTAAGGATATGTTTGACAAATTTAAACAATTAGGCGAGTTAAATAAAATGAGGCAACAGGCTTCAGCTCTTCAAAAGGAATTAGAAAAGATTATCGAAACCATGGAAAAAAATGGATGGTCAGTTTCTGTGACAGGAGATCAAAAAATAAGATACATTAAAAAGGATGGAGAAGATATGAAGTTTTTAGTTGATCTTATTAATGAAGCAATGAAAAAAGTTCAAAAAGAAGCAGCAAAGAAAATGATGGAAATGGGCGGCGGATTATCTGGACTTCTAGGTGGATTAGGAAAGTAATTTAACCCTCTCACTTGCAGCATTTATTGCTTGTGTTTCAAAAATATTCGGAAATTGTATCTTATTGTTGTCTTTTTGAAACGCAACGCCACCATTGCTCATATCAATTTGTGTTCCATATGTTCTGTTTAAGTAAGTAAACGCAGATTCTGTCTGCCAAGATGAGTCACTGATGTTTTTTAATATTTGCAAGGGTCCAACAAAGGCAATTCCATCTGGCTTTAGCAAGCCCTCAATTTTTTGTAGTAGTTTGTATTTGGCTTCTTCCATCCATCCAACTGAATATACTGCTGTTATTACATCGAACCTCCCTAATCTTGCAATGTCGTCGGGAGTGATTTTAGTAAAATCAATTTGATGAAAGTTAATGTTATTTTCTATTAAATGATCCTTAGATGGTTCACGAAAGTCGAGCTCTCTCGGACTTAGTTTGAATGGTTTTAGTGTGTCGGCTTCACTACCAATCACTGAGATATCTAATTTTTCTGTCGAAAAACGTTTACGTATTCCGACAGCGCCAATTCCTCCTCCACCTCCAAGATCCAATAAACGGCTAAATCCTTTGCTGGTTTTTTCAATTAGAACATCATGTGCGGTTCGTCCATAGTAAGTTGGAAGCACATCTAAATATGATTCAGGTGACCCAAAAATATCTGGTTGGTTTATAAAACGTCTCGAGGTTTCCCAACCTGAATTGTGAAAGTCTGGGATAGTATCCATATTTATATAATTTACTATATAATAATTCATTATGCGAATTGCAAAGGCGATAACTTCTTTAACGGAGTCATTTGAAAAATTACCTGGAATTGGGCCGAAGTCGGCGCAACGCCTGACTTATTATTTACTTCGTGTACCTCAAACACAGTTAGATGAATTTAGTAACAATCTAAGTAGGCTTAAAAAAGATACTGTACTTTGTTCAGTCTGTAAGAATATTGCAGAAAGTGATCCTTGTGCAATTTGTTCAGACGATGCTCGTGATCATACGGTTTGTTTAGTTGTTGAAAATCCACTTGATGTTATCGCTTTTGAAAGAAGCGGAAGATACAAAGGACTTTATCACGTTTTGCATGGAGCAATTAATCCTCTGGAAAATATTGGACCGGATGAGATATTTGTCCAGTCACTACTGGACAGGATTCAAGATTCAAGATTTAAGATTCAAGAAGTTGTCATTGCTACAAATCCAACAATGGAGGGAGAAGCAACGGCGATGTACCTTACAAAACAATTACGAAGTATGAATTATGAATTACGAATTACACGCCTAGGGATGGGGATACCAACTGGTGCTGATTTGGAATATGTAGACGATACAACTTTGACACAAGCATTAGAGGGTCGAAGAATGTTATGATTAGTTAATGAATACTACTGCCCAAGTAAAACAAGCAATTAAAAAATCAGCTCAGCAAATGGCACAGGAGCCATTGGAATTACTTCGTACAGCTGCAAAACAGGTAACAGGAGTTGAGAACTTACCAAACGCTAATGCAGGTCCTGAGCGTCCTCAGGATGGAGCAAAGTCAGATCCTGAGATTCCTCAGGATGAGACAAAATATAAAGCTCAGGTTGCAGAGCAAGATGGGAGGCATCTTCAGGCCTTGGAATCAGAGTTAAAAGATATCAGACGTCAAAAAATATTTAATGACGTGATGAAAAGGATTCAAGAAGGGGAAAATATTCCATTGGAGGAATTTACAGAACTTTCTTATGAACAGCGTGATGTTTTAAAGGCACAAATTCAAGCAGTTAGAAATAGAAATGCACAGCAAACAACTTCGTTAGTTGACATGCCAACCTCCAAGAAAGGTAGAAAGATGGGTGGGGGACAAAAAGGTGCTGCTAAAAAAGAAGAGACACGTGTTGAAAAACCAGTACCACCAAGTGGATAAGTATAACCTGCTACTTTGTAGTAATGTAATACTTCTTGACAAAGTAATACTTTTGTAATAGTATTACTTGTATATGCAAATGCAATTAGCCACATTAACTCAAAAAGGCCAAGTTACAATACCTTTTGAAATGAGAAAATTTTTTGGTATGAAACCATATACTAAAATTGCAATTTCTATGACAAAGAAGTCTATAAATCTTGAGCCAACATTAGATATCTTAGATATTGCTCCAATTGGTAGAGCTCCAAAAGGAATGAATGCCTTAAAGGCTCGAGAAGATATGCAGACTCATTACAAAAGAGTATGAAGTATTTTATTGATACCAACATTTTTATTAGAGTATTGGAACTAGAGGACAAAAAAGTGTTTGATGAATGTCACAAATTTTTAAACTTAGTCAAAAACTCGAAAATTAAAGCCTTCACATCATCAACAGTATTATCAGAAATTGTATGGGTACTTGGCTCGTCTTATAATGAATCTAAGAACAATATAGACAGGGGTTTGTCAAGTATCCTAAAGTTAAATAACTTAAAAGTTTTTGATAAGTATGATTTTTCAAAAACATTGGATTTATATTCAAATTTTTCAGTAAAGTTTATAGACGCATTAATAGCTTCAAATCCAGAAATACAATCAAAAAAAATGATTGTAGTGTCATTCGATAAGGATTTTGATAAATTAGGGGTAAAACGCTTAGAGCCAAAAGATGTTAAAATATTAAAATGACAGTAGAAGGTGGACAAAAAATTAGGATCAAATTGCAAAATGAAGATAAATTTGTTGATCCCAAAAAGTTGTTAAAAAAAATTCAAGGTCAATTAGGTTCCAGTGAATATAAAGTCGCTTGCAGATTACCTCCTGATGAACAAATTCATATTTTAAAATTTTATTTTAAGTTTGATATCATAAAATCTGACAATTGATTATGGATTTGTATTTATATAACTCACTCACCAGACAAAAAGAGCTTTTTTCTTCGATAGATCCCAATGAAGTAAAACTCTACACCTGTGGAATGACTGTTTATGATTATGCACATATCGGCCATGGTAGAAAATATGTGATGGACGATATTTTAAAGAGAACTCTTCAACATAATGGTTTTAAGGTAAATCACGTTCAAAATGTTACAGATGTGGGTCATTTAGTATCTGACGCAGATGATGGGGAAGATAAACTTGAAAAAGGAGCTAAAAAACAAAATAAAACTGTTTGGGAAGTGGCAGAATTTTTTACAAAGAATTTCTACGATTCAATGGACAAATTAAATATCATTAGACCAACAACTGTTTGTAAAGCAACAGATCATATCAAAGATCAAATTGAACTCATTGAAAAGTTATTTAAAAATGGCTTTGCCTATGATACAGAGGAAGCTGTTTACTTTGATACAGCAAAATTTGAGGATTATGGAAAGTTGTTTGGACAACAAATTAACGAAAAGCGAATAGGTGTTAGGGAACAGGTGAAGACAGACGAGAACAAGAAGAACCCTCAAGATTTTGCATTGTGGTTTAAGAGCGTAGGTAAGTTTGCTGATCATGCCATGCATTGGGAAAGTCCTTGGGGAGATGGATTTCCAGGCTGGCATATCGAGTGCTCTGCCATGAGTATGAAATATCTAGGTGAACAAATTGACATTCATACCGGAGGTGAAGATCATTTATCAATCCACCATCCAAACGAAATAGCACAAAGCGAAGGAGCAACTGGAAAAAAACCTTTTAGTAAATTCTGGGTACACTATGCATTTTTAATGGTTGATGGAACTAAAATGAGTAAATCTCTGGGTAACTTCTATACAATATCAGATATTATAGAAAAAGGGTTTGACCCAATCGCTTTAAGATACTTGTTTTTGGGTGCTCATTATAAAAAGCCAATGAATTTTACATGGATGTCTTTAGAGTCTGCCTCCAAAGGACTTAAAAAACTAAAATCTATAATCTATAATCTAAAATCTAGTTCGAGAAATACTTTGTCAACAGAAAAGAATAACAAGATTGAAGAATATAGATTAAAGTTTGGAGATGCTATTAATGATGATTTAAATACTGGTAAAGCTATGGCTGTATTATTTGAGATGCTGAAGTCTAATATTCCAAGTGAAGACAAATATGATTTAGCAATTAGCTTTGATGAAGTTTTAGGGCTTGGCCTTAAAGATTGATTTTATTAATCCTGAACCCCGTTTCAGGATCCGCGCTTTTCTTCTTAACTATCACTCCAACATAATCAATTAGTGGGAAGGATTTTCTGATTTCACCCCAAAATTTTTCAGAAAGATTTGAGGTGTAGCCTCCGTATCCTGCTTTGTCGCTTGTGGAGCATAATTTATTTTCCCACTCGCGTATTATTGCAACAATCTTTGTTCCCTCTGTGTTAAATTCCTCTTGGAGTTTGTCTTGGTCCATACTGAATTGCATATGAAGTTTTGTAAACGCATCAAATTTTTGTTTTTCGCTAGTTATCATTCTTTCGAAAAATTCTCTGTATTTTGTCATAATAATTGTACAATTAATCGTAATGCTAAAGCATTTAGGGTATTGATTTCAAGTGTTGATTTGTGACATTATTATCTGTAATGGATTCAAGTAATTTAAAAGTTGTCGGGTTATCTAATTCTAAGTCTGTAAAAAAGACTAATTGGAAAATAGTCAGTGCGATTATTGGAATCGTAGTTTTGTCTATTGGGGTTGTAGCTGGCATTATTTTAGTGAGACAGCAGCAGAATATATCTGAAAAGGCTTCGGTTCCTCAATGTTCTGTCGCGGGTACTGAGCAGTGCCCTGTGGCTGGAGCGGAGAATCATCTATGGAATTGTCATCCAGCTGAGGCAGACGGATCTCCAAAAGATAGTCTTTGTAATTTGCAGATGAAAGGTAGAATCGAGTTTTGTAAAGATCGTAACTACTGTTGTAATGGTGCCTCTTGGACTTCAAATATGACTGCATGCCCAAGTTCTCCTACTCCGACAGCAACTGCACATGCAACAGCAACTCCTACGGCTGCTCCTAGTAGATGTAATAGCTCATGCAACACAAATGTTGATTGTCCAGATGGGTTAATATGTGCAACAGATTCAAAGCTCAGAGACAAATTTTGTAGAAAACTTGCCTGCGTAAATGACAGCGATTGTATTTGTAGCGCTAGCGCAACTCCGATTGCCACATCCAGTCCAAGAGTTACATCAACTCCTATAACTGTCTCTTGTAACCAATCATGCAACCTAACTACGAATCCACAAACTGTTTGTTCTTCAGGTCTAGCATGCTATGATAATAACAATCTAAAAGGAAATAACGGATTGTGTAGAAATGTTAACTGTAGCAGCCGAACAGATTGCAGATGTCTAACTCAAACGGCAACTCCTACTCCTAACAATGAGCCAAATTCCTGTGGTGGTACATGTGGTAGCAACTCTAATTGTGCTAGTGGTTTATTCTGCTACAGGGGTTTATGCAAGAATCCTGATTGTTCATCTGTCTCTAATTGTAACTGTTCTGGCGCATCAAGTTCTCCTACGTCTGCACCGATACCTGTGACCGGAGTGGAGTGGCCAACGATCTTGGGTAGTGGTTTTGGAATAATGATGATACTTATTTCACTTGGACTAGCTCTCTAAATTAAGTCAATTTTAAGCTTCAAGAGTATAATTAAAATAAACATGAAGATACTCGTGGTCGAGGATGAACATAAGATAGCAACTTCAATTAAGAAGGGTTTTGAGCAGGAATCTTGGATCTGCGATCTAGCTTTTGATGGGCTTGACGGTTATGATCTCGCGATTTCAGAAAGTTACGATATTATCGTCTTAGATTTAATGTTGCCAAACAAAGACGGCATATCAATTTCTAAAGATTTACGAAAAGAAGGTATCCATACACCAATTTTGATGCTTACCGCGAAAGGAGAAATCGAAGACAAAGTCTTAGGGTTAAATTCTGGAGCAGATGATTATTTGGTTAAACCATTTGCATTTGAAGAACTTATAGCTAGGGTGCGGTCGCTTGCTCGCAGGCCAAAAGAAATTAAAGACGAAGAAATATTAATTAATGATTTGGGGCTTACAAAAAAAGAATACCAACTTCTAGAGTATCTGACAAAAAATAAAGGTAGGATTGTTTCTAAAGACGAGATTATTGCGCATGTATGGAATTACGAATCAGATATTTTGCCAAATACTGTAGAAGTATTTATAAAATACTTAAGAAATAAATTAGGGAAAGACGCAATTAGAACAGTTAGAGGTTTTGGGTACAAAATGGATTGAATATGTTTACAGAAGCAAGAATAAAATTAACTATTTATTATCTGGCTATAATTATGGTCATTTCTTTGTTTTTTAGTGCAATAATTTATCAGGGGGCAACATTAGAACTTTCAAGAATTGAAAATAGACAAAGAATTTCAAAACCCAACCCTGCATTTTTGATTGATCCAGATATTATTATCGAAACAAAGGCTAGAATTTTCTTTTCGTTATTGACCCTCAATGGAATAATTTTAGTAGTATCAGGATTATCTGGATATTTTTTAGCTGGTAAAACCTTAGACCCAATTAAAATCATGATGGAAGAGCAAAAAGAATTTGTAAGTAATGCAAGCCATGAGCTTCGAACTCCACTTGCATCACTTAAGTTGCAAATCGAGGTAGCTCTAAGATCTAATAAAATGACAATTGCTGAAGCAAGAGAATTGCTTAAGAGTAACCTTGATGACATTAACAACATGACAAAGTTATCGAATTACTTACTTAAACTAAATAAACATCAGAACGAAAAAATTGAAGTTAGACAGGTTGATCTGGCTGAAGTGGTTATCGAATCGATTGGTAAGAGAAAAGTCACCTCAAAATTGGAGAAGACTATGATTAAAGGTGATAGCAATTCCTTATTAGAATTAGTAGGTATTTTGCTAGATAATGCCATAAAGTATGGAAACGGAAATGAAATTGAAATAAGTTTAAAAAATAAAGTTTTGAGGATTACTGATCACGGTCTAGGTATGCCAGATAGTGACCTACCTCATATATTTGATAGATTTTACAGAGGAGATAAAGCGAGAAGTCATGATGGCTATGGTCTAGGGCTTTCTATTGCTAAACAAATTGCAGATAATCACAATGCAAAGATTAAGGTTATGAGTAAATTAGGAATTGGTACTACTTTTAAGGTCATCTTCAGTTAAGAAAGTTAATATATTTTATATATGAAGTGGGGTGATTTATATTAACAAAAAGACGCTAGCAATCGTATTAGCATTGGGAGTAATAGCATCAGTTGGCTATTTTGGAAGCAGTTATGTATTAGCAGCGGACAATAATCCAATGCATGCATCGTTAATTTCAAAAATAGCACAAAAGTTTAATCTCAAGGAAGCTGATGTTGAAGCTGTTTTTGAAGCTGTAAGAGATGAGAAGCAAGAAGAAATGAAGTCTCAAAGAGTAGAAAAACTATCTCAAGCTGTCAAAGATGGTGTAATTACAGAGGCTCAAAAAACCACTCTACTTGCCAAAATGGAGGAACATATTGGTGAAAGGCAAGCAAATCGTGCCGAAATGCAAAACTGGTACAAAACCGAGGGTATTGACGAAACAAAACTTCGTGAATACATGAGGCCCGTTGGCAAAGGCGATGGAGAAGGCCGAGGAATGGGCACAAGGATGATGGATAGATAATTTAGATTATCTTTTATTGTCGAATACATCCGCAGAAATGCGGATGTATTTTTTTTAAGCTCTTCTTAAGTATTCAGATTTAAGCTTCAGGGTGTATGATGAAAGAGATGCAAAAGTATTTATTACTAGCTAAAACATATTGGAAGGTTTCTATATCAATTATATTGCTTATAGCAGGTGGTATCTGGTATTCGGTAAGCAAGAATTCAGTTGCTAAAACTAGTTATCAAACAGCAACAGTTGCAAAGGGGACAGTAGTCTCAACTATTACAGCTTCAGGTAAAGCATTATCAACAAGTATTTTACCAATCAGCACCAGTACTTCTGGAATTGTTAAAAAAGTTTATGTTAAAGATGGAGATAAAGTATATAAAGGTCAAAAGATAGCAGAAATAACACCTGATACAGATGGAGAACTGGCAAATGTAAAAGCATATACAAGCTTACAGTCTGCCTTAAATACCTATCGTTCAACTCAGGCCTCTATTGCATATACTTATGATCAAATAAAAGGTCACGAAGCGGATGAAACCTTGGCCATGAAGGAAACCAGAACAAAAGCAGAGGTAGCAAATGATAATGCTTATAATAATTTAGCTCAGGCTAGGCTTTCTTATTAACAGACTTCGCCTGTTATTGTGGCTCCCTATACTGGAACAATCTCGAATATAAATATTGTTGAAGGAATGGTCATAACTGCTCAACGCATTGCAACTATTGAGAATAACGCGACACCTGTTGTTAATGTAACTGCTAGTGAAACTGATGTTCCAAAAATAAAAATTGGGCAAAAGGCAACTATCTCTTTTGATTCAATTACGGAAAAAACCTTTACAGGTGTTGTTGCAACAGTTGATAGGATTGGTACAACCTCATCAAACGTCACAAGCTATGGAGTTAATATAAAGCTTGATGAAGTCTAATTACAGCAAATGGAGAGACACAGGCAAAGACTATGTCAAACGGTAAAGAAAAGAATATTGATGTCGAAGTTGGGATTTCATCTGATACTGAAACTGTGATTAAATCAGGTCTTACAGAGGGCCAAACTGTAATTACAGGTACTACAAATACTAGGACAACTACAACTACAAAATCAGTATTCAGCGGAATGGGTGGTGGTTTTCCAAGATGATTCAAGTAAAAAATGTTTCAAAAATTTACAGAACTGGGGATATCGAAATTAAAGCACTAGATAATATATCTTTTGATATTAAGAGAGGTGAATTTGTAGCTATAATGGGCCCTTCTGGAAGTGGAAAATCAACACTTATGCATATCTTGGGAGCTCTTGATAAACCGTCGTTGGGCTCATATGTATTAGATGGGGAGAATGTTGAAAATCTAGATGACGATCAATTATCTGATATTAGAAACAGAAAAATAGGATTTGTTTTTCAAGCTTTTAATTTGCTTCCAAGAACTTCAGCAATGAAAAATGTAATGCTACCTATGGCATACGCAGGAACTCCAAAAGAAAAAAGATTAGAAATTGCTAAAAAATATTTAACTATGGTCGGGCTCGCAGATAGATTTGAAAATACTCCTGCGCAATTATCAGGTGGCCAACAACAAAGAGTGGCAATCGCAAGGAGTCTTGTTTTAAATCCTGCAATAATATTAGCTGATGAACCTACAGGAAACATTGCTAGTAATCAGGCAGCCGAAATTATGGATATATTTACAAAATTAAACAAAGAAGGAAAAACAATAATTATGATTACACATGAACCAGATATTGCTGAGTATGCGCATAGAACGATAGTAATTCGTGATGGGAGGATAGTAAAATAATTTCCAATTTCCAATTTGCAATTTTCATTGAATTTTCATTGATACAATGATGAATTGATAATTGATTGTAAATTGATAAATGAAAATTGATAATTAATATATGAACGTAGCAGAAATAGTAGAAGAAGCTTTAAATACTTTAAGAGTAAATAAAATGAGAACTGCTTTGGCAGTTCTTGGAATTGTTATCGGTATCGGCTCTGTCATAGCTCTTGTTTCTTTGGGGCAAGCATCACAAAAATCAATTACTGATCAAATCCAATCTCTTGGTAGTAATTTGTTGACAATAACGCCTACTAACGTTCAGTCAGGTAATGTCAGAGGCGGAGGTGCTGTTACGACTTTAACTTACGAAGATTCTAAAGCTATAGTATCATCTGCTGCAGTTAATACTGTTTCAAAAGTTTCTCCAGAAATTTCTAGAAGAAGCCAGATAGTAACTGGAAAAAATAACACAAATACACAAGTTTATGGTGTAACTCCTGCATATGCAGAGGTTAAAAAAATAGAAGTGGCAACTGGTGCCTTCATTACTCAAAATGATGTTGATGCTATGAACAAAGTTGTTGTCATTGGTCCACAGGTAGTTATCGATTTGTTTGGGGAAGGGTCGTCAGTTGTTGGTCAAACGCTAAGAATAGAGGGCCAGACATTAAGGGTTATTGGTATTACGAAGGAAAAAGGTGGATCAGGTTTTATGAATCAAGACGATATGGTTTACGTTCCATTAACAACTGCAATGAAAGTTTTATATGGACAAAATTATTTAAATTCAATTTCAGTTGAAGCAAAATCAGCTGATGTAATGGTTACTGCGCAGGATCAAGTTGGATATTTGTTACTAGATAGACATAAATTAACTGATCCAGTAAAGGCAGATTTCAGAATTATGAATCAGGGGGATATCTTAAATACCGCTTCATCAATTACAGGAATATTTACATCTTTATTGTCAGGAATTGCAGCAATTTCTCTTTTAGTCGGTGGCATTGGAATTATGAATATCATGCTTGTAACAGTTACTGAAAGAACTAGGGAAGTAGGACTTAGAAAAGCTTTGGGAGCCAAAAAGAAAACTATCATAACCCAGTTTTTAACTGAGGCCATAATTTTAACAGTTTTAGGAGGATTTTTGGGTATGATACTTGGGATACTGATATCGTTTATTTTGGCTAAAGTTATGAGTCTTCCATTTACTATCTCAATAAGTTCAATAGCCCTCGCAATTGGCGTATCTGGTATAATTGGTATAGTCTTTGGATGGTACCCAGCCAAAAAAGCTAGTGACCTACAACCAATCGAAGCATTACGATACGAGTAGTAGATTTTGTGATAATATTAAATTATGAAATACAAGATTTTCTATGGGGGGTGGTATCAGCGGACGACACTTCATTTAAGTGAGATATATGACTTTTTACATAAAGGGATTTCGAAACTCCCTTTGGATCAGAACCAACTGGATGCTTTTAGAAAAAGTTTAGATGTCTCAACCTGTACCAGAGAAAATGGATATCTTGAATATGTACATGCTACGAATGGCAATGGAATATCTATAAAATATTACGAAGATGGATTATATTTACTTGAATTTGACTCTGATGACATAGAGTTATCAAGAGAGAAACTCAAAAATTATTATTTGAACACATTAAATCCTGCAGTATCTTATATTTTTTCTCTAGGAGCCCCAACTCCAAAAGTTTTGGCAAATATAAAACTTGAACATCCGACGGTTGTTGTTGTGCAGACAAAGAGCCCCAAGGATTACAAAGTTGATGAATCGATTTTTGGGGAAGTTTATTCAACAATTAATTCTGATAAATTCACAGTTTTTAAAACTGCAAATTATATAGTTTTGGCTGTGACAAAAACTCAATTTAAGGACGCTTCAAATTTAGTTGAGATGCAAATATTTTTTAGGGAGTTCAAAGATCAGTTAGAGAAATATTTGAATATACACAGAACGATATGGGAAGAAATTACTCATATTAAAGACAGTGGAAGTATTAAAGGCAGCGAAATAGTCAAAAATAGATCTAAACTTGATAGTTATGATAGAACTATCAGTATTATAAACAATAGAATAAACCAGATGGGGTCGTACATCAAAACTAGACAGGTGATTTCAAGCGAATTAGGATTGGAAGAACATTTACAAAAGGTGTTTGACTATAAATTTGAGACTTTGGTAAATACGTTAACTTACATAAAAGAGGTTTGGTCCATGACCAGAGATTACGTTAAAAACGTTTTGTCAGTATTAACTGATATAGAAAATCAGAGTTTAAATAACAGTATAAAATCGTTGCAACTCATTACCAGTATTGGAGTTGTGTCAGGAATCATGGGATACTTATCTAAGACTGAACTTCCAAGATTTACTTCTGCTGGATGGCAATATTTGATTATATTGTTGCTATCTACATTTTTAGTTAATTTGGTGATTATTGCTTATTACAGAAGTATAAAATACAAAGTCAAAATAAGTGACACTTTAAAAATATGACAAACATATTAACAGTTAACAATTTAAATGTTAGTTTCAATAATCATAAAATATTAAATGATTTAAATTTTGATGTTGTTCGTGATACAACGGTTGCCATAGTTGGGCCAAATGGTTCAGGTAAAACTGTATTGTTCAAGTGTTTATTGAATCTTGTGAAATACGAGGGGCAGATAAAATGGGCAGAAGACGTTAGAATTGGATACGTTCCTCAAAAAATGTCAATTTCAAAAGATTTGCCTCTTACTGTTTTGGAATTTTTAAATCTCAAAGAAATCGACTTAAAAGTCGTAAAAGATATCTTGATTAAAGTAGGTTTTAAATTAAAGGCAGAACATGAACATCATGATGTTAGAGTACTAAACACTAGACTTGGTAATTTGTCTGGTGGAGAACTTCAAAGAATTTTAATTGCCTATGCTTTATTAAAAGACCCTAATGTTTTACTTCTCGATGAACCAACTGCCGGAGTAGATATTAAAGGGGAGGAGACTTTTTACGAATTGTTCGAAAACTTGAAAAAAGATAATGATTTAACAATTATCTTTATTTCTCATGATGAAGAAATTGTCAAAAAATATTCTGATCAAACTATACATTTAAAACATGATCACTGACATAATATATTTATTACTTATTGGGGGATTAGTTGGAGCGGCATCTGGCTATTTAGGATCTTTTATGGTCTTAAAAAGAATGTCGTTAGTTGGGGACGCACTTTCCCATGTAGCTCTACCTGGTATTGCGATAGCCCTTACTTTTGGTATTAATCCAATGCTTGGTGCAATTTTTGCCTTATTTTTGGCGATAATTGCCGTGTGGTTTTTAAGTGAAAGATCGGAAGTATATCCAGAAGCACTATTCGGCATTTTCTTTACTGCTAGTTTAGCACTTGGAATATTACTTACTCCAGAACCTGAGATATTTGAGGCATTATTTGGAAATATTGATAAAATTACATTTATTGACGGCTTGATAATTGTTGCGGGAGCAGCGACTATATTTGTTATTACAAAATTAATTTCTAAAAAGTTGATGTTGGGAATTGTTTCAGAGGATTTAGCAAAAGCACAAAAAGTAAACATCTCTCAAACTAACTTAATTTATTTATTATTGGTTGGATTGGTCGTTGCGTTGGGCGTTAAATTCTTGGGGACTTTGTTAACTGGAGCGTTAGTAATAATCCCAGCTGTTACTGCAAAAAATATTGCAGGAAGCATACGAAGTTATCATCTTTTATCAATAGCTATTGGCCTGCTGTCTACAGTTTTTGGAATAATAATTGCCAAGTCATTTAACCTTCCAACCGGCCCAATTGTAGTATTGGTTGGAATTGGATTTTATATATTAAGTAACTTTTTTAAGAAGTGAAAGTTAGGATTGAAAAGTAACAAATTCCTGCAGATAATATGTGCCATATATTGTGTCTGAAAATTCTATTACTTTTAAATTGTAGGTAATAAACTGTTAGTGCTAACATGGCTACTATTACAGCAATTCCACTGAATGGTAGCTTCCAATTCCCCATATTTATCAAATAAAAAGTAGTTTTTCTCAAATAGTTATGTGCCATTAGATAAATATTATCATAGTTTGATATGTTGAAAACTTTTAAAAAAAGAGAATAATATAATTATGAATGATTCGAAATTGGTAATTCAAGCGATTGAGGATTTGAAAAAAGATCTTGTTGTGAAAATTGGTCAAGTTGAAACTAAACTTGGAACAAGAATAAACCAAGTAGAAACTAAACTCGGAAGGAAAATAAGTGAGGTTGAAACTAAACTTGGAACAAGAATAAACCAAGTAGAAACTAAACTTGGAACAAGAATAAACCAAGTAGAAACTAAACTTGGAACAAGAATAAACCAATTTGAGGCAAAGCTGAGTGCTAAAATTGATGATACAAACTTGAATTTAAGTGATTTAAGAAAAGAAACTAAGCAGGGATTCAAAGATATTAATGATAGGGCTGATTTGATAGGCAAACAGCTTAATGCGCTTGACGAGGATGCTCCAACTGGGGAGGATTTTAATAATTTAGTAAAAAGAGTGGACAGGTTGGATAAATACCAAAACTTCGCCACAGCTTAATTAACCTCGTTCTGATATAATAGGCATCTGTGCTTCAAGTAACTGATCTCACATTTGGGTTTGGAGAAAAGCCTCTTTATTCAGGGGTTAATTTTCGTATCTCAAAAGGTCAAAAAGTAGGTCTTGTGGGTCCAAATGGATCTGGAAAATCAACAATACTTTCAATCATTAGAGGCGAAGAGCATGGATACACTGGAAAAGTAAAACTAGAAGGAACAATTAGTTTAGTTCCTCAAGAAATAAAACACGATGCCAAAATGGAAAAAGCGTCAACCGTCAGACAATATGTTGATTCAGAAACTCAATTTGCTGATTTTGAAATTCACAAAATGTTTAAAGGTCTTGAATTAAATGTGGCTCTAGAGCAAAATCCCAAAACATTATCCGGTGGACAAAAAACTAAGTTAGCATTGGCTCGTGCTCTTTTTGAAAATCCAGATATTTTGATGCTTGATGAGCCAACCAACTTTATGGATATCTCTGGTAAAGCATGGGTTATGAGATTTTTGGCCAATTATCATGGGGCAGTAATAGTTATCTCCCATGATTTGGAATTGATGGATCAGTCACTTGATAAGATTTTGGCGGTTACTCCATACAATGGAAAAATTGAAGAATATAAAGGAACTTACTCTGATTATGAAAGGCTTAAAAAAGACAAAGAAGAAAACTTAAGAAAAGAATTAGAAATTAAATCAAGACATCTAAAGAGAACTGAGGAAAGATATAATAATTCAAGAGCTGTAGCTACAAAATCAATTTTAAGACGTAAAGTAGAAAGAGAAAGGGAAGATCTTCCAGAAGTTCCACAGGAATTAAAGAAAATTTCAATTCGTCTACCAGAACCTAAAAGAATTGGAGAAGTTCCAATAAAAACTGTAGACCTTAAAAAAAGTTACGGATCTTTGGAAGTTTTAAGAGACGTGAACTTTACTATTTTAAGAGGGGAGAGGATTGCCTTAATCGGATCAAACGGAGCAGGTAAATCTACGTTTATTAAAATTTTGATGAAGATGTTAGAACCAGATAGTGGTGAGGTGTACAGAAATGATGAACTATCAGTTGGTTATTATTCACAAGAATTTGAAACTTTTGATTTTAATAAATCAGTCATGGATACTTTTTGTGAAGCAACAAAAATGAATGAGGGAATGGCAAGAAGTTTTTTGGGGAAATTCATGTTTGCTGGAGATAAACAACTTCAAAGAGTGGGGAGTTTATCGGGTGGAGAAAAAACAAGGCTTTCAATTGCTTGTCTTACAGGAAAAGATAATAACTTACTGATTCTTGATGAACCAACAACCTATCTTGACGTTATGTCTCAAAGAATTATTTTAGAAGCTCTTAAGGAATACAAGGGAACTATGATAATAGTTTCCCATGCACCTGAATTTATGAAAGAACTAAAGCCTACTAAAGCTTACCTCTTCCCAGAGCAAAAAATGCTCTACTGGGATGATGAACTTCTGGACCGAATTGTGGAAGTATAATTTACAAACTTCTATTACAGAAATCTGTTATAAGTTCCATTGTATTCTTGTGTTGTTCGTTACGAGCTCGGCCTAATAATTTGTCTACTGTACCTTCTTTGAACCCAATGGAATCAGCAATTTCCCTATGTGTTAGACCTTTAGATAAATCATATAAGATTTTATCTAATTTTTGATCAAACTGTTCAAAATATAAATGTCTATCTTCTGAGCGCTTTTCGAGTGTCATTTTTAAAATAAGAACACATTGTAACATAAATAATATATTGAAAATAAATTTAGTGATATAATTTTGTTATGGACGGTGTTAATAATTTGCTACTAAAAATAACACATCAAGATGTTGTTAAATTACTTGATGAAAAACACGAAACTGACGTCAATGCTGGTATTGTAATAGTCGATCTCCCACAGATTAATGCAGAAGAAAACGGTTTAACCTATCATTTTCATGCAGCACGTATTTATCCAAGTAACTCAGGTATTCCTAATTTTGTTAATCCTCATTATCATATCACTGGAGATGAACCATATAACATGCTGTATGGAGATTCTGGCGAAATGAATATTGGGACATGCATTTCGCCGTCCCAACTTATAACTTTAAGAATCGTTTGATAAATTTTGACTTCATCTTCAAGGTAAGCATTCCAGAACCAAATAAAGATAGATTAATGATGGAGAGGGATGATAAAGGAAGGATTGTAAAATCTATTGCACTGTCTATATAATGTGAGTATGGCAGATAAGTCCACTACCGAGATAGGAGCACAATTTATAAATAGATTCTATGGAAAATTATCTAGCTCTGCAGCCGTGGATTTAGCCGTAACAACATTATCTCTACCAGAAAAAAATAAACTTAATCCCGAAGCACGGACATTTAAAATTATTGAAATGCTTGAAAAGGTAGAAGAACTAGCATTTGAAAAAGATATTACAGAAGATGAACGAAAAGCTCGCGGTGAGCGTTTAGACCAAATAGTCAGTGCCTTTATAGAAGAGTCAATTATTAAAAAGGAAGATGTTCCCGATAATCATTTTCAAAACCAACTAAGGTTACTTAGAGAACGTGGACATGGAGATTTAGAGATAAGTGATGATATTAAGAAACAAGAAATTGAAAGCATAAAAAATGAACAAAGAGCAAGTCTAATAAATTGGACCGATTATCTGTTGTCTGATGACGCAAGATCTGCGTATCCCGAAACGTGGTTCCGTTTTTATGTACTTAAAAATATATCCGAGTTAAAATCAGTTGATAAACAAAAGGCTACCTATCCCAAGCGTGACAAAAACTATGTCGGTGTTTTTCCAGAGTTAAATCAAGAGGTTTTGTCAAATTTGTATAAACACGTTAAGAAAGTAGCAGAAATTCAGTTTGAAGAGAAATCAATTGCTGGACTAAAAAAAGATGAAGTAATTGAAAGACGAAGAGTTTTGGAGGATGCGAAGAGAGAACTGGATGATTTTGGACAACTAGCTTATCAGGGTAGGTTTGGCCAACTCTATTATAATTTGGCAGATAGACAAAGAGAACAACAACTAACCGCTCTTAAAGAGAGGGGAATGTCTGGGACAGAGGGGGAATGGAAAACTTTTGCCCAAAGATCTGGAGCTGACGAGCTAGTTAAATCGCTTGAAGGTAGAGGCACTGGATGGTGTATCGCAGGAGAAGAGACAGCATTAAACTATTTAAAGCAAGGTAATATCTATATTTATTTTACGAAAGATTCTGATGATAAATTGTCATTACCTAGAGTTGCAGTAAGAATGGAAAATGGATCTGTGGCTGAAGTTAGAGGAGTAAATAGCGATCAAAATCTTGAACCTGAATTTATTGATATTGCAAAAGAAAAATATGAGAAATTGCCAGGTGGTGATAAATATGGCAAAAAAGTTAACGACATGGAAAAGCTTACAGAAATTGACAAAAAAGTCCGTGGCAATTTTGATTTAGCTAAAGATGAGGTCAAATTTTTGTATGAGTCAGGCAATGAGATAGAGGGTTTTGGCCACAAGAAGGATCCTCGTATTGATAATATACGTACTGATTTGTATTCAGATTTATACAAAAACATTGCTTCTTCTTTTGATTGTGGTGAAAATCAAATTGCTGAAGTATTGAATGGAATAAAACCTGACACAAAAGTATTTGTGGGTACATTAAAACCGGGAGTTTTCGATAAACTTGCAAAGTATCATATAGAAAATATATATACAGTGTTTCCATCACAAAGAGTCAGAATAAAGGATATAGAAATAGGTAAAAAAGTAATTCAAGATTTGCAAGAGAAAGTTTCCAGAAATCAATATTATGTTTATCCTGATGCTAAAAATTTAATTTCAAAAATCAACTTTGATAAAATCAACATGGATTTAAAGGAAAAAGTGGTTATTCTTTCTGCTTGGGACCTTGGCTTTGAATCTCAAAAGCCAACAATTGATAGAATATGTGACAGAGCAGTTGCTCTCGGTTTAGAGGTTATACATCCTGAAATTGGTTTGATACTGAGGCAGCAAATGGAACAGCAAAAACACGGTGAACTAGTTACTGTTGGCATGAAACCTGTGGGTACAGGTGAGTACGACGAGAAAGTATTGTTCCTCAGCAATAATAACAATGGATTATGTATCAACACTTGGCCGGCAGATATGCTTTTTGATCCAGATGATGTTTTCATCTTTATGCTTCCTAATTCTTTATAAATATGAATAAATTTTTTAACAATGTGTTAAATATTTTTTTCTGGATCTTTTATAAAAATGATACACTACACATATGAGCACATCTTTAAAAGTAGGTCTTGTGGGGTTACCAAATGTGGGGAAGTCGACGCTGTTTAATGCACTTCTGAAAAAACAAATGGCATATGTTGCGAATTTTCCATTTGCGACCATTGAACCAAATGTAGGAATTGTTCCAGTCCCTGATAATCGGCTAGATGCGCTAGCCGAAGTACAAAGTACAGAGTCCAAAGTACATAGTAGGCCGCCGATAGTGCCTGCAACTGTAGAATTTGTAGATATCGCAGGCTTAATCGAAGGGGCTTCAAAAGGTGAAGGGTTGGGAAATAAATTCCTAAATCATATAAGACAAGTAGACGCTATTTGTTTTGTACTCCGTGCCTTTAGTGATCCAGATGTTATCAAGCAAGGAGTCAAGGATCCAAAGAGTGATTTAGAGATTCTAAGACTAGAATTAGACCTTGCAGATGAAGAGATGGAACAAAAGCACTCGGCCAAAAAAAACACAGATACTGAAAGTCTTCAGTACTTCAGAAAAAAGCCATTTTTAGTTGTTGTAAATGTAGATGAGGTGGAAGTTAAAAGAAGTGAGGAATTAGAAATTAGTTATGCAAAAGAACTAGGAATAGACCAGAATCAGGTAGTTGCTGTTTGTGCAAAAGTTGAGGCAGAACTTGCAGAGCTATCAGATGAGGAACAAAAAGAATATTTAAAAGAATTAGGAGTAAAAGAGCCAGCAATAGATAAATTAATTCAAAAAGCATTCAAGACTCTAGGTCTTATTACGTTTCTAACTGCAGGTGAAAAAGAAGTTAGAGCCTGGACAATAAATGACGGAATATCGGCACAAGAGGCAGCGGGTGTCATTCATACCGATTTTATTAAAAAGTTCATAAAGGCTGATGTTTGCGATTTTGATTATTTTGTGACCAATAATGGTTGGAAAGTGTGCCGTGAATTAGGCAAGGTTAGGAGCGAAGGAAGAGACTATATGGTAAAAGACGGAGATGTCATTGAATTTAAGATTGGTTCTTAGTATAATAACCAAGTTACGAGATACAATATATAATATTATGAACAAATACGAACTTACAATCATTCTTGAGAGCAAAACTACTGCTGCAAAGAAAAAGACTGTTTTGGAAACTCTTGAGAAGTCGATCAAGTTGCTTGAAGGTAAAATTGAAAAGGCTGAAGATTGGGGTGTAAAGGAATTATTCCATGAAATTGCAAAACAGAAAGAAGGAATGTATCTTCATATGCCATTTGAGATGATTGCAAAGAACATTAAACCTTTTGAGATTAAACTTAAAGCAACTAGCGAAATTTTAAGATATTTGATTGTGAGGACAGAAGCACAAAAATAATCATGAAGTCATTAAACAAAGTTCAATTAATTGGAAACTTAACAAAAGATCCTGAACTTAAATATACTGCAACATCTATGGCTGTTGCAACTTTTACTATTGCAACAAATAGAGGTTGGACAACTGATACTGGTGAAAAGAAAGAAGAAGTAGACTTTACAAGAATAGTTGCATGGAATAAACTTGCAGAGATTTGTGGACAACTTTTGAAAAAGGGTAGAAAAGTTTATGTTGAAGGAAGGTTGTCAAACAGAAGCTATGAAGATAAAGAAGGTGTAACCAAGTACATTTCAGAAGTTGTAATTAATGATATGATTTTACTTGATTCAAAACCTAACGCAGGTTCTGAAACAAGTTCAGAAGTTAGCCAAGAATTTAACGTCCCTGAACAAGTAGAAGCAAAATCTGAAAAAAATAAAAAGGTAGAAAAAGCAAAGACAGAAGATGTTGCAACGGATGACATCCCGTTCTAATCTATCTATAATCTATAATCTATAACCTACAATCTAACTAAAATGGCAAAGAAAAAATTTAAAAAACAAATAAGAAAAGAAAGACCACTCTCAACGAGTTGTTTGTTCTGTGATTCAAAATCGACTCCATCATATAAAAATTATGAAAATCTAGCTAAGTTCTTGTCAGATAGAGGCAGAATCTACACAAGAGAGAGAAGTGGAGTTTGTGCAAAACACCAAAGATCATTAGCAGGTGAAGTTCAAAGAGCAAGATTTTTAGCCCTTCTCCCATTCTAATTAATACGGTATCATTATTCACATGTCTACTACACGTTTAAATTTTGCTGTTGTCAGAAAAGTTGTATTAATATCACTTGGTATCGGAATAGTATTCATGTCTGGATATTATTTTGGAGTTAATGGGTTTAAATTAGATTCGGGTACTTTTCCTAAAGTAAAAATATCTAGATCAATTCCGAAGAACCAATCAGATGTGGACTTTGCTCTTTTTTGGAAAGTCTGGGACACTATTGATTCGTCATACTATGACAAATCAAAAATTAATGTTAGTAAGATGGTCTACGGGGCTATCTCAGGCTTGACATCTTCACTAGGTGACCCATATACAGCATTTCTTCCTCCAGAAGAAAATAAAGTGGTAGAAGAAGATCTTTCAGGAAGCTTTCAAGGTGTAGGTATACAAATTGGGTTTAAAGGTAAAAACTTAGCAGTAATCGCTCCTCTTCCAAATTCACCAGCCGAAGAGGCAGGGATTAAGGCGGGGGATTTAATAATTGGATTGGTTGATACTGAGAAAAAGATCGAAATTTCCACAGCTGGAATTAATCTAAATGACGCAGTCAAAATAATTAGAGGTAAAGCTGGAACTAAAATTACTTTAGTGTTACTTCGAGGTGAATCCACAGAGTCATTTAAAAAAGAAATAGTAAGAGAGGCAATTGATGTACCGTCAGTAACAGTTAGTTACCTTGAATCAGACAAAGTGGCGCATATTAAACTTATTAAATTTGGAGCAGATACTGATAATGAATGGCAGAAAGTAGTAGATGAGGTAACAGCGAAAAGCGGACAGGTGACAGGGATAATACTAGATTTGAGAAATAATCCTGGTGGATATTTACAGAGTTCAGTAGATATTGCAGGAGAATTTATGAAAAAAGGATCAGTAGCTGTAATCGAGGACAGGGGTGGAAAGAACCGCACAGAGTATAAAACTGACAGAACAGGGAAATTTGGTAATATGAAGGTAGTAGTTTTGGTCAACGGTGGAAGTGCATCGGCATCAGAAATCTTGGCAGGAGCACTATCTGAAGGAATGGGATATAAGTTAGTAGGGGATAAAACATTTGGAAAAGGAACAATTCAAGAACCTCTTCAGCTTGAAAAAGGATCAAGTTTGCATATCACAATTGCAAAATGGTTAACACCTAAAGGAAATTGGGTTCATGAAAAAGGCATAACTCCAGATGTGGAAATTAAAGATAATGAAGAAACCTTGGAAGTAGATGAACAGCTTCAGAAGGCTATAGAGCTTGTAAAAAACTAACAGTGGTTCGTGCTTGGTAACAAAAACCACTGTTAAACGAAAAAAAATTACAACCAACCTTGTGAAATCGCGTAGACGACTGCGGAAATGCTTATTGCAATCGTCACGACTATCGTAACCCATTGAGCTTTTGCTGACATGGTATTTTCTCCTTTCCTTGAGAATTTTTTATTTTTTAGAAATTTGACGGGATATACACGCCAAAAAGGGCACATGCTCCAAAAAAAAGGAACATACATAAAATTACAATTACGGTAACTTTAGCGGGGCCTAGTTTGGCTGCCATTTCAAAGATCTCCTTTCAACACAGGATTTGAGCCCATAGTTTATACCTACTTATCAATATTTGCAAGTTTTGTGGTATGTACTAAAATAAAATCATGGATAGACAAATAGTTATATATCAAAGTAAAAATGGATCTTTAGAATTTAAGGGTGATTTTGAAAAGGAAACCATTTGGGCTAGTCTGCAACAAATAGTTGATCTTTTTGAAACTGATAAATCTGGTATATCAAGACACATTAAAAATATTTATACTGATAACGAACTTGATCGTAAATCAACTGTTGCGTTTTTTGCAACAGTTCAAAAAGAGGGTAATAGAGAAATAAAAAGAAATATAGAACACTACAATTTAGATCTTATATTAAGTGTCGGATACAGAGTAAATTCCAAAAAAGCAACAATTTTTCGTCAATGGGCGACAAAGACTTTGAAACAGCATATTGTTGAGGGTTACACTTTAAACAAGAAAAGGCTGTTTAAAAACTACAGTATGTTCATACAAGCCGTTGATGATATCAAAAAGTTTTTGCCTAATAGTAGCGAGTTGAGAACTGAATCAGTAATTGAATTAATTAAACTTTTTGCTTCAACATGGTTGTCTTTGGATACCTATGACAAAATCGAATTTCCTAAAAGAGGAAATATAAAGAAACAAGTAAATGTTACATCTGATGAATTAGAAAAGGCGCTGATTAGCCTAAAAACTGAGTTGATAAAAAAGAACGAGGCTTCTGAGTTATTCGGTCAAGAAAAACAGAAAGAAAGCGTAAAAGGTATCCTTGGAAATGTTTTTCAATCATTTGCTGGAAAGGACGTATATCCCACAATTGAAGAAAAAGCTTCTCATCTATTGTATTTTTTTGTTAAAAATCACCCGTTTAATGATGGCAATAAACGAAGCGGTGCATTTGCATTCGTCTGGTTTTTGCATAAAGCAAAAATGTTAGATACAACAAGGATTTCACCTGAAGCTTTAACAACATTAACATTATTGGTTGCGGAAAGTAATCCGAAAGATAAAGAAAAAATCGTAAGTTTAATTTTGATGCTATTAAGATGAATTACTGGATATTTTTGGTGAGTTCGATTACCTTATCAAGATTGCCGTCGACGATTACTTCCAAATTTCCCCAGTTTTTACCAATTCTATGATCAGTGATTCTATCCTGTGGATAGTTATAAGTCCTGATTTTCTCACTCCTCATTCCTTTGCCTATCACGCTTCTGTATCCTGCAATTGTTTTTAACTTATCTTCTTCTTGTTTTTCCCAGAGTTTAGTTCGAAGAAGTGCCATGGCAATAATTCTATTTTGTTCTTGAAATCTTTCTTCTCTTGCTTGAACTACTATTCCAGAGGGAACATGTCTAAGTCTTACTGCTGTCGCTACTTTGTTGACGTTTTGTCCGCCATGACCGCCAGCAGTAGTAAACTGCCACTCAAGGTCGCGTGAGTCGATTTGAACGTCTGTCTCTGCGACTTCAGGCAATACAGCGACTGTTGCGGTTGAAGTGTGAATTCTGCCTCTTTTTTCAGTAGTAGGTACTCTTTGAACTCTGTGTACTCCAGACTCATTTTTTAGAAGATCAAAAACATCAGGTCCAGAGATTTTTAGAGTTAAATCATCAATTTGGGCTTGTTTCCAATTTTTTTTGGTTGCAAAGCGTGAATACATACGAAGAAGATCTTGACCCCATAATTTGGCTTCATCTCCACCTGTGGCTCCACGAATTTCTATATACGCGGTTTGATTAAGCATTTCTAAGTGCAGCAAGTGTTTCTGGCCTTGCAAGCTCTGCTTGAATTTTCTTCTCTCTTTTCATCTTTCTTTTGTCAGTTTTACTTACATTTTTGGTAGAAGCAGAAGTAATTCTTGTTTTGAACTTTTCAACTCTTCCTGCAGTATCTAAGAATTTCATTTGTCCAGTGTAGAAAGGATGACATTTACTACAGACCTCAACGTAAATTGATTCTGTGGTAGCTCCTGTTGTAAATGCATTGCCACAAGCACAAGTTACCTTGCATTCTTTAAACCATTTTGGATGAATTACTGCTTTCATATGATTTAGAGATTGTATTATACCTTTTCTTTTTAATCTCGGCAATGGCTACTCCAATTATTATTATAATTCCTCCAATTATGTGAACTGGCATTATTCTTTCTCCAAGCCAGATTACAGCTAGTGGTAATGAAAAAATAGGATACAAATATGAAAAAAGTGACTGTTCGCCAATTTCAATTGATTTCTGAGCTTTGTTGGAGAGCCAAAAGGCAAGGGTACCTGAAATAATGGCCATATAGAAAACTCCTAAGTGGTAACCACTTGGAGTTTTAGTAATTAGTTGAATTAGATAATTAGATGAATAGTTATTCAAAACAAACAGGGCAAAACAAACAAAACCAACGATAAAAGATATGTTTGTAATAGTCATTGGATTAACTTCTTTTTTAAGTAACTTTTTGACCAATAGCGTTGTCACAAGCGTCGAAACGACGTAACCAAAAACCATTAGGTTACCAGTAAATTTTAGTTCACTATGGCCGTTTGTTAAAAGCGGACCAACTATTGTCAAGGCAGTTCCTAGAATGGCAATTCCCATTCCAATCTTTTCTCTTTTTGTAATATGTTCATGTAGAAAATAAACACCTGCGGTCGAGACTATTAATGGGGAAGACATTGTAATTAACCCAGCTTCAAGAACTGAAGTATTTTCCATACCAAAAAACAAAAAACCAAGGGAAACCACTGAATTTAAAAATCCATAAAGAATAACAAGAAAAATTAGTTTAGGATCCTTAGGTAAATGTATTCCATTAATTGCAAAAATGATTATTGCCAATATTGTAGAAATTCCAAACCTATATGCTAAGAAAACTGGAGCAGAAAATCCCTCTAGTGTAAATTTAATTACAGGTGAAGCTACACCCCAAATAACTGAGACTACAAGAAGCATTAAATAGGCTTTGATTCGAGGAGTAATTTGCATGCTTCATTAATAGTAACTTGTCTTTGCTCTTTTGTCAGCAAGTTTTTTAACGTTACTAAATTTTTCAAAGCTTCATCCTGGCCAATAATAATTACATATGGGATTTGTTTTTTGTCAGCATACTTTAATTGCTTTTCAAGTTTTACATTTTGATCAGGATATAGTTCTGTGTTTATGTTGTTTTCTCTTAAAACTCTAAGTGCTTTGATAGACTCACTAAGTAAATCCTTATTAAAGATTGTAACTAAAACGTTTGAGTTAGTTTTTAAATCAGGCAATAGCCCCAATTCTTCCAAGGCTTCGAGAGTTCTGTCAAATCCGATTGCAAATCCAGTGCCTTGTACGTCAACTACTGATATTTCTTTAACTATATTGTCATATCTTTCACCGCCTAAAACTGATCCACCAGAAGAATCAGGTATTTCAATTTCCCATATAGGACCTGATGAATATGAGAAGGATCTTGCCAAAGTTGGTTCGAATTTATACCAATTCTCATTAAAACCATAATTTTTCAAATAATCTAATATAAATTTAATTCTTTCGTTTGGCTTAAGTAACATTACAAAATCAAAATATTCGATTGCTTTACCTTTATCAATTCCTTTTGCAATCATTTCAGAAATAACTCCATCTTTTCCAATCTTTTTTAATTTATCAATTGAAACTATCGCTTCATATGGCAAATCCTTTAACAATTCTCTGTCGTTAATTAAAACAACAGCCTTTTTAAATCCAAGCCTTTTGTATATATCAAGCGATAATGCTATCACCTCTGCATCTGCAAGGGGAGAAGATGTCCCAAAGATGTCAGCATCACATTGTAAAAATTCTCGATATCTTCCTTTTTGTGGTTTTTCGGATCTAAATGCACTTTGCATTTGATACCTTCTAAAAGGCATAATAAGCTCATTAGAATATTGCCCAATTGCACGGCAGGTTGGAATTGTCTGGTCATAACGAAGGGCAACTTTTCTTCCACCTTGATCTTCAAATTGAAAAAATAATTTTTCATCCTCACCAACCTGACCTTTAAAAATCTCTAAGGGTTCGAGAGTTGGCGTTTCCATTGGATCATATCCCCAAATTTCAAAGATTCCTACAAGTTTATTTTTTAGCCACTGACGCTTCAATGCGTCTTGAGGCAAAAAATCTCTAAATCCTTTTAATGTCTGTATTTTGTTATTTGACATATCTAATTTTAGCATCTTTATGTTTGTTTTTGAACGATCTTTCTGTTCCAGTTCTCTGCTGCCTTTAGAATATATAGAACTGGAGGGAAATTTTCTCTTGATCTTTTATCGATTGTGTAATTTACATCTCTTTCTTCTCCAGTACTAACTAGGATTGTATTTTGACCAATTGTCCCAAATACCGCACCTTGTGCTGCGTTGCATGCCCAAAATACTTTTCGTTAGTTCAAAGATCTTTGTCTCATTTCTTCCTTTGAGAATATCTTTCTCTTTGTTTGACTTTCAAAATCTTTTTCAACGTCGTCTTCGAATTTTTGATACCATTCTCTTGAAAGTCATAGTCCTTAAAGCTCTTTACTTTTTCAGAGATATCTTTTTTTACTGATTACTATTGAATTTGTTGTTATCTGTAATTTGTGAGATAGGTAAAACCACGACGCCTCTCGTGTTGGTTAGATAATTTTGTACATTTTTGATATACAACTGAATATTTTTTACATTTCTATCGTTAACTGGTCCAAATTCACCAATTTCAGTATAGTCTGTATCAGCAATATAAATTGTTAGATTAGATTTAATTCCATAAAATTGGAGAAAATTAGGTAATAATAGCATCTCATTTATAATTAGTGGAATTGCCTCAAGTTTTGGATTTTCGAGATACGCATTCAAATCAGAAATTGATTGATACCCGCCATTATAATCAAATTGATTAATTAGACAAAGCATTGTCATTAAGTTTATATTTTCACCTTTTAAACCATTCAGCATTATTTTTTCAAATTTATCAGAACCCCAAATATTGTCAGTTTTTATTTTGTCAATTTCAAACTGAATAGAAGTTAAGGTAAGTGCCTTATTGGGATCGCCTAATTTTTGAATATTTTTTTGTAAAGTCGCCTTTAGTTGTTTAAGTTTTCTTTCAGATAAGGAGTTAAATATATATTCCTTAATATCTTGTTCTGTGACATTATTTTCAATTTCTGTTTTTACAATCAATTCGGCTTCCGGCAAACTAACCTTCAAATCATCAGCTATTGTACAGACAATTCTATTAAATTCATCGCGATAACTATCATCCGATGGTGTTGCTTTTAATGTATTTACTTTCGAATTTATGGTTTCCTTTCGATATCTTTCAAACTCTTTTGTGCTATCTTCCTTTTGTTTTGATAATCTCTTGGTTTCGAATGCTAGATTTTTAACAATCCAATATCTACCTTCGTCTGAAGATTCGTCAACTTTGTCTAATTGGCTTAGGTTCTTTGAAAAGTCCTCAAGTGAGGAATCGCAAAGAGCCATAAATGGTCCAAGTATTTATTGTAGCCCCAACTCTCCGATCTTCCTCTTATTTTGTTAATCACATCGTCTGCCTTGATATTAGAAAACTGTTTTAGTTTATCTATTGTATATTGAGTTTCAATTTGAGAACTTTCTGAGATTGATTGATAAATCGTAATTCTGTTATTTTCCCATGGAAACAGTTGACGCTCTAAAAGGCGCCCAAATAAGTCATTGGCATTTATATTTTCTTCCATACATATTTCTTTCATATTGTTTACTTTCTTCATGGGTAGGGGAGGGGAAACGATCCCCCGATTCAGGCTTCACAGGCCTGCGTGTTTCCAATTACACTACCCCTACCAAATAAGTAAAGCTTGAGGCTTCGCCATAAAAAAATCCCGTTTGTCATACAAACGAGAGATACTGGTTAAAACATCAGTCCGAGGCCGATCGTCCCTATGGACGAAAAAAGACGCTTGCCGCGTCTTAAAATTATTTTAATTTTCCATCTCTACTTTGCGGTGACAATGGTTGGAATCTGTTTACGCTTTTCCCTGCGTCCTCGATTTTGCGAGGCTCCTTGTATCGCGTGACTGATACTTAAAACGGATGTATTAAAATGTATGCATATTATACTGACAATTTCTTTTTTGTCAATTTTTTAATCTTAACTGGTGTTTTTGAAAAAAGATTTAACAAAAGAATTATGCCCACTACTGCAATTAAAAAGTATAAGCTTGTTGAATTGTAAATTTCGGTAAAATTCATAATTAATATTTTCTGATTAGCCAATAAGAAACTGCTAGATAAAATATAACATTTAGTACCCCTTTAAATAAAGAGGTAAAAATTTCAATACCTGTACCTTGCAATAAAACAGGAGATATAAATGAAGCTATAAACTAAGCCTTGGAAATATCAAGAAAGAACTCGGAAAGTAATTTTGACAGTTTTCTGTCTACCAACAACATATATGAATTATTCTACAGTTTTGAAGATACTTCTTAAAGTGTATGTTTTTTCGTCCACTCTTATTCCTACTAAAATTACTTCCTCTCCAACTTCTAACTCTTTGATATTAGGACCATTCCACTTAGCTGGAAGCTTGATGTCATTTATTACATTCTTAGTAATCTTTTCAATTGTAATTCTTTGCACTTCAATTTTATTGTCTACAAGGGGAGAAGCGACTAAAATTCTGTTAGCAGTTAATACTTTGTTAGTAGCTTGATCACCGATTGCAACTACGTAATCTCCAATAGCTAAATCTGTCATTTTGACCTCAATATCTTTCCTTAAATTATTTATATATCTGGTGCTATTGTTTGTGGATACTTGTAAAATTTCACCTTTGTTTCCTCTGACCTGTATTGTTTCAGCTGAAATATCTGTAATCGTCCCAACATAAGCTACTTTGTTGGTTTCAACATCAGTTGAATAAATTAAAATCAGTTTTTGATCATTTATTTTGATAGCAGACATACCTGATGGAGTTTCTATCGCAATTTCAAATTCCCCTTCACTATTTGATTTTGTGTAATAGTCAGTATCATTGGTAGAAATTACAACACTCGAATCTGGAGATGTCAGACCTTTAATGATTGGATCATCTGTTACTACATCATAATTTTTTAATCCATCTATTGTTAAAGTATCAATATTTTTAGGGGTTGGCACCTCAATCTTGTTTATAGGAGTTGGTTTAATTTTGACTAGTTTTGAAATTCTCCATGTACCGAAAGCAGCAATAAGTCCAATTGATATTCCTGCCACGACTGCATAGAGCACTTCTTTTCGCATTGCGTTTGCTAATATACCTTCTTTGTTCTCTACTTGTCAAGAAATGCTTAATTGGTTAGAATGACTTTACAAATGGAAATCACAAAAGTTTCTGATTCAATATTTAAGATTAAAGGAAAAACTGGATTCGCATTGACTGATCCAAACGGATTGAAATTGGAATCATTAGATGGATCTAATTCAAAAATATTCAAAACTGCAGGGGAATATGAAGTGGCAGGAATTTCTGTAATTGGTTTCAAGACTGAAGAAGGAACAGTTTTTGTCTATGAAGTTGATAATCTTCGTATTTGTCATTTAGGAAATATAACTAAAAAGTTGTCAGACAGCAAAGTGTCTGCAATTGGTGATATAGATATTGTTTTGGTTCCAGTTACAGCAGAATCAATTGAAATGATTCAACAAATAGAAGGATATTACATAATTCCATTTGGATACAAAACTGAAGAGGAGTTGGAGAAGTTCCTTAAAGAGAGCGGCTTAGTCGTTGAGAAGATGAATAAATTTAGTGTGAAGAAGGATGATTTGATTGAGGACTCCGCTGCCCAAGTAATAGTACTAAGTACTTAATAATGGCAGATTTAAATAACCTAAGGGTTCCACCCCACTCAGCTGAGGCAGAGGCAAGCGTTCTTGGCGCTCTGTTACTTGATAAAGATGCAGTAATTGCTGTAGCTGAATTTTTGTTGCCTGAAGATTTTTACGACGAACGTCACAAAGATATTTATGAAGCAATTCTTTCTCTTTATGAAGAAAGAGTCCCAGTTGACGTTTTAACTGTTTCTGAAAAATTAAAAAAGCAAAAGGATTTAAAAAGAGTTGGAGGGGCTTCATACCTCACTGATATTGCAAATAAAGTTCCAACTGCTGCCCATGTTGAGCATTACGGCAAAATTGTTAAGGATCAAGCAGTTAAGAGATCTCTGATGAAGGCCGCTTCAAGACTTGTGGAGTTTTCGCTTGATGAAGGTATGTCTTCTGCTGATTTACTTGATAAAGCAGAGTCTGAAGTTTTTTCACTTAGTCAAAAAAATGTTAAAAAAGCTTTTACTTCAGTACGCGACACACTTGCAGAAAGTTTTGACAGACTAGATGAACTGCATAAACAAGAAGGAGGATTAAGAGGGGTATCCACTGGGTTTATAGATCTTGATAATGCTACCGCAGGCCTACAAAAAAGTAACTTGATAATTTTAGCAGCTCGTCCTGGTGTTGGAAAAACAACACTTGCGATGAATATCGCTCAACATGCAGCAGTAGTAAATAAAAAACATGTTGGATTTTTCTCGCTTGAAATGAGTAAAGAAGAACTTGTAGATAGACTTCTTGTTAATGAGGCAGATATAGATGCGTGGAGACTCAAGACCGGAAAGCTTGATGAGAATGATTTTACAAAATTAAGTAATGCTATGGGAATTTTGGCAGAAGCGCCAATTTATATCGATGATACTCCAGCATTATCAATCTTGGAGATGAGGACAAAGGCAAGAAGACTTCAAGTAGAACAAGGACTGGACTTGATAATTGTTGATTACTTGCAGCTTGCTCGTTCTAGAAATTTGGAAAATAGAGTACAAGAAGTTTCAGAAATATCACAAGGTCTTAAAAATTTGGCTAGAGAACTTAAAGTTCCTGTAATTGCGCTTTCTCAGTTATCAAGAGGGGTTGAATCAAGAAATATTAAAAAACCACAACTATCAGATCTAAGAGAGTCGGGATCTATTGAACAGGATGCTGATATAGTTATGTTTTTATGGAAAGAAGATGATGAAAATAATGAAAACATCATGCTTGATATTGCCAAACACAGAAACGGTGCACTTCATTCAATTCCATTGTTCTTTAAGGGAGATAGAATTAAGTTCTTCTCAAGAGACTCAAAGCATACTAAAGCCTAAACTTGCTAAATGTGCCCCATAGTAGTAATATATAAATATTCAGGACCAGTTTTTAGGGCCCTTTGACAAGATACCGTATTATTTATTTTCGTTTTCCACCTAATCAATTGGATGGAAACAAAGGAGTTTTGAAATGAGTAACAGAAACGGAAGATGGAACCCCGTTCAGGGGATGGGGAGGTATGTGGGGACCGCGTTATTGATCATTTTTGTTGGGGTATGCCTCAAAAACATGTGGTTTGTTGTTGTGTCTCTGGGGATGTTGCTGGTGACGCTTTTGGTGTCGACTGCCTTAAGCGCGTATCTCACCGTAACAAAAAGTTACGAACTCCCCGACATATCTCTGATCAAATTGCTTAAGGACATGTTCCACAAAGACTAAATAAATATTATACGATTGAGAGTCCCCAACAAAAGTTTTTTTGGGGACTACCTCAATTTATCTAATTTTTCCTTCTCTTAAAAAATAAATACGGTTGCTTGTAATTACACTTCTTCATGATTAATACACTAAATGTTTTTCTATAGAGTCCTCTTTGTGCCCATGTGGTGCGGGAGGGATTCGAACCCTCGTGATGTTGCCATCATTAGTTTTTGAGACTAACCTGTATACCAATTCCAGCACCGCACCAAGTTCTTGTATTGTATCATTGACACTATTGTTTTCAAAGAATATAGTAAAAATATGGTAACACCATCAAAATCTGAAGTTGCAACAGAAAATTTTGTTAGAAACGAGGTCGAAAAACTGAGGATCAGAATGGATTCGAAATTTGCAGATGTTGACGAGACGTTGAGTGAATTAAAAGAAGGTATAGCTGGAAATGATAGTAAATTAGATAGAGTGTTGACACATCTAGATTCGTTGGCAGGCCAATTTAAGAAATTCGATGAAGAAAGAGAAATGATGTCAGACAAAATCAGGGAACATACAGACCAAATCGAGGATCTTCAAAAGATTGTATACGTAAATTAATTTCGCCCCATAGTTTATTTTTCTAAAATTTTGTAGTATAATAACCCCAACTCAACCAAAAGCGTTGATACAAAATTTTTTTGTAATTTAGACAAGGAGGTCTAAATGGTAAGAAAAGCAGATGAAGATAAGAATGATGATTCGAAACTTCATGCATGGGAAGTTGCAGTGATCATCATATTGGGGGGTGTTGGGGCGTTTGTGCTATTAAATCTTCTGCACATTAATCCCCAGCCTTTAGGCTGGTGGAGCAAGTATAGTTTGTGGCATACTTGAGGGAAATGTTAAAGTACTGGCATGGTGCACACACAAAGCACAGAATTATGATTCATTTGGTATTTTTACCAAAATACAGAAAAAGGATATTACGTGGCAAAGTAGCTACAAGACTTAAAGACTTATTCTTCAAAGCATGTGAGGTTAACAACTGGTGGATTGAAGAAATTACAATATTGCATGATCATGTACATATGCTTATACAAATCCAACCAAACTTGTCCATCTCAAAAGTTGTTAACCAACTGAAAGGTGGTTCATCAAGAATCTTAAGGAAAGAATTTCCAGAGTTAGAAGAATTTCTTTGGGGTGACTCATTCTGGTCTGATGGCTACTTTGCAGAATCAGTGGGTGCAACAAGTTTCATCCAGGTTAAAAAATACATTAAAAATCAAGTGGAAAGTATGCCACAGAAGGGGTAAAACCATGGCATTTATGCCATGTGTTTTTTATTGTGTGGGGTTATCTCACACTTACTGCTCAAAGCCTCGGCATTGGTCCGTAGGTATAGTAATAAATAAAGAAGTCCTTGAGGATACGATCAACATATCTCAAGGACTTCTTTGCAACACAATATTTTTTGAGGTATAATCCGGCTTAATATGGCAAACATTAATGCTACTTCACTTAAGGCTGGAATTGCCTTTATATATGAGGGAAAACCATTCAAAGTGACAAAATATCAGCTTATTAAAATGGGACGTGGCGGAGCCACCGTTCGTGTCAACTGTATTAACTTAAAGAATGGTGCGAATGTTGAGCATGCTTTTTCTTCGAACCTTTCTTTTGAACTTATTACTTTAAACAAAAAGAAACTTCAGTATTTATACAAGGACGAAAAAATTGTTTATTTCATGAACAATGAAAATTATGAACAAATTGAAGTACCAATCGCAATTTTAGGCACAGATGTCAACTTTATTAAGGAAGGTGGAGAATGTGACATTTTATTCTGGGGAGATAGAGCAATGTCAGTTGATCTTCCTCCTAAAATTAACCTAAAAGTTATTGATTGCGATCCTGGTGTAAAAGGAAATACTGCAAGTAACTATCTAAAATCTGCAACCATGGAAAATGGACTAATGGTTAAAGTCCCACTTTTTATCAAAGTAGGGGAGACAATTAGAGTAGACACAAGAACTGGTGATTATGTAGAAAGGGCAAAAGAATGAAGAAAAACAATAAAAGTGTTGAGACTCAGTTAGCAGAAGCTTTAAAAAGTAAATTGCGTAGAAATAAATTGATCATGGTTAATGCAGATATAAATAAGGAAATAGATAGATTACTTGACGGCAAAGAACCAAAAAAAAGCGGCAAGGAGCGTTAAAATTTGAGTAGTTAGTCCCCAAAAAACATTTGCGTCAGATTGAATTGATTTTTGGAATTTTCTCCAAATTTCTAAGTATTTATTTTTAAATCCAAACAAATAATAAGGTCCCTCAACAATGTCTGGCAGTATTGCCGCGAAAGAAGCCATATAAATTATTAAATCCCTTCTACCTATATAGGCAGTTAATATTGCTGCGCAAGCTAAATCAAAACCAATAATTAATAACGTACTATTTGTAAGTTGCCCATATCTTTTTGTTTCAGAATTTAAATGTGGATTCCAATGCGGTGTCATGTCTAAAATAAAATGGCTCATAAAGGCAAGAGGTATTGATATTAGTGGGTTTGGAATTGCTGCTGCTATGGCTATTCCTACTGCTACATGTGGTGTTTCTAGCATCGTCCTTCTATGATATTATGATCATGATGGTAATTGCAAATATAATAGGCATTCTATTTTTGTTTTTTATGCTTTGGAGAACTCTTAAAGAGGACTACCATTATGAAAAGGTATTTAATTTGGCTGGAATAGTCGTTGTATTTCAGTTTGTATTTTTGATTATTTCTAAATATATTTTAAGCTCTTTTTGGTTTTGGCTAGCTATTATTGGTACTGCAATTGGTTTTGTCTTAACTATTAAAAAGCAAAAGATGAAGTTTTTTGAATCTTTTGAAGCATTAGTAATTGGGATGCTGCCATGGATTTCATTAATTTATGCCAATGATGCAATCTACAGATCTAGCCTGTCTTCCTTCCTTTCTTTTTGGATCACAATTTTATGTATCTTTTTATATTTCTTTTTAGATTCAATTTACAGGGGGTTTAACTGGTATAAATCTGGTCGTGTTGGCTTTTCGGGGATAGTGACTGCAATTGTTTTTTTTGTATCAAGAGGATTGCTATCCTTATTTTTTAGAGACACTATGTCCTTTGCTGGTTCATTTGAAATATACTTTTCATTAAGTACCGCTTTACTGTTAACTATTGTGTTGTATAATTTATCAAGAAAATCAGAATGAAGAAAATAAAAGAAGAAACAAAATTTCCTAAAAGTTTACTTACTCCAATTCACAAATTTTTGACTGAGAAATTAGTTGCACTTCGTTTAAATAAAAAGAAGATATCTACAGAAGATCCATTCAATGATAAAACAAGAGATTTAGATAATGCAGCAAGCGATACCGAAGCTGAAGAACAATATGGTCATGCTAGAGTTACAGCAATTAAAACTGAACTTAATAATAAAGCCCTTCAAATAAAAAAGGCATTGGATAGAGTTAAGAAAGGTAAATATGGCATTTGTGAGGATTGTGGAAAGATGATTGATACTGACAGACTAGCAGTATTTCTTGAAGCTACAAAGTGTGTTAAGTGTGAAAAAAGAAGAGAGAAGTAATTTAGCGAATTAGTTAATTGGTTGATTAGATAATTAGTAGTACAATAGCTCCATATGGCTGATCCAAAGATAATATTTGAAGACGAGAGTTTTTTTGTTGTGGAGAAACCTTCTGGTTGGATAACGGACTCTGCCGCCACAACTAAAGGTCAACCTGTGATACAGGAGTGGGTGGCAGAGAATTTCCAATTTCCAATTAACAATTTTCAATTTAGGAATGGTATAGTGCACAGATTGGATAAGGAAACATCTGGCCTACTTTTGATAGCTAAGACGAACGCTGCTCTTGAGGATCTTCAACGGCAGTTTAAAGACCGTCTAGTCCATAAGACATATGTTGCATTAGTTCATGGAAAAGTGGAGCCATCAGAAGGAATTATAAATGAACCAGTCGGAAGACTTCCATGGAGAAGAGATAGATTTGGAGTAATGGCAGGGGGACGGGACGCTGTTACGGAATACAGCGTAATTTCCAATTTCCAACTCCCAATTTCCAATGAAAATCTCACACTTTTGGAACTTAAACCAAAAACTGGAAGGACACATCAAATACGTATACATCTTAAACATTTGGGTTTTCCAATAGTTAGTGACGAATTTTACGCAGGTAGAAAGACTGCTAGACACGATAGAAAATGGTGTTCAAGACTTTTTTTGCATGCTGGTGGAATCACTTTTTTGAATCCATTGTCAAAGAAAAAGATGGATTTTACATCAGATTTAACTCCTGATCTTCGTGAAGTGCTGGAAAAGCTCGTGAAAATGCCTTAGTATTAGTTAATGCAATTATTTGTAGTTATCCTCTCAGCTTTGTTAGGCGGCTATTTAGCCAAACGTTTAAAGCTTCAACCGATTATTGGTTATATTTTAGCTGGAGTTACTGCAAAATCTTTATTACCTGTTTACTCATTTGAAGTGGAGAAATTAGCAGAGCTAGGGGCAATATTACTTTTGTTTTCAATTGGGCTTGAACTTTCAATAAGTAAGTATGGCTCTGCGATTAAACGGATATTAGTAGCCTCAACGCTTCAAATGATTTTGGTAACACTATTTTTCTTTGTTGTTTTTAGATTATTTTCCTTTGATAACATAACCTCAATTATCCTTGGATTAGGTTTTTCACTATCATCAACTGCTGTAGTCGTTAAAACACTAATTGATAGAGGTGAATCTGAAACTGTGCATGGAAAGTTGATGGTTGGTTGGTTATTAATTCAGGATTTGGCCGTTATTCCAATGATGATAATTTTACCTATTTTGTCCTTGAATCAGGAAGGAGCTGTCATGCTTGGAATAATTGCTATATTAAAAGCGATTCTAATTATTGTTGTAGCAGTAGTTCTTGGTAAAAAGATTGTTCCATTTCTAATACATAAAGTAGCCATTCTAAATTCTAGAGAACTAATGGTCTTAACTTCAGTGACACTTGCTGTGGGGACGGCAATGGCAGTATCTCAGTTTGGAATTTCAGCAAGTCTTGGAGCGTTTATTGCTGGGTTTGTAATATCGGAGTCTCAAGAAAATCATGCAGTATTCGCTGAAACCAGACCGCTACGTGATTTGTTTGCAGCATTATTTTTTGTAACATTAGGATTTTTTGTAAGTTTTTCTTACATTTACTCGAATTTAGGAATGATACTTTTTGTTTCTTTGTTAGTAATAATTTCAAAGATATTAATTATTGTTATTATCAACCAATGGATGAGGTTTAAGGGTAAGACAATCATTGTGACGGCCTTCGGCTTGTCTCAGGTAGGAGAATTTTCGTTTATATTATTTACTGCTGCTAGCTCTCTAAATTTGATTACTGATAGAATTTCATCACTTGGTATCGCGGTGACACTTGTAACTTTAATTTTAACTCCATTTATATACAAATTAGCCATACCAGTTTGGAGGTATCTTTCGTCAAAATTTGATTTTATGTCTTCCTTTGATAAGAACCAAAAAGAAGATTTGAATTTATCAAATCATATAATAATTTGTGGCTACGGTAGAGTAGGTGGCTGGGTAGGCAAATCTTTGGTAGATCAGGGTATAGATTTTGTAGTAATCGATCTAGATCCAAAAATTGTTCAGGATTGCATTAAAAAAGGCATTAAAGCGATTCATGGAGATCCTATCGAAAAAGAAGTATTGAAAATTGCTGGATTGTTGCAGGCAAAAGCAGTTGTTATTGCAATTCCTGATAGAATTTCTCAGGAATCGGTAATAGCTCACGTTCAAACTCTTTCTCCAACAACCAGAATAATATCCCGTGTACATCTGGATGAAGACTATGAAAAACTTAAAAATTTAAGAGTTGATAAATTGGTGCAGCCGGAATTTGAAGCAGCAACATCAATTATCAAAAACATTTTAATCTCAATGGGTAGAACTAATGAAAATGTTAATAAATCATTAAAAAGTATGAGATTATCACATGCGAAGATTTAATTATCGAAAAAGTATAAAAGGTACCAAAAGTATCAAAAGTAACAGAAGCATAAAAATATTTTTTGTACTTTTAATTTTTATTTTACTTGGATATTTTGTGTTTTTGATTTTTCGAGTTTTAACCTTAGATAAGTTCATCTATGTAAATAAAGTTGGAGTAGGGGATGCGGAAATTATTATTGTCGACCCTAAGGCAGACAAAACGATCAGATATCTGATACCTGCAGAGAATGAACTAGATTCAGCTCGATCATACGGGAACTATAAATTAGGAAGCCTCTGGACTTTGAGTCAGAAAGACGAAAATGAAGGTAAATTAGTAGCTGAAACAATTACTAAAAACTATTCACTGCCTGTTTTTCTATGGAAGAACGGTAAGAACAGCAATTTATCACTTTATCAAAAAATTAGTGCGTTTTTGTCAAGAAACAGATTTTCAGAATATGATTTGAAGTTTGATTCATCAAGTAATTTGCCAAATTACGTATTTATAAACTTTGTTGAAGACCAATTTGTTCAGACTGTTCCTAAAATTGAAGTAGAGGATTTAACAGGAGATTCAACTTTAGCAGAGAAAATATCAAAGATTATAGAAACAACTGGAGGAAAAATAACATCTAACTCAAAAGGATATGATAAGGAACTTGATTGCAAGATTGTTACTAAAAATTCAAAAATTGCAAAGATTTATTTACAGTTATTTAATTGCGAATTAATCTTAGATAAAAATTTGAATGGGGATTTGAAATTAAGTTTAGGAGCTAAATTCGCTCAGAGATTCTGATTGCTCTCTAGGAAAAGATACAACATCACCTTTTATAAAAATCCTTACACAATCTTTGTTTGCTAATTTGATAATAACCTTATATTTGTTTCCGCTTTTGATCATGTTTCTAAGTCTTGCTGATAAATCATCAGTTAACTTGCCAATATAACTGCCGCTAGTGGTAGTAACTGAAACCTTATGAGCATGAGGTATTAGCAATACTTCATCGCCAGGGCACAGACATGAGTACACGTCCTCAGACCCCAGATTAATAAGCGTAGTTATCTTAGTTTTGCCTGGCTCTTCAATAAATGATGCTATGTCGTTATTTGTATGCTTTTTATGATTTGGTTTAGCTTGAGAATATTTTCTAATAGAATTTTTAGCAATATTGTCATCAGGGTTAATTTTGAGTACTTCCTTTGATGTCTTCCTAGCTTTATTCACCTCACCATTTTCAAAAAAAGATTTGGCTAATCTATTCATTGCATCTACGTCGAGTGGCTCCCTGTCCAAAATTAATTGGTTCAATGCTATTGCTTCCTTCCAGTTGCAATTTAATGCTGCAGTAATAGCTTTTTGCGTAAGGTTTTCTTCCATCTTAGTATGTTGTATAATTGATATATAGTATGTCAGGACATTCACATTTTGCAACAATTAAAAGACAAAAAGGTTTAAAAGACGCTGCTAAAGGCAACGTCTTTGGAAAACTCTCCAAAAACATTTCAATAGCAATTAAATCAGGTGGTGGAACTAATCCAGACATGAATTTTAAGTTGAGAATTGCAATTGATAAGGCTAAAGAGTCCAACATGCCTAAGGATAATATCGACAGGATTTTAAAATCTGCAGAAAGCAAAATGGAAAATATCGAAGAGATAATGTACGAGGGTTTTGGACCGTATGGTGTTGGTGTTTTGGTTGAAGTCGTTACAGATAATAAAAATCGTTCTGCACAGGAATTTAAAAATATATTTGAGAAAGCTGGCGGAAATATCGCCGGTCCTGGTGCAGTTTCCTACAATTTTGAGCACAAGGGCTATCTATTACTTCAAAAAAGTGAAGATGTTGATTCCCAGATGCTAAGTCTAATTGATTTAGGAGTAGAAGATATACAGGATTCTGAAGTTGGATTAGAGGTATATGTGAGTCCAGATCAATTAAGTCTAGAAAAGAAAAAAATTGAAGAAAAAGGATTTGTTGTAATAAGAACAGAACTAACAATGGTTCCTAAAAACTATGTTGAAATTGATGATAATGATCATATTGAGAAATTAACAAACTTTCTTGAGTCTCTTGAAGACCATGATGATGTACAAAAGGTGTACAGCAATTTTTAAATATGTTAGGAATATCCAAAAGAATTAGATTCTTAATATCCTCGTTGGTGCTTGTTTTTGGTTTTGGTAGCATACAGTTTGTCGATTCAATTTACAAATTTCCTGCAATTGCTCTTTTGGTTTTAGTTACAGGACTTTTCTCCTTTTGGTCATTCTATGAAGGAATGAATCTTAATATGACTTTAGTTTCATTAATTTTACCAATGGCCTTCACTTTAGGTGTTGGTATATTTTGGTTTCTCTTGCCAGTAAACATTTTTACAAGAATTCCAATTATTATTTTTTTTGCAATTGGAATATATGTTTTACTTTCCACAATGAATATCTATACAGTTTCATCATCTAAAACCATTGCACTGTTGCGTGCCGCACGGGGAGTCGGTTTTGTTCTGACTCTAATCACATCATTTTTGCTGTTTGATGCAGTACTTTCTATTAGACAAAGTGTATTAGTTACTGCTCCACTAGTTTTTCTTATATCATTTCTATTGCTACTGCAAGGATTTTGGTCTATAGATCTTGAAAAGAAAATTGATAAAAATGTCAGAAATATGACGATTATCTCAAGCGTAATTTTAACAGAACTATCAATAATGATATTTTTCTGGCCAGTTACGGTAGTTGTAGGCTCATTATTTCTTACCAGCGGGGTATACATGCTCTTAGGTCTAGGTCAGACTAGGCTTGAAGACAGATTATTTCCCAACGCAATTCGTGAGTATCTTACAGTTGGATTAATAGTCCTAATTGGAATGTTTTTCGCAACTCAGTGGGGTAAATAAGGAGAGTAGAGGAGTGGCCTTCAAAGTACCCCATAATTATAGGTTATATTTTCACGAGATGGGGAAGAGTTTTCACGAAATGATATAGTTTGTACTACTTGTGTGGATAAGTTGAGAGCATAGCTTCTTTGGGGAACTAGATGAATAGATAACTAGATAAATAGTTATATTAAATTTCTCTAATGTCTCATATGTGACATGTATGTAGTCCTCGTCGTAATAACACTTAAATATCTCTAGAAAACTTATGTCGTACAATAATACTTTTACGACGTAAAGTATGGGGCTGAGAGGAGTGGTGTGTAAATGCTAAATTATAAAAATATAAATGCTAAATGAAATAATCTCCATATACATATAAGTTTTTCTTCATTTATCATTCGCCTTTTTAGCATTTGGCTTTTAATTATGGTTTGTGCCTCTAAACCCTATACGCTATCCCCTAAACGCTAATTTTTGGAGGAGTCCTGTATTATCCCAAAAATACGGGAATAAATGAAAAGGATTGTACGTCGTCTTTAATAAAACAGAGGCCTTAGAATTGACTACACGAGGTCATAAATATGGCCTCAATAACCAATGATCAAACCCCAATGATCAAGCAAATTTTAAATATCAAACGTCAAAATTCATAAAACTCTGCATTGTAAATAATTTAATATAATTAAACATGTTTTATTTGTGTATTTTGTAATTTTGTATTTGCGACCTTGTAATTGTTTGGATGTTGGAATTTGATCATTGAAAATTTACCCTATCAAATAGGGTAGTACCCCTCCCCTCTTTCTTTCATGCGTGAAAAATGATAAGGTCAGACCTTGCTATGGTGTCGCACAATGTTATTGACATTTCGGCTCCGCTCAATATAAACTAATTATATAGACGATGCCCAGTCAAATAACAAACTCTGAAATATCAAAAAAGATTGATGAATTCTTAGACTATTTATCTGTTGAAAAAGGATGCTCTCCCCTAACGATACGTAACTACAAGCATTATCTTAGTAGATTAGATGAATGGATAACTAGAGGAAATAGTAAAGGGGAACTCCAAGACATAAAACAGGATACAATTCATGATTTTAGAGCATATTTGGCAAAGCTTGGACTTGGTAAAAAGACTCAAGGATACCATGCAATCGCACTACGATCGTTTTTAAAGTGGTTAATACGCAACGACTACCAAGTAATGGCACCTGATAAAATTGAGCTACCGAAAATTCCTGATAGACAAGTTAAATTCTTGAATGGTGAGCAGGTCGATAGACTTTTGAATGCTCCCACGATGTCAGATATCCAAGGCATAAGAGACAAGGCAATATTGGAAGTTTTGTTTTCTACAGGCCTTCGTGTATCAGAACTTACAGGATTAAACATTGAAAAAATTGATTTTGAACGCAGAGAATTTGGTATTACTGGAAAAGGCGGGAGGGCTAGAGTCGTGTTTTTATCATCTCGTGCTTGTGAATACTTAAAAAGATATATTGCAGAAAGGAAAGATCATTTTAAACCTCTGTTTATTCGTCATAAAGGCCATGTTGATCCTACAATGGAGGACAATAAAATGCGCCTCACTCCCCGATCAGTTGAACGTTTGGTGAAAAAATATGTGCGTAAAATTAAACTTCCGGTCGAAATTACGCCTCACGGGATCCGCCACAGTTTTGCCTCAGATTTACTTAACGCGGGTGCAGATTTAAGAAGTATTCAAGAGATGCTGGGGCATAAAAATATATCAACTACACAAATCTATACTCACGTTACAAATAAACAGCTCCACGACATCCACGAAACCTTCCACGGAAGGGGGAAATAAATTGTGTCAAAGGATGATGGACATACATTAATTATTCAAGCAGAAGTTGTTGGTAAACCTTTTCATAAAATAACAGCACTCAATTTAGGTAAAATTTCTGCACAAGAAAGACAAGTGAGAGTTGTTGAGGCACTTGATGAAACTACTGGAGAAGTTGTTTATTTTCCACTAGGTTCACTCCCCTCTCATGTCCAACCTAGCGATGTCACCCATCTTTCACTTGAAGAAAATGATGAAATGATTGACTTAGCTGGAGTTGGAAGTCCAAGTTTAAACACTATACGAAAACATGGCTCTTCAACAGTTGGGGTGGATACGGAGGAAGTCTATGAATCTCGCGGAGGTAGTAAAACCCATAAGCTTTCCAAATCAGGTGGATTTAAGTTTAAAAAATTGTAAAATTAATTATGTCAGATTTCTTTTTTGATGATAAACCATATAAGATTGAACGAATTCACCCTGAAGATAAAAAGACGTTAGATGAGATGACGAAACCAAGAAATTGGGAATCCTTGAGAATTCGACAAGTTCTAATCTCGTTGGGTACTGTAGGGGGGGGCATTTCGGTTCCGTCATATAATCGTCCCGATACAATAGAAATAAAAGGTTGGCACGATATAGTAGAAGATCTGTCTAAGAGGTCTAAGGAACTCGGTGTCGAACATTCACGGCCATTATTTGTTGATGCTCGAAATCAAAAATTACAATTTGCAAATAAAATATGTGTGGGTACTCACGGTCAAGTAATTACAGATTGGACACCACCTGACACATCAAGATCTAGAGATTTCGCAAGGATCGGTCTTGTTCATACTCATCCTTCAGGTAAAGAAGCTTACCTAACTGCACACGGTTTTAGTGGATCTGATTTTATTTCTTTACTGTCAAATCCTGAGCAACAAGTTTCGATGATTTCATATGGAGATAATAATAGAATACTATTATTAAAAACATCAGTTACTCCAAATAATTTGTCTGCTGAAAACATACGTAGAGATATTAAGGTTCTGGAAGACGAATTTTTAGGGAAACTCAAAACAGGATCTGTTGTGCAAGCAATGCAATCAGTTGTGGATTTTAATAAAGCTGCGTGTACTGAGTATGGGTTAACTATGTATGTAGCAGATAAAAATTCAAATGATACATTTAAGAGAGTAAACGTCGCAAATTAATTTGATATACTTACTTTGTGAAAGTACATCCCACAATACAACAAATTCTTGATAATGTTCCGGTTAGGGTTATGGCTATGGTTACTCTGGTGTTTTTTACAGGAATGTTGATGGGGGCGTTTGGTTATACGAAACTTTTTAAGAAGCAAGCTGTTACTGAACCAAAAATTACAACTAACTACCCCCTATCTGTTTTAATAGAAGAAGAAAGAGTCACAACTCCAGAGGCTAAAACTTTTAATATACTTTTAACAGGACATGGTGGAGCTAATCACTCTGGTGGTGGTTTGATGGATGCCATAATTGTTGTCCATGTTAATGTAACTGATAAAAAGGCAAGTTTAGTTTCATTTCCTCGTGACTTTTGGTTTTCTGGACATAAAATAAATGCGGATCCTTCTCTTAAAGATGCTTTAACAGGTGTTACAGGACTACCTATATCAAATTCTGTTTCTATTGATTTTTCTTCTTTTGAAAAAATGGTTGATTCAATTGGTGGAATTACAGTTGATGTCAAAAAAGCCTATACAGATAATTTTTACCCCGTCAGAGGCAAAGAAAATGAAATGTGTGGGATGAGTAATGAGCAAATTGCAGATGTTCATTTGAAATACACAGGCTTTGAATTAGAGAAACAATTTACTTGTAGATATGAAACAATTTCATATGGTGTAGGACTACATGAAATGATAGGAGTAGAGGCTTTAAAATACGTTAGGAGCCGCCACGGAGGCAATGATTTCGAACGTTCTCGACACCAATTCGAGGTATTAAAAGCCATTCTTCAGAAGGCAAATGTTTCTTCAGTTGCTGCTGCATTAGATTTTGTTAAAACTGATTTTACTGTTGAATCAGTAAAGAGTATGCTTGCTGAAATTGGTAGTCCTTTGGATTATGCAATTTCTTACATTGGTTTATCAGATGAAAATGTTTTGCAAAATAGCAAAAGCGCACAAGGAGCCTATATCCTTGTCCCTAAAGATGGAGTAAATATCAAGGAATATATTAAATCAAATTTGTAATTGTTCGACAATCCCCCATTGGTTTAAAGCATCATCAATATTGATAGATAGCTTTTTAGAGTCGGAAACGAAATCTTTGATGATTTGTTCATGAGGAGTTTTTCCAAATTCAGACATTTCATCAATGTAAATTATGTGCTGAGTTTTGTCAGTAAAAGTAATTTTTACATGTTTTTCATTCTTATCTTGTGCTTTTGCAGAAAAAAGTTTAAATTCCATGTCTTCATGTAAGAACGTTGCTTTAAAATAGGTATGTGTATTTGATTCTGGATGAACACCTTCAATGTTTTTGTATCCTTCGAATTGACCTAGAATTATAGTCTCTGGTTTAACTGTAAAGTTGTGTATGTTTATCTCTTTGTCTAATACTTTTTGGGCTAATAATAACATGTGATTTTGAACAGTGTCCTTTATAATTCCAACTTGGTCAAAAAAAGCACCTCTTTTTTCTAGTCTTTCAGTTTCTGAGATCGATATCTCTACTGATTGAATTTTTTTATTTACAATATCACTTCTCCTGTCAACAAACTTTAATATTGATTCTTTTGCTGCGTAGTGGTCAACTAAATAGAAGTTTTGTTCACCGTATTTTTTTATAATCTTAGCTATTTTTTTTGCCTCTGAATATGACGAGCCAAACGGTTTCTCAAGTGCAATTCTAATATTCTTAGTTGCTAAATCTCGGTAAACATTTTTAATAAAATTAAAGTACAAACTAGGTGGCAAAGCAACGTAAAAATATACACTATCAAAATTAAACTCTTTAAGATATTTATCAACAGGGGTTAAATTATCTAATTCTCCAATTATCGAGTGATGCGGTGTGTCTGGTTTTTTCCTCGAATATGTAGCTACATTTAAGTTGTCAATGTTTTTAAGGATTGGAAAAATCTTTTTAATAGCCAGATCTCCTGTTGCCCCTATAATAACAAGTAGTGACTTTTTCATTTGGCAATTATATACCTAACATATTATGAAGAGATTAACGAATTTCGTAGGAAAGACTGACTGTTACTGATATTTCTGTTTCTCCAGGTGCTACGTTTGCTGCTATTGGTTCTGCTCCATTTCCAGCAATTGCTAATTTTGTATCATACATCATTGGGTAATTGAAGCCAGTAGATTCTGTGACATTAATAATTTTACCTAATGTAATTCCTGCAGCTTTAGCTATTCCTTCAGCCTTGGTTTTGGCTAATTTGACAGCTTCTTCACGAGCTTTTTGGGTCATTTCTTCCTTTGATTTATCGTTAACTTCAAAGCTTATATTGCCTATTACATTTGCGCCTGACTCTGTAGCTATTGTTAATGCGTCGTTGACCTTTTCAAAGTCGGTAATCTTTATTTCATAATTTGTAGATACTCTATAGCCATTTATTTTGTATGGACTTGTTTGATAGTCGTATTCTGGATTTACTGAGTAATTAGTTGTTTTGATATCTTTTTCATCTATTCCTAATTTTTTAAGTGCATCTGTTAGTTTTTTAGATTTTGTGTTTACACTATCCTGAACTTGTTTCAGGATCTGACCCTGTGCTTCTATGCCAAAACTTACTTTTGCGATATCCGGTACGACCGTTACTTTTCCTGTTTCAGTTACCATCATTGGTTCACCTTTGGTTTGAGTAAGAACAGAAATTGGAAGACTCGGCCCAAATTTTGAATATAAAAATAGAAGTACAAAGAATAAGACTATGCTAATAAATCGCTTCATAACGTAGTTGAATCTCATTGATTTAACTATAACTCAATTGACTGTAATTTCAAGAAGTGATTTAATATAATTATGAATGGTTATGATGAAGTTAAGTTGTTAAAGAAAATCAAAATTTTGTTAGATGACGCAATTGAAACTCAAATTGACGCAAAATTGGACGAAAAAATTGGAAAATTACCTTCTAAAGAAGAATTTTATTAACAAACAGATAAACTAACCTCACAATTCCCACCCCGCTTTTGCTTAGTTAACTGTTGACATTAAATTGAATCTTTGTAATTATGTTGTTTATATGAGTGATTATATGGGTGAAAAAGTAAGAGCTGCTTTAGATAGTTCTGTTACCCCTCCATTAAAAAGTCTTGATTTGTCGTTTAAGGCTACGAACGCTTTGATTAATGATGAAAATAAAATTGGAACTGCTACTATGTCAGCCATGCCTGAAAAATTGACCGAAGAACAGTTAATAAAATATAACGAATCTATTAACGAGGTTGTGAAAGGTGTTGTAGTGAGAGCAAAGGTCGAAGCTGGAAGAAGTAAAAATGAAGTAAATATTGCAAAATACCAAGAGATTGAAAGATATGCAGTCAATAATGGAATAATAAGCCAAAAAGAGTTAGATGCAAGATTTGAAGCAGTTATAAAAGAGGATGTTCAAGAAGCAGAGTCTGTTTTGGCCGAGGTTGATAGCGCTATTGAAATGGCAGTGGCTGCTTTAAATAATATAGAAAATTTTGATCCAGCCGATTTTACCGAAATCTATTTTGTATCAATGAAATTGGATGCAATCCTAACACTAAAATTAGATTCCGCGACAAGAAACGATGCTTTAAATGCCAAGAAGGTAGTTGGTAACGTAATTCGAGATATCGCAAGTAAAGTAAAATATAATAGAACTTCTGATGAAAAAGACAGTAAGGTCGAAAGTCCACTGATTATAGTATCTAACTTTTTCGCTCCAACTTTGAGTACTTCAACTATTTAATTACTTTTATCTAACAAACTTAAATCTAGATAATCCATTGTTTTGGCAATTTCAATAGAACTTACTACAGCCTCTACTTTAGCCCAATGTGCAAGTCCTTTATTACCGTAATATCTTTTGTACCATTTCAAGGTTGACGGTTGAAGTACTTTATGTTCGTTATCTTTTTTGGATAGTTCGTTTACTTTTTTGTAACTTCCATGTATATCTGGTAGGTCTTGTTTGGTTAATCTTCCACTTACGATTTGTGTAAAATGTTTTGCTTCGTGTGCCGAATCTATTGCATTAAATAAATCCACGTCCTCAGTAAGAAATTGCTGTTGATAAAAAATTCTTATAGATATCGTTCCGTCATCATTAAATACAGTTTCGGCACGTTGAGCATCATTATTTTCTCGTTGTTTCTCATTTCTATAATCTAAAAACATTATTTCTCTTATTTGAAGTGGATTAACGTTGTCTAAGAAGGATTGTCTTGCAATTGCATCGAGTGAAACCAACCTTCGCCATCTTGGCATAGATCCTGGGTCTTTATCGTCCAAGTCAACCTGACAGACAGATTTTTCTTCCAATTTATGTAGAATATTCTTGTCAGGAGTTGCGACAAGAATTATTTCCTCTGCTTTTTTTTGAGTTTCAGAGTCTTCCCAAATTAATTTGTCCTGATTTAGGTCCCATATCTTTTGAACATGTGGAGAGGATACTTCTATCGGCTCGTTAATTGGCATATTGATTCGCATCAATTTTCTTCTTCCTCATCGCCAGTTTTGGCTAGGACTGTGGCGGCGGCGATGGTGTCTCCTTTATTTGCAAATCTCATGATGATAACTCCTTGTGTTGCCCTACCTAACTGTGGAATGTTTTTAACAGGCAATTTAATAACTTGTCCCTTTTTAGACGTTATGACCAATTGATCAGAATTTTCAGTAACCATTGCAGCGCAAGCTAAGTCCCCTGTTTTATCAGTTACTACACAAGCTTTAACTCCTTTTCCTGCTCTTTTTTGCATTGGGAAAAGATCAAATCTGGTTCTCTTGCCAAGACCATGAATTGATAAAGTTAATACATCTCTAAAGACTTTCTTCCTTTTATCTTCTGGTACTTCTAATTTGTCAGGGAAGACTTCCATTCCGATTAAGTTGTCCCCTGCCTCAAATTTAACACCAGTTACACCTGTTGTGGCTCTGCCCATAGGTCTAACATTTGCTTCAGGGAATCTAATAGACATCCCTTTTTTAGTTAAAAGCATGACGTTATCACTTCCAAATGAAAGATGTGCTGAAATCAAACTATCAGTCCCCTGCAATTTAATTGCAATAAGTCCACTTGACCTTAAATTCTCAAATTGTTTAAGTTCTGTCTTTTTGATAACACCTGATGCTGTTGCTAATATCAAATGTTTAGCTTTCAATTCTTTATTGACAGGTAGTATTGATTTAATGACTTCCCCTGCTTCAAGATTCAAGAAATTAACAAGTGCCTGTCCTTTTGCTTGTCTTGATGACTCTGGAATCTCGAATGCTTTTGCGCCAAAAACGCGACCTTTATTAGTAAAGAATAGAATTTGATCATGAGTGGAAGCTGTTACTAAATGGTCTATCTCATCTTCCTCTTTGGTAACCATTCCAATTACACCTTTGCCGCCTCTTCTTTGAGCTTTGTACGTATTTTTTGCAACTCTTTTGATGTATCCAGTTTTAGTTACAGTTACTAAAACATCCTCCTTGGCAACTAAATCTTCTTCGCTAAATTCTCCAATTTTACTTTTGTATATCTTGGTTCTTCTGGAATCTCCGAACTTAGCTTTAAGTTCTGCAAGTTCTGTCGTGATAATTGTTAAAATTCTTTGAGGGTCTTTTAGGATTGCTATAAGTTCATCAATTAATTTCTTTAATTCTTGATATTCTTTTTCAATTTTTTCTCTTTCAAGTGCTGCAAGACGCCTAAGTTGCATATCAAGAATGGCTATCGCTTGAATTTCAGACAATTTAAATCTCTCTTTTAAGTTTGTCTTTGCTTCATCCTGAGTCTTTGACTCTCTTATTGTTTTAATTACAGCATCTAGGTTATCAAGTGCAATTTTAAGTCCTTCTAATATATGCGCTCTTCTTTTGGCTTCAGTAAGTTCAAAAATTGTCCTTCTGACTACTACTTTTTGTCTGTGTTTAATGTACTCAACTAATATTTGCTTAAGGTTTAAAGTGTGTGGTGTTCCATCAACAAGGGCAACAAAGTTGGCAGGAAATGTAGTTTGAAGTCTTGTGTGTTTATAGATATTGTTTAAGACTGATTTTGGCTTGGCATCTTTCTTAAGTTCAATAACAACTCTCATACCATCTTTGTCTGATTCGTCACGAAGATCTGAAATTCCAATAAGCTTTTTGTCTTTCACAAGTTCAGCAATTTTGGCTACCATCTCAGCTTTATTGACTTGGTATGGAATTTCAGAAATAATAATTTGAGAGCGCTTTCCTGTATCTTCAATTTCTGCAATACCTCTGACAACGATTCTTCCTCGACCACTTGCATAAACATCTTTTAGAGAATTGGCATCATAGATAGCTCCGCCTGTAGGAAAATCAGGTCCTGGGAGAATATCAGTGATCTCATCGATTGTTGAATCTGTCTCAAAAGAAATTGATTTTGGATCTACCTCTTCTTGTGTGAAAGTTTTTGCTTCTCCTGCTGCAATCAAATTAATTTTCTTGATTACAAACTCATTTTCAGTATCGTGAGCAGCCTGATCTTCGATTGTTACTCTTCCCTTTTTAATCATGGAGTTAATAGCGTCAATTACTTCTGATAAATTATGAGGCGGAATCTTTGTTGCCATACCAACTGCAATACCTTCAGAGCCCATTAACAATAAATTAGGCAAAAGTGCAGGCATAAAAACAGGTTCCTTTAAAGTTGCATCAAAGTTATCAATATAGTCGACAGTATCCTTTTCAATATCAGCGAGTAAATATTCTGAAATTGCAGACAGTTTTACTTCTGTGTACCTCATGGCAGCTGCAGAGTCACCATCGACTGATCCAAAGTTTCCCTGCCCTCTAACAAGTGGATACCTCATTGAGAAATCTTGTGCCAGACGAACCATTGTGTCGTAAACCGCAGTGTCGCCATGAGGATGATATTTACCTAAAACTTCTCCGACGACTTTGGCTGATTTTGTAGAAGGACCAGAGTGCTTAAGACCCATCTGACTCATTGCATAAAGAATTCTTCTATGAACTGGTTTCAAGCCGTCTTTAACGTCAGGTAGCGCGCGGGCAACGATAACGCTCATTGCGTAATCAACGTAAGACTTAGAAAGCTCTGAAGTTATTTCTGCGATTTTAATCTTGCCAATATCCATAATAAATAGGGTTTAGTGCATAGGGTATAGCGTATAGTTAAAACGACAACGCAAACACTCTAGCTTGAACATTGTAGCTGGTAATTTTTCTTGAAGCAAGAGGAAGTGTTTATGTGGGTTTGTATACTTAAATTAAGTGAGTATTAGGGCATCCTTTGCTTCTGGCCACGGCTTTGGTGGATGCTGTCAGTCTATCTAATGATTCACCTGTTAGTGCTGTGACTTCTTCTTTTTCGACATTTGCTGAAACATCGCCACCCTCTCTTCTTAATTGTGCAATCAATCCTGCCAATTTTAGCGCGTGATTTTGTTCCCAAAGCACAGACGCTATTGCTTTACAATAACCCAATGCCTCACATTCAGTGCAGAGCTTTTTTTGCCCATCCATATGACTTATAGTATATCAAAATTATCGTATAATTTCAACTGAAGTCATTTTTTTCTTTCTTTTTGGTGGGGTTAGGTATGCTAGAACTATGTCTGCAGAATTATAAATTATTTTTGGTTCAGTTGGTTTGATTAGTTCGCTTGTAAATTTTGCTTCGGCTTCTTGTTGAAAATGGAGAGCTAATTCTTCTCTTGACCAACCATTTTCGACTTGAATTTCTGCGAGTCGACCTTTTTCTCTCCATTTATCTCTAGATCTCTGTTCTTTTGGTGTAAGTACTCTTTCCAAGTTGTTAACTTTTACACAAAAATATCTACTATTTACAACAACGGAAAAATTAGTAAGATTGTAATTACCCCCTAGAAAACCAAGGTAAGAAGACGGATGTTTTTGATTTATACTTTTCAAATTCCTTGTTACCTTCATACTTTTTCTCCAAAAGTGGAATGCCTGAAACTTTGGTAATTAAATAGGTAATGGTAAGAGGTCCAATTAGACCTAAATACCAATATGTTGATCCAATAGTTAATATCCAAATTCCCCACCACATAGTAACTTCTCCAAAATAATTTGGGTGCCTTGTGTATTGCCATAACCCTTGATTCATGACCCTACCCTTATTTTTAATATCTTTTTTAAATAAGTACATTTGGATATCCCCTACAGTTTCAAAATAAAAGCCTAGTACCCAAACAAGAAGACCAATAAAACTAAATAAGGCTACTCCCCCATCAAATCTGTTGTATAAAGTTACAGGAAGTGCAACTAAAAACATTAAAAGACCTTGAAAAATAAAGACTGTAAGATAGGAATTTTTAAAATTTGTGTATCTGAAGTCTTCCTTCTTAACTCTGTTTCTAATGAAAATATATGTAGCCAGCCTTGCACCCCATAAAAAGATTAGGAAAGTCAAAATAATTTTTGTTTGTTGAAAATCCTTAGAAACAAATAGGTTGAAAATTGAAATTACAACAAATCCTATTCCCCATGCAAAGTCTGCAATGTCCTTTTTCTTTAAGTAAAGGGAAACAAAAAAGAATAAATTCATGAAGACAAAAATAACAAGTAAAGTTAATAAACTAAAATTTATTAATTGCATATAGTGTAAAGAATGTAACCAAACTACAAAGTACCCCGCCCCAGTTGATATCTGTAATAACCATTGGAATACTCCAGTTTTTAAGTGTCGCTAGATTTGTTAGGTCGTAGACACTATATGAACAAACACCATAAACAAAGGCTTCCAAAATTATTTTTAGGTTTGGAGATTCGCCTACATGCTTCGAGATAACTAAATATACAAGACCAAAAGGAATGAACAAATAAACAAGCGCTGCTGCTGGAATGTTTAATGTTCTTTGAAAAGGTGAAAGCCAGTTGTCATATATTTTCTTGGTTAGAGTAAGCCAGACTACGTCAATTGGAAAAAGAACAAGAAGTGATATGGCGTAAGTCTTTAAAAACTCCATATAATCATATTAATACAAAAATGATAACATTAATACCATGACATGGTATTTCGCAGCATTCTTTTCGGCCGTTTTCGCAGCATTAACTTCAATTTTGGCTAAAATTGGTATTAAAAATGTTGATAGTAATTTAGCAACAGCAATTAGAACCTCAGTTATATTAATTTTTACTTGGGGAATTGTCTTTTTTCAGGGGTCTCAAAACTCGATTCACAATATAAGCAAGAATAGCATGCTCTTCTTGGTTCTATCTGGAATTGCAACAGGGTTTTCATGGCTATTTTACTTTTATGCCCTAAAAGTTGGAAGCGCCTCTAAAGTTGTTCCAATTGATAAGTTGAGCTTGGTTTTAACTATAATCTTGGCTGGAATAATCTTAGGGGAAAAGATATCACTTCAAGTAATTTTAGGGTCAATTTTAATGACTATTGGGGCAATTGTCATTGCCTTTGCAAAGTAATTTTTTTAAATCAAATTCCAAGTTTGATTAAAAATTGACTTGTGGAATTCTGCAATAGGTTTACTTTCTGTAATTATACCAATAATATCCTTATTGTAGTCAAGGGTCGCTACTTTATTTTCATAAATATAGGTTTCGGCAGAAAATTCTGTATCCTTAGGCAAGATTTTTGTTTGTCTTAAGTTTTCATTATCTAGTTTTTGAAGTTTTGCTCCTTCTTCGTTATTTGTAGTTAAGACTTTTATTTTTATCTTTTTATTTAATCTCTCAGATATAAATTTATTATGATTTTCATCTCCAAAAAATTTATTTTCAGTTTGTTGATTAGTCCATAATAATATTTCATCTTTGGTTGATAAAATATCTTTCCATACAGCAAGAAGTCCAAGATTGCCTTGGTACATCCTTACCTTTGGATGAATTTCAGAGGCTTGGTAAAGAGTTCTCATAGTAGGAATATTTTCTTCTAATTCAATCTCTTGTCTTCTAAAAATTCTTTGTCTGTTGCTTAGCTTCTTCAATAATTGATCTGGATCGATAGTATAAACGTTATTTGCATATCCTTTGTGATCTTCCATAAGTAATCCTCTATCAATTAAATTATTAATTAAAAGATATGCAGTTGATCTCTTGATATGTGAGTTTCTTGCGATTTCTGGAATTTTGTTCGGTCCTAATTTGAAGGATGTTATAAATATTCTTGTTTCTAGATTGTTGCAACCAAGTAGTGACAGTGTCTTTTGTAAGGTGTCGTCCATAGTGACTGTATTATACTTTGTATCTAAAACATAGTCAATGTCTAATAGTATTGGACGAATTTCGTTTAGGCACGACTTACGATCAAATAAAGTTTGCAGAGGCTATTTTTTGTATGTTTTGTCTTAATTTGTTGTAATACACTTTATGAAAATAAACGTTGGTTTGGTTTACGGAGGCAAGTCTTGCGAACACGAAGTATCAGTGAAATCAGCATCGTCTATTAGAAAAAATTTAGATAAGAATAAATATAAAGTTATAGATATTTTTGTCGATAAAAATGGAAAATTTAATACGCCGAATTCAAGAATTGATGCGTATTTTCCGATAATTCACGGAACTGGAGGTGAAGATGGCAAGCTTCAAGGCTATTTTGAGACAGAAGATAAAGCCTATATAGGGGCGGATGTTCTAGGATCTGCAATTGGCTTTGATAAAGATGTCCAAAAAAGATTGTTAAGAGACGCCAGTATTAACATTGCCGATTTTGTAGTTTTAACTGATCTGAAAAATACTAACCACATACTGAAAAATATCAAATTACCTGTGTTTGTAAAGCCTTGTAACTCTGGATCTTCTGTAGGTATTACCAAAGTTGATAAAATAAAGAATTTGATACCTGTAATTAAAGAAGCTTTTCTATTTGACACAAAGGTAATTATTGAGGAGTGTATAAATGGTCGTGAAATTGAAGTGTCTGTTTTAGGAGGAAATGATCCAATTACACCTGCTGTTGGAGAAGTTATTCCTCAGGGTAAACATTCATTTTATGATTATGAGGCTAAATACGTAGAGAAAGAAAGAGCGGCTTTGGTAATACCATGTAAGCTAGATACAAAATTGGAGAAAGAAATACAAGATATCGCCATCAAAACCTTTAAAGTACTTGGATGTTACGGAATGGCTAGGGTTGATATGTTTTTGACTAAAGAAAATAAAATTATAGTTAATGAAATAAATACTTTGCCTGGATTCACAAACACAAGTATGTACCCAAAATTATTAGAGGCTTCAGGGATAAAATATTCGGAGATACTAGATGAATTAATAAGATTAGCTATCGAAAGAAAGCAAAGAAAAGATTCTTTAAAATATAGTTATTTTACTTGATAGCAGAAGATACGGCTTTTAGAACTCCATTATCAAATGGATTTGGGATTATTTTTTCAACGGTAGGCTTTTTAACTAGTTTTGATAAGTTTATGGCAGCTTGAATTAGCATTTTATTAGTAATTCTTTTTACTTTGTTATCAAGTGCTCCTCTAAAAATACCAGGGAAAGCCAAAACATTATTTATTTGATTGTTAAAATCGCTTCTGCCTGTTGCTACTACCATTGCACCACCAATTTTAGCTATGTCGGGCATAATTTCGGGTGTTGGATTTGCCATAGCAAAAACTATTGCGTTTTTAGCCATGTTTTTAATATCGGTTTCGTTAATTAAATTACCTTTGCTTACACCAATAAAAACATCTTTCCCCTTTATTATTTCATGGATATCCCCTACTTCATTTGTTTTGTTGGTGATTTTGATTAATCTTTTCTTCTCCTCGTTTAAATCACCTCTTTTTTTTTGAAATTGCTCCTTTGCTATCTGCTATTACGATATTCTTAAATCCATATTCTAAAAGTAAATCACAAATTGCAGTACCTGCAGCCCCGGCGCCATTAATTACTATTTTGGCGAACTTGTCTTTCTTCGTAATTTTAATGGCACTAATTAAAGCTGCCAAAACTACTACTGCAGTTCCGTGTTGATCGTCGTGCATTACAGGAATATCAAGCTCCTTGATCAAACGCCGTTCAATTTCAAAGCATCTTGGAGCCTCGATATCCTCGAGGTTTATACCTCCGAATACAGGTGCAATATTTTTGGCAAGTGCAATTATTTCCTCATTATTTTGAGTGTTAACACAAATTGGAAAAGCGTCAACATTGCCAAACTTTTTGAACAAGGCCGCCTTTCCCTCCATGACAGGTATTGCGCCATACGGTCCGATATTTCCAAGCCCCAAGACAGCAGATCCGTCAGATAAAACTGCAATAGTGTTTGATTTTAATGATAATTCTCGTGCTTTATTGTTGTTTTTGGCAAGTTCCAAACTAACCGTAGCGACGCCTGGTGTATATGCAAGTGAAAGATCTGCCTTGTTGTCTATAGGAGATTTTAACTCTGTTCCAATTTTACCTTTGTATTTTTTATGGTATGCGATTGAGTCCATTTATGACATACAGTATACTTCTTTTTACTTATGTTTTCTTCTTATGTTTACAGAAATAATTTTTGATTTAGAAACACAAAAGTTTTTTGATGAAATAGAAGGCTCAGATCCTGTTGATCTTGGCGTTTCAATCCTGTCTATGTATGTAAGAACTCTTGATGAAAATTTCAAAGAAATTAAAGGTGAAATGATATCTTTTTTTGAGCCAGATTTAGCTAAGGCTTGGGATATTTTTAGCAAAGCAGATAGAATTGTAGGTTTTAATTCGAAACATTTTGATGTTCCTGCATTAAGAAATTACTTACCAATAGGACTTACAAAAATTCCACATTTGGATATTTTGGAAATTGTTAGAAACGTAAACGGAAAGAGGATTTCTCTTGGGGCAATAGCAAACGGGACACTTGGAGATCACAAGGCAGATGACCCAAGGAACGCAATTACCTACTGGGCAAAACATGATGAAGAATCTTTGAGAAAACTTAAATTTTATTGTGAGGAAGATGTAAGACTCACTAAAGAAGTTTTGGATTATGGACTTAAAAATAAAACATTAACTTTCAAGGATTATTGGAATGATATAAAAACAATAGATGTTGATTTTAGTTATCCTGTAATTGAAGTGCCTGCCGAGGTTCAAGATTCGCTTTTTTGATTATTTAAATTTAGCTGTATACCTTGTGTTGCATTCCATGATTAACTTCCATGCTTCATCTCTATCTCCCCAACCAAGAACCTCAGTACTACCTGGTTTTTTAAGGTCTTTGTAATGAGTAAAGTGATGAACTAATTTATTTTTCCATACTTCTGGAAGGTCTGAAATGTCATTAATAGTATTTCCGTCATTCCTGTCATCTTCTGGCATACAAACAACTTTGTGATCAGGTTCTCCCCCATCAATAAAGTTTAAAACACCAATTACTTTTGCTTTAACCATAACGCCTGTTGGAAGAGATTCTGATGTAATAACTAAAGTATCAAGTGGATCATTATCTTCGTCCCATGTTCGTGGAATAAAACCATAATTGACAGGCTTTGCAAAAATTTCTGGCTCAACTCTATCTAAAACAAATATTCCAAGTTCAGTATTGTACTCAATTTTGTGCATTGAACCTTTTGGAATCTCAATGAAGGTGTTTAAAGTTTTATTTTCCTCTCCGAAAGATATGTCATGAACAAGATTCATATTGTAAATTATAGTTTTATTTTATTTACTTTCAAGCACTAAAAAAACATCACACCTCGCGGGTGTGATAATATTAATTATGGCAATGATTAGAAAAACGCCATTGGTTACTGGTGAAATCTATCATATATATAACCGAGGATTAGACAAAAGACCAACATTTACTGATTTTAATGAAAAGTTGCGTGCATATCAGGCCATAAAATTTTACAGATTCGATTCTCCTCCTGTCAGGTTATCTTATTTTGTAAGATACAGTACTAAGAGGATAGAAAAATTGGTTGAAAGTAGCTGGGGTAATAAATTAGTTTCAATAATGGCATATTGCTTAATGCCAAATCATTTTCATTTTATCTTGCGTCAAGAAACTGACGGAGGGATATCAAAATTTATAAGCAACTTCGAAAATAGTTATACTCGTTATTACAATACCAAAAACAAAAGAGTTGGCAATTTGTTTATGGATAAATTTCAAAATAAATTAGTTGATTCTGAAGAACAATTGTTACATCTATCACGATACGTGCATTTGAATCTTCTGCACATTAATCCCCAGCCTTTAGGCTGGTGGAGCAAGTATAGTTTGTGGCATACTTGAGGGAAATGTTAAAGTACTGGCATGGTGCACACACAAAGCACAGAATTATGATTCATTTGGTATTTTTACCAAAATACAGAAAAAGGATATTACGTGGCAAAGTAGCTACAAGACTTAAAGACTTATTCTTCAAAGCATGTGAGGTTAACAACTGGTGGATTGAAGAAATTACAATATTGCATGATCATGTACATATGCTTATACAAATCCAACCAAACTTGTCCATCTCAAAAGTTGTTAACCAACTGAAAGGTGGTTCATCAAGAATCTTAAGGAAAGAATTTCCAGAGTTAGAAGAATTTCTTTGGGGTGACTCATTCTGGTCTGATGGCTACTTTGCAGAATCAGTGGGTGCAACAAGTTTCATCCAGGTTAAAAAATACATTAAAAATCAAGTGGAAAGTATGCCACAGAAGGGGTAAAACCATGGCATTTATGCCATGTGTTTTTTATTCCTTATTCGTCATCAGTTGTTGATTCTATTGATTCTCTGAGAAAATATGAGTGGTCTTCACTACGTGAATACATTGGCGGTGAAGACGATCCAATATGTGACAAAGAAATGATAATGTCTTATTTTAAATCGCGAGAAGATTACAAAAATTTCGTTTTTGACAGGGCGGATTATCAAAAGACCTTAAAACAAATGGAACATCTTATGGAGAAGGAGTAAAAAAATCACACCTAGTAGGTGTGATTTTTTAGACATATGAAAAATAATATATATATGCAACAAGTACATGGTAATAATGTGGTTGTCGTTGATAGAAATTCTCCAGAACTGATTCTAAACTGCGATGGATTAATTACGGGTGATCCTGAGGTTACATTGGTTGTCCGAACTGCAGATTGTTTACCTATTTCTATTTGGGACGACAGTAAAAAAGTTGTTGCTCTTGTACATGCTGGCTGGAGAGGGTTACAAAAAGAAATAATTAAGAATGCAATTAATAAATTAATTACTGAATATGAATGTAATCTGAAGGATATAAAAATAAAGATTGGACCACATATTTGCCAGAAACATTATGAAGTTGGAGAAGAATTTACTGTACTTTTTCCCGGAACAGGAAAATATCTCTCTCTAAAAGATATTGCAACAAATCAGTTAGTTAAACTTGGAGTAATCGAAAAAAATATCAAAGTTGATACAAGGTGTACTTTTGAACACACATCACCCCCCTCTTATAGAAGAGATAAAACAGAAAAAAGGTTTAAAACAACATCACACCTCGGAGGTGTGATGTTTTAAGACAAAAAAATAACTCTGATTTGGTCTACGTGCTTGTGGTTCAACCAAATCAGAGCTTCGTGCTAAATTGCTACGGACGATTGTTTGTGAAAGCCGTCTGACGTCAACCAGGTCGATTTCGCTTGTTCCAAGCCGGCGCGAATTGCGTCTGCTTGTGAATCAGCTTGAATGTCGACTTCTAATGAAACTGGCAATCCAGTTCGTTTGACAACCGCGGCAATCTTGATTCGAAATATATCCATTGAATTTTTCTCCTTTCTTGAGAAAGTAAAATCTAAATGAAAATCTCAGATTGGATTTTAACTTATAGTTCCTTAAATATCAAGGGTAGCTAGTTTGGCGTGGGTTTGGATGAACTTTTTACGAGGTGGGACTTCTTCCCCCATTAACATTTCAAACATATTTGAAGCTTCTTCCATGCTGTCTATCGTTATTTGTTTAAGGGTGCGAGTGGATGGATCCATAGTTGTTTCCCAAAGTTGTTGTGCGTTCATTTCTCCAAGACCCTTATACCTTGAAATTGTGTACTTCTTATCTCCAATCTCTTTCATCATTGCGTCCTTGTCTTCGTCGTTAAAGACATACTTTGATTCCTTGCCGACTGTAATTTTATATAGTGGAGGAAGAGCTACATATAGATAGCCTCTGGTTATTACTTCTGGCATATGACGATAGAAGAATGTTAATAAAAGCGTTTTGATATGTTCTCCATCTACGTCAGCGTCAGTCATAATAATTACTCTGTGATATCTGATTTTGTCATAATTTATCGTTTCTCCAATTCCAACACCAAGAGCAATAATTAAATTTTTGATTCCTTCAAATTTAACGATTGTATCTAATCTTGCTCTCTCAGTATTTAGAATTTTCCCCTTTAAAGGTAAGATTGCTTGGAACTTTCGGTCTCTTCCTTGCTTTGCAGAACCTCCTGCTGAATCTCCCTCAACGATATAGATCTCAGAAATTGAGGCATCTTTGCTTTGGCAATCTGCAAGTTTTCCTGGAAGAGAGGCACCATCTAAAGCACCTTTTCTAAGAACTGCATCTTTTGCGGCACGAGCTGCAAGTCTTGCCTTTGCTGCAAGAGTAACTTTATCAATAATTTTTTTAACATCTTGTGGATGTTCTTCAAAATATGTATCAAGTCCTTCCTTAACACAAACTGCAACAAAGCCTTGAACCTCAGGGTTATTTAATTTTGCTTTGGTTTGTGATTCAAATTGCAACGTTTCTGAAGGCATTTTGACGTAAACAACTGCAGACAACCCTTCTTTGAGATCATCACCTGTTAGGATCATTTCATCTTTGCCGTTTTGATTTTTCTTTACATAATCTGTAATTGCTCTTGTAAGTGCGGTTCTAAAACCTGTGACATGGGTTCCCCCATCAGTAGTATAAATTCCGTTGACATATCCTTTAACATTTTCATTAAATCCATCAGTATATTGAATTGCTACTTCTACATCTGTGTTGCCGTCATCTTTGGAAACGTAAATAACATTTGAAAGCACATTCTTGCCTCTATTGGAGTGAGCTACAAGAGATTTTATTCCACCTTCGAAATAATAGCTCATTTCATCATCGTCTCTTGCATCCTTGAAATTAAATGCTAGTTTGGCTACTAAATACGCTCTGTCTCGAAGTAAATTTTTAATTTTGGCTTTTTCGTATTTTAAATCACCGAAGATTTCTGTATCTGGCATAAACGTAGTGATGGTTCCTGATTTTTGATTCTTAAAATCAAGATTCCATTCTGAAATCTGTTTTTCACTTGCTTCTCCTACAGGTTTTAGCGGTATTCCCCTTTTGTATTCCTGATAAAAAACTTTTTTGTCGCGTAGTACACAAACTCTAAAACATGAAGATAATGCATTGACAACTGATGCACCGACACCATGAAGTCCTCCAGATACCTTGTATGCGCCGCCATCAAATTTTCCACCAGCGTGGAGTTTAGTCATAGTAAGTTCTAGTGCTGAAATTCCACTTGAATGCATATCTGTTGGAATTCCTCTTCCATTATCTTTTACTGTCGCCGAGCCATCGGCATGAATTTGTACCCAGATCTCTGTGGCAGTTCCTGCAAAACTTTCATCAACTGAATTATCAATAATTTCACGAAGACATTCATGTAACCCTCTAGAATCGGTTGAACCAATATACATACCTGGTCTTTTTCGAACAGGTTCAAGTCCTTCTAGAACTTGGATTTGACTTGCATCATATTTGTCTGCCATATATTAGTTTAAATTGTAGCGCTGCTCATTTTAACAACAAAATTGGTTAACTGTAAAGAGACATTACCGTTAGCTTTTAAATTTTTAATAGTATTTAGATAATTTTCCATATTATTAAAAATATTTTTCTCATGGTCTGTAAATATCAATTCTTCAATAAATTTAATTGCCTCTTCCCGATCCTTAATGTTAAGCGCATCTCTGTAATTCAAATGTTTTCCCTGTAACCTATCCCCTATCCTCTGTAACCTAATTACTTCACATCTTGAAATTATCGTCGGCAATACATTACTCAAATTACTAGCCGTAAGTATATATATTATATTTTTTGTGGGTTCTTCTAGATTTTTTAAAAAAGCATTTGCAGCTTCTGTCGTTATTTTGTCTATATCTTGAATTATTATTGCAGTCTTCTCTGAGAAGCTAAATTTAACTAATTTTTTAAGTTCTCTGACATCATCAATTTTTTGTAGCACAAATGGTATTTGTTTATCTATGTTCTCTCTGTGTACCACGTACTCTGTACTTTGTCCTGTCATTATAAATGCGTGCATTTAATTGTTATCTTATGATATTATTTATTGTATGTCACCTACTGCCACCGGTACTAATTTGTCTGATATCTTAGTCTCCTTAGGTTCTCTTACTCAAGAAAGAGCTGACCAAATTAAGATGGCCGAAGTCCAATATGGTACTACTCAGGAAGAGATAATCAAAAAACAAAATCTTGTTTCAAATGCGGACTTAGTAAAAGCAAAAGCTTCTCTTTACAACATACCTTATGTAGATCTTGCTACATCTCCTTCATCTCCTGAAGCAATGTCTGTATTGCCTCAAGAAATATCTACGAAATTTAAAGTTTTCCCTGTGGGAGTAGATAAAATTGGTAAAACTATTACTTTAGCTATGGCAGATCCAATGAACCTGACTGCTATAGAATTCGTGGAAAGAAAGACAGGGCTTCGAGTCAAGCCTATGGCTGCAGAAGAAGATAAGATTATGGACGTCATTATAAATAGATATGCAACATCCCTTTCTCAAGAAGTTACAGAAGCTTTAAAAGAAGTTGCTCCAGAGAAAAATGCAAGACCTACAGAAAACTATAAAATCGGATTTATCAGGGAAGAAAAAATATCAGAGATTGTAAGCCATATTCTAGAATTTGCTGTCAAGTCAAGGTCATCCGACATACACATAGAACCAGAGGAAAGAGCAACACGTGTTCGATATAGAATCGATGGAATTCTAGTTGAGAAATTGACTATTCCTCGGGAGCTTCATGAATCTTTAATCTCGCGTATTAAGATTTTGTCAGAGATGAAGATTGATGAAAAAAGAATTCCACAAGATGGTAGATTTAATTTTAAAGCAGATGATCAGGACACTGACCTTCGTGTGTCTTCACTTCCAACAGCGTGGGGTGAAAAGATTGTTATGAGACTTCTTAAAAAGACTGGCGGTGTTCCCGACCTTCCAACCTTGGGACTTCGTGGAAAAGCACTTAAAAATTTGCAAGATGCTATCCTCCGTCCTCATGGAATTATATTAATCTGTGGTCCAACCGGATCAGGTAAAACCACTACCCTTTATTCGATTATCTCAAAAATTAATACACCAAAAGTAAATATTGTTACTTTGGAGGATCCTATTGAATATAAGATGGTGGGAGTTAATCAGGTACAAATAAATACTGCAGTTGGATTAACTTTTGCTTCAGGACTTAAGTCATTTTTGAGGCAAGACCCAAACATCATACTTGTGGGAGAAATTCGTGATAAGGAAACTGCAGACCTTGCAATTCAAGCATCTCTTACAGGACATTTAGTCTTTTCAACATTACATACTAATAATGCGGCAGGTTCACTTCCTCGTATGCTTGATATGGGAGCAGAACCATACTTATTAACATCATCTATGACGGCTATTATGGCACAGAGAGTAGCCAGAAAAGTTCATGATGCTTGTAAAGAATCTTATATTCCAGACCCTAAAATAATTGAGGAAATCAAAACTGTTTTGGGACCGCTTTGGCCTAAGGATCATGATGGAAAGATATATAAAGGAAAGGGTTGCCAAGAATGTGGAAATTCAGGTTATTATGGCAGAGTTGGCTTATTTGAAGTTTTACCAGTTACTGATTCTATTGGCAGAATGATTCTTGAAAGATCAACTGCAACAGACATCGAAAAGAAGGCCAAAGAAGAAGGAATGATTACATTAAAACAAGATGGGTACTTGAAAGTTTTAGAAGGGGAAACTACTATAGAAGAGGTACTACGTGTGGCACAGGAATAGTGCCAAAAGAGTTGCGCAAGAATAATAATTAGATATAAAAATATGGCTATTGATATAAAAAGTTTTTTACAAACAGAAATCGATTTAAATGCATCTGATTTACATTTGGTTGCAGGAGTACCTCCTACCGTTAGAGTAGATGGAGAACTAAAAAGTATTCCAAACGAAGGAATATTAACGCCTGAAATTATTTCAGAAGGATTGAAAAAAATTTTGACAGGTGAACAGTTTGAAAGACTTAACGTAAATAAGGAGATAGACTTTTCTTTATCGTTTAACGAAAAAGCTAGGTTCCGTGTCAATGCCTATACTCAAAAAGGATCTTTTGCAGCAGCTTTTAGAAGAATCCCTTTAGAAATTCCAAGTTTTGATAGCTTAAAATTACCGAAAGTTGCACATAGCTTCACAAATTTAAGACAAGGATTAGTTCTTGTAACTGGACCAACTGGACATGGTAAATCGACGACACTTGCAGCAATTATTGAAGAGATAAATAAAAATAGATCATGTCACATTGTAACTATTGAAGATCCTATTGAGTTTGTATTTCGACCAGATAAATCAATAATATCGCAACGAGAAATGAGATCTGATACCCATTCATGGCAGGTGGCACTTCGTTCTGTTCTTCGAGAAGATCCTGACGTTGTTTTGGTTGGTGAAATGAGAGACTTTGAAACGATATCAGCGGCATTAACTATTGCAGAAACTGGTCATTTAGTTTTTGCCACACTCCATACTAATTCTGCAGCACAAACTATTGACAGAATAGTCGATGTTTTTCCTGAAGACCAACAGAATCAAGTAAGGCTGCAGTTATCCTCCGTTTTGGAAGCAGTTTTTTCCCAAAGACTTATTGCAGGTACTGCTGGCGGAAGAGTTGTTGCTCATGAAGTTATGCTTGGCACAAATGCTATTAAAACCTCTATAAGAGATGGAAAAACTCATCAAATAGATTCCATAATTCAGACTTCACTTGAAGCTGGAATGTCTACTCTTGAAAATTCATTGGCAAGTCTTATTAAATCAGGCCAAATATCATTAGATGTCGCTCAAGAGTGGTCAGTAAGACCAGAAGAATTAAATAGGCTAGTTAGAGGATCCAAATAGACAATGAAACGTTTTGTTTTTAAAGCAAAAAATAAAGAAGGTAGCCTTGTATCGGGTGAGGTCGAGGCAATGGATGAAGCTAGTGCTGCAAAACTAGTTAGGGGTAAAGGTCTTTTAGTTTTGTCTATCAAGGTAGCTTTTGAAAATCCAATAACTTTTATTCGTAATTTGAAGGACAAAATAAATCCATCTGATATTGCTACATTTACTCGCCAATTTGCCACAATGGTAAATGCAGGACTGCCTGTTACTGAGTCTTTACTAATTTTGAGATCACAAGCAAAGGGATCGATGGGTAAAGTAGTTTCACAAATTTTATCTGATGTTGAAGGTGGAGAGTCTATGTCTAAGGCATTCATGAAGCATCCAAAGATTTTCTCTCCCACTTATATTGCATTAGTAAAATCAGGAGAAGCAGGAGGAGTACTTGATACTGTCTTGGTTCGTCTTGCTGATGATTTGGAAAAACAACAAGAATTTAAAGGAAAGGTAAAAGGTGCACTTGTCTACCCTGCCATAATTGTCACTGGTATGGTGATAGTCTCTGTTATTATGATGATCTTTGTCGTTCCTAAATTAACATCTCTTTATTCGGAATTTAATGCAACACTACCACTTCCTACAAGAATATTGATGGGTATCTCTGACGCTGTAATAAAATTCTGGCCAGTAACCTTGGCCGTTTTGGTAGGCGGTTTTTATGGATTTAAAGCATATAGAAAAACAGTTTCAGGTAGGTTAAAAACTGATGAATTGCTATATAAAGTTCCAATTATTGGTCCATTGCAAAAACAAGTAGCTTTGACTGAACTTACAAGTACTTTATCTTTAATGACTGGAGCCGGAGTATCTATTCTTGAAGGATTAAATATTACAGCGGGAGTTGTAGATAATGTAATTATCTCTAATGCACTAAAGGATGTTTCCTCACAAGTTGAAAAAGGGTTCCCTGTATCCTTTGCTTTTGCAAAACATCCTGATGTTTTTCCATTCATCTTGTCTCAGATGATTGCTGTTGGTGAGGAAACTGGAAAGATGGAAGAAGTGCTATCAAAGGTAAGCCATGTTTTTGAGACAGAGTCTGATCAAAAAGTTAAGACCCTAACAGCAGCTATTGAGCCTATTGTTATGGTGCTTTTGGGCCTTGGAGTAGGCTTTCTTGTCATTGCAATCATCTTGCCAATCTATAATTTGACCAGCCAGTTTTAGTTAAATGAAAAAATATAATTTCGATCAACGAAAATATTTGTCGGATTTTCTAAATGGATTATCAATCGCGTGGTTCACGGCCGGTGTGATCGCCCCATTATTCATTGGTGTCCTAGATATACCTCGATTTATTTTACAAATATCTGGATCTATTGGCATTTGTATTGTATTATTAAGTCTAGGAATTAGTTTTATTTCTAAAAAATAAAAACATGGATATCTCAACTACATATTTTCTTGCGATGATAATCACTTCACTATTTGCATTAGGAATATATTTTATAGCAAAACGAAAATGATAAAAGACTATTTATTTCCAATTATCTCAGTGTTAATTGTGTTTATAACTCTATATATAGTAGTTGTTGATCCTTTCAAAAAAACTACTAGTTGACAAGAAATTTTAATAAGCATATTGTTAATACAGATATGATAAATCAATCAAAAAGAGGTTTCACACTTGTAGAACTTTTAATTGTTATTGGTCTTCTTGGTGCTATCGCCTTAATAGTTATTTCCGCAATTAACCCAATTGAACAATCTAACCGTGCAAGAGACACTCGTTTCAAAGCAGACGGCGGACAATTAATTTCTGCGATTGATAGATATTTCGCTGCAAAATCCGAATTTCCTTGGATGACTCAAACGAGTACTTATACAACAGAAAGTACATTTGGCTTTGTAACTGCGTCAGATATCGAAGTTGGAATTTGTGCAGCAAATTGCACTACTCCTGGGACGTTATTAAATTCTAATGAATTGAAAAGTGAATTTGAAAATAGAGACTTTATCAAAAAAGGTGCAACTGGAACTGCAGATCAGAAGATAATGATAGGTAAGGCATCCGGCGCATCAGCTTCAACATATGCTTGTTTTATACCTCTAGCCAAATCAACAAGAGAAAAAGCTGTGGCTGATACCAAGGTTTATACTCTTAGTGACACGACAGGTGCGAGAACAGAAACATCATCTTGTAATGCTTCGACGGCAAACTGGGTAACGCTTGGATGCTACGTCTGTATCCCAGAGTAACTTCTAATGATTTTTTTATTATTTCTCTTTGGCTTACTAGTTGGAAGTTTTATTTCTGCTGTTAGCTATCGTATTCCTCGTAAAATTGATTTTGTGTATGGCCGTTCTTTTTGTGATTCATGCAAAAAAGATTTGTATTGGTATGACAATATTCCCCTATTCTCCTATCTATTTTACAGAGGCAAATCCCGCTGTTGTTCTAAAAAAATTTCCATTCGCTATCCGTTAATTGAACTGGTCTCTGCTTTAGGTTTTGTTTTGTTGTATTTGTTTTCATTTCCTGTTGTTTACTATTTACTAATCACTAGTTCTCTAATTGTCTTGATAATCGATCTTGAGCATCAGTTTATTCCTGATGAACTATCATGGCTTATTTTGTTGTTGGGACTGCTTACGGTTCACAGTTCACTGTTCACTGTTATGTTTCCTGCGTTTCTATTCTCGCTAATCTTACTAAGCATCCATTTAGCTACCTTTGGCCGTGGAATGGGCTTAGGAGACGTTAAGCTTGCAATAGCCTTAGGAATATGGCTTGGCCTGACAAATGGACTATCTTGGCTAATGCTTTCGTTTATAATTGGTGGAATTGTTGCCTCAATATTGCTATTATTAAAGAAGGCTAGGATGAAAACAAGGATCGCCTTCGGTCCATTTTTAATTGTAGCCTTTTGGATAGTTTTATTTATATACAGATGAAATTAAATAAAGGGATGACCTTGACTGAGATCCTGATAGTTGTTTCTATACTTGGTTTTTTGGCAGTTCTAACTACTATTTATTTACGATCCCAAATCTTTAAAAGTTATGATGCTCGTAGAAAAACTGAAGTTAAGAGGATTGGAATTGCTGTTGAAGAATATGAAAAAGATAAAGACTGCTACCCCACTTCTGTATCGTGCCAGCCCGGAACTGATTTAAAGCCATATCTAAACGAAATTCCTTGTGACCCTACAACCAAAACTTCCTATTATTATCAACCGGAAGAATCAAGTTGTCCTAAATGGTATAAACTTTTTGCAGTTTTACAAAACGAATCAGATGTTGATTATAGAAAAGGTATAGGGCCTAGTGCAGCATTTAGCTTTTCTTATTCCAGCCCAAATGCACCTATTGAGGATATTCAAAACACAGCCAATTATTATGTGGGCTGTAAAAGTGGAGTATGCGTACCTGTTGTAATTAATCCAAATACTGGTATGCCAAGTTGTGTCATTAACTATTCTGGAACTAGGTGTCTAACATCATGTGGCACCCCACAAGCACCAGAAAATGAATGTGTGGAACAATAAGTATGAAAAAATTTACTAAGTTAGAAGTTAAGTTTATATCAATAATTTTAACTGTGTTGTTTTTCGTTTCAGGATTCAATTTGTCAATTTCGCTTAGACGTGGAAGAGATAGCGTCAGGAAGAATGACATGTCATATATACAGAAATCAATTGATACTTATTACCAAAAATATAGAATGTTCCCCCTTTCTGATAACGGTAACATTGTAGGTTGTTTTAATTCAGACCCTGTTACTGACCCTAAAACTGGCTATCCACTAAACGCTTCTACCTGCACGTGGGGTGAGTCTAGATTTGAAAATGTTAACCTTATGCCAAGGGATCCAAAATACAAAAACGGCTCAAACTACTTATACATTTCTGACGGAAAAAAGTATCAACTATACATTGCTCTTGAGGGTCGTGATGAAGCAGAATACACCCCTTCAATCGTAAATAAAAACTTGCAATGTGGTACAAAAATATGTAATTATGGAAGAGGAAACTAGATTTATGATTAAAGATTTTAGATTAAAGAATGGTTTTACACTAGTCGAACTTTTGATAGTAATGTCTATTATTGGTGTTCTTGCTGCAGTTGGGCTTGGTAGTTTTACTAGTGCTCAGATGAGAGGAAGAGATGCACAACGAAAGTCTGATTTGAAACAAGTTTCTCATGCGTTAGAACTGTACTGCGCAGATTATGGAAAATACCCTCCTACAAACGCTGTCGTTTGGGGAAATGAATTTAAAGATTCAAAAGGGACAATCTATTTTAAAGTTTTACCATCTGACCCAACAAACGGTCAATCATATACTTATGTAAATCCTGATACTCCAACAAATCAAAAATATAGATTATTTGCAAAACTTGAGAACACAGAGGATAAGGACTGTATAGATAACAATTGCAATCAGAATCCTAATTTTGCAGTAACTAGTGCAAATACTAGTGCAAGCGAATAGCGTATAGCGTATAGTAAATAGTATGAACAAAAAAGGCTTTACTTTAATTGAATTATTAGTAGTAATTTCGTTAATTGGCGTCTTAGCCACACTTGTTATTGCTAACATGAATTCTGCAAGAGAAAGAGCAAGAGATGCCTCCAGAAAGTCTGATCTTAGAAATATTCAAACAGCTCTAAGGCTTTATTATAATGATAAAGGAAGCTACCCAAATTCATTAACTTTTGGTACTGCATGGACAGATGGATCGACGACTACATACATGAATTTATTGCCGAGCGATCCCCTGTCTGACCAGAGTTATGTATATACATACACTGATTCAGATAACTATATACTTAGAGCTTGCTTAGAAAATAAATCTGATGATAAGTGCCAGACAGTAGCAACGTCAGTTTGCGCAAGTACTTGTAAATATGAAGTCAAACCTTAAACTAGATTTAAGATTTAAGATATAAGATTTATGAATATGAAATACAAAAACAACGGGTTTACTCTAATTGAAATGCTAGTTGTTATTTCCTTAATTGGAATACTAGCAGCTATTGCTCTTGTCTCTTTTGGTGGAGCACAAAAACAAGCACGAGATTCTGCAAGAAAATCTGATCTAAAACAGTATCAAACATCTCTCGAATTGTATGGCAATATGACGAATGGTTTATATCCTTCTACAAATGCAGCCGTCAAATCAGTAACTGATTTGTGCGGATACCTAAATAGCAAACTCGAGCCAGATATTGCCTGTGCTGGAGATACTAAAAATGCATCTGACGCAACATACGCATATAAATATGTTTCTGATACTGGAACTGCAGGTACAGCTACTTCTACAAAATATGTTATGTCAGCAAAATTGGAAGCAAAAACTGGTTACATGGTTGTTTGTTCGAATGGGAAAGTGGGATTATCATTAACTGCACCAACAACTAGTACTTGTCCAACTTTAACGCAATTATGATGAAAAAAGGATTCACTTTAATCGAATTGTTAGTAGTTATTTCCATAATTGGAGTTCTTGTTGCCGTTTCTATTTTTGGATTGTCTAGTGCAAGAGAATCAGCAAGAGATGCAAGACGAAAATCAGACTTGGAATCTATTAAAGCTGGTCTCGAATTGTATAGAGCTGATTGCAATGGTTACCCTGCTGCGTTGCCTGCCGCAACTTCTGCATTAGTCGGCACGGGGGTTGGTAGTTGCGCTGCAGCAAATACTTATATCTCTTCAGTACCCTCCGATCCGATTGCTGCTAGCAGAAGTTACGTCTATAAAGTAAGTGGAAATGGATATATGTTGTGTAGTTCTTTGGAACAGCAAGAGTTAACAACAATTTCTGATTGTGGCGCAAGTAGCTTATGCGGTGGTTCAGGCTGCAATTACAAGATCACAAATCCATGATTCATAAGGCTTATACTTTAATTGAACTTTTAATTGTTATATCAATTACTGCTATCGTTTTTGGTGTAGGTATTGCAGGATATAGAGAGTTTTCAAGGAGGCAGGCATTAACTGGAATATTGAAACAAGTAAAGGCAGATTTAAGGTTGGCTCAGCAGCTTTCATTGTCTGGCCAAAAGCCATCTGACGTTACCTGTGTAAAATTAGATAGTTATACTTTTACTAGTAGTGGACCAGGATATCAAATTATTGCTACATGTATAAACCCTGCCACTGTCACATCAATTGTAAAAGATGTAACTATGCCTCAGGATACGACCATATCAAATGGAAGCGTAAAATTTAAAATTTTAGGCCAAGGGACTGACTTAGCTTCCTTGCTAACATTAACAATTCAAAACGCCGTTTCTGGGACTAGCGGCAAAATACTAGTTGCTGTTGGAGGTGCAATACAATGAAACAAAATAATATTGGCCAAAGTATGTTTGAGGTAGTCATCGCCATTTTTATAATCTCGATGGTTATAGTGGGTATAGTTTCCTTATCTACTACTGCGCTTTCTAATTCTCTCTTTTCAAGAAATAAAACCTTAGCGGGTAGATACTCTCAGGAGGCTATTGAATGGGTACGAAGTGAAAGAGAAAAGGACTCAGCGTGGTTTATAGAAAGATTGACTTCTCCTACATATTGTCTTGATAATCCAAGCTTAAATTGGTCAAATACTGGAGTTTGTGGCGCTACTGAATTTATTACTGGAACTTCGTTTATTAGAAACCTAAGTTTTATAACTAGTGTGATTGACACTAAAAATATAATTCTTGCAACAGTTACTACATCTTGGACTGATTCAAAGGGAAAGCATGAAGCAAAATCTGTAACAAACTTTAGCGACATCAGAGAAAAAATATGAAAAAAGGTTTTAGTCTAATTGAATTACTTATAGCGATATTTATATTTGCCGTGATTGGTGTGCTTACTACAAGTGCAATATCATTGACTTTACGATCTAGTAAGAAAAGTGATTCTTTAGTTAGAGTTCGCGAAAACGTAAATTATTCTTTAGCAGTAATTGAAAGACAAATCCGAAATTCTGAAAGTGTAGATTGTGTTACTTCAACTTCAACTAATTTGAAATATACAACAGCGGAAGGCATTGACAGTACCTTCAGCTGTATCTCCTCTTATATTGCCTCTGGAGCATCTAGATTATCTTCTGGTGACGTATCAGTTACAGGATGCACTTTTAGCTGCACTAAGACTGATTTAAATAGCCCTGCTGTGGTAAAAGTTAGTTTGACAGCTGAAGATGCTACAGCGTCGTCTGTTGAGAAAGGATCTGTCTCAACTAGTATGGAAATAATTTCTAGGAATTATTAATAATCAATTAGGGAGCTACTTCACTCCACCTTTGCCTTCTGTAACCAAGTTTGTCAGGAAACATCAACAATTGATCAGGTGCAAACTCAAACAGTTCTGAAGGGCCTGTTGAATTGTTTGCGAGGCTTCTCTGTATTGTTATTGTTCCAAAGGTTGTAATAGAGCCTCTTGCATGAAATTGAGTAGATGCAGCATCAATTACAAAATCACCGTCGGCAAGATATAATCCTTCAATTGCTGGGCTACCTGAAACAGTGCTTCCAATATTTATGTCTTTTGCGGCGAAGACTGCGAAGAAACCTGCGCCGTCATTTAGATTGATTTTTGCATCAACATTGAGACTTCCGTTTTCAATAAATAGAATTACTTTTCTACCACCGAAATCGATATTTGATGAGATGTTTACATCACCTGAAGCTTTATACCACGCATAGCCATCTGTATAGACTTCTGTATTTCCTGTTGCTAGTTTAGAAATATTATTTAAAGTCGTTCCTGATGGAATTAAATTAGAAAAGTATGAATAATTAAAATTTCTTGAGCTAGATATTGAGGCATTTGATTCCCATTGTTTGATTGATATATTTCCTTGACCTTTGGATAATGACCCACCATATACAGGTAGTCCTGGATATCCGCCGTTTCCTGCAACATCTAGCAAATATCCTGTATAGATTTCTGAAGATATGTCATTTGGAGTGGTTATGTCTCCATCTTTTGTTTGCCACCAACTGGGAATTGCTGGTGTAGTAACTGTAAATTGTCGAACGTCGCTGATCGTCTCCGATGCACCATTTGTTGCAACAACTTTCCAATTGTATGTCTTCCCCCCACTAACAGGAAAAACATATTGTAAGACTCCCGGTTGATATGTTGCTTTTAATACTTCTGCCTTACCATTTTCCCACGCGTAAACCTTAAACCTGTTTGTAGCTCCTGAACAGTTAGTCCCCCATATAGAACCAGCTGGCCAACTCCATTTAAGGGTGACACTGGTTGCAGATAGTGTAGCGTTATTTGCAGGAGTTACTAACACTGGTTTACTTGGTGCAACATCTGTGCAGCTTGCTGTACATGCGCAGTTTTGTGTTTGGCAACGAGTAAGATATATATAGCATTTATCCCACATGTATACCCCATCTATATAAACATGTTCACAGTCTTGTGGCACTTTATAATTAGTATTTAGATATGAAAAAAGTTTAGTATCAAAATTATTGCAAGAACCATTAGCGTTTAATGCAGGTAAATCATAGGTTCCACCAGGTGTGCAGACCCTAGAGCTACCAATTGCACAACAAGAACAGTTAGTTTGACAGTACGATTGATACTGAGTGCATGTATCTGAATATCTCCTGTCTGTATTATATTCATCTACATACGGTGCATCTGTACAGGTATAATTGTTTGTGTTTTTAGTTTGTAAACACTCATATTTTTCAGGCGTGGTACATGTCTGATGATAGCCTGTAGGACATACATAGGCGGCTCTTCCATCTCCAACATTTCTACAACTGGCAGGTGGGTTAGCATACATACACGGATCAATGTTGATGCAAGATCCCTCACATATGCATGGGATTTGTGAACACTGATCGTCTAACGCATAAGAATCTTTTGAAAAATAAAGACTAAAAAATACGAAAGTAGCAATCGTTGCTATAAACACAAGTGATTTATTCATAATTAAATTTTTGTAATCGTCATAATGTCTTTGTCGGAATTGTTTATGAATTCATTGTTATTGTAATTGTAATCTTTTTCAAGTTGTTTAAGTATTCTTTTATCTTTCCAAATTATTGAATAGGAATCTGTATTATTTGAATTTAGAATTTCAGGATTTCTATTTAGTTCATTAAAAGTGTATGTCGTGATAATTAGACCATTAGCACTAGGCAATCTAACAGACAAATCTATTTTTCTTAATTGTTTGGTTTGGTTATTTGAACCTATATTAAAAAGATATAATTTATTATTACTGCATTTGAAATAAATTGTATTTGTATCTGGATCTATTCCTAATACATCTCCTACCAAATTATAAATATAACCATCTTCAAAATGTCTCATAACCCTAAACGGAGTTCGAAGGTATGTGTAGTTGTCTACGTTGTTTAACTTCGCCAGATTGACAACTTTATTTATGATTGAGAAATATTTATGTCTAAGACTGATAATCGTATCAAAATTGGCGGTAGATGAAGAAAATATGGGTAAATATATTACAGAATAAATCAATAAAATAACAACTACAAATATTTTTAATAAATTTATTCTCACATAATCATTATTACAATTTTACGATGAAGAGTCAATTTATTTTTCAGTTGGATTATCTAGATAATAATTACTCCACGAGGTTGGATGTTCAACTATTAACCCAGTTTTATCAATTAATATTATTCTATATTCTCCAGTGAACTTATCCTTAAAAGTAGCAAAACTGTATGGAAAGTCAGCAAGTTCACACATCTTGAACATACCTGTAGGTTTTTTTTCATAACTGTCATCAGGGTTTTTTATGGGAATAAACTTTTCTCCCCAAGCGTATCTATTTGTTAACTCCGAAATCTTTTTAAAAACTAGCCTTGGATGTCCTCCACCGCCTGGTACTAAAAACATTGTTTTGAGCACATCATATTGAACATTCGTTACGTCGCTATATTTTATTAAGATGATTTTAGCCTCATCCGTATTTAAAACAGGTTCACCTTCAAACTCTTTTCTGTTCCATGTATTTGTCTCACTATCAAATACATATCCTGGAAATGGTATGTCAACAATATTTTTTTCAGAATCGACTACAATTGTAGATAAGTTTTGTAAAATTGTTATTGTTTCACCTTCAAACTTATACTCTCTTGTCCACGTTGGGTTTAGAGGGTCAGTTGTAATATCAAATTTAAAATCTGGAACAATTTTGTCTGTTTTTTTGTCTACTAATTGAAGAAATTTTTTATCTTCACTCCATCGAATTTCACGGCTACCTTTTATTTTTTCTGCAAAATCCTTAATTTCTCCGTCTGGAAGTGATGCTGCCTCATTTTTTGCAACCGTGGCATAGACTTTTCCGGATTCCGATGATATTTTTATTGATATTGAATTTTTATTAAGTCCTGGAAAATCAAGTAATAAATTATCAGGAGGAAAAACATGTGCCGTAAATGGAGTGCCAGAGCTAAATAATTTATAAGAGTCTTCAGGGTATATATGTATGTCGTACCTTGTTCCATCCTTTAACTCATAATATTCGTGCACAAATCCATCTTCAATTACAGTTTTTAATTCTTCTGGTCTTTCTGCAGTCATAACAAATCTTCTTAAACTTCCATCTTCTGTGGCATATGCAAATTTGATTTCTTTTTCTCCCTCACCAGAAAACGAGGTTACAAAAAATGAAAAAGTTTCAATATTGTTTGGGTTTATTTTAAACTCTCCTGATACAACAGGAACCATCCCGTTGTTACCGTAACTGATTCTTCCCGAATAAAATCTTGCTTCTTGTTCCTTTGTTTTAGTTGCTTCTGTTGGTTCAACTATAAGTACGTTGGGGTTCTTCGAATCAGTATGTTCAGGAATTGTTAGTGTTTGTGGTTTACAACCAAATTGGGTAAACAAAATTGCCGTAATCTCGGCTGCACTAAATCCTGCTGTAAGTAAATCCTTATTCATATTTAAATAAGCAATATTTGCTATTAATCTATCTCTATTCATATTATTGGGATTGTATTATAAATACATACCCAAATTCAATACTTAATACTACAGGATGATTCTCCATTTGTCAACTATGGGTCATTTAAAGTGTATTGAACACTTCAAATTGATTTATGATATATTTATAATAATATGTCTTTTAGAAAAAGCAGAAATCAATCGGGGCAGGCAGTATTAATAGTTCTTCTTTCACTTTCTGTAGTTTTAATCATAGTTTTGTATATCATGTCCCGTTCTGTCACTGATATATCTTTAACTACTAAAGAAGAAGATTCGATGCGTGCTTTCTCTGCTGCTGAGGCAGGTATTGAAAGAGCCTTGGTTATAGGCAGTGGAGTTGATTCAGGAGTAACATCAATAGGAGACGCTAAGTTTACAGTTAAGACTAGTGACTTTGGAAAGGGACTAGCCAGTGTAGTTTACCCTTATGGTTTAAAGTCTGGTGAAGTTGCTACTTTCTGGCTAACAAGGCCAAGCGAAACTCCATTTGCCGGTAGTATGATCACAGTATGCTGGGGTGCGGCAGGAACAAGTGAAACAAACGTCCAGACTCCTGCACTTGAAATAAGTATCTTTTACAAGACTCCAACTGGCGAGACAAGGGTCTACAGAAAAATGTTGGATCCATATAGTGGCAGAACTAGTAATAATGGTTATTCTACAGGATCAGGTACTTGTACTGTGGGAACAGAGAATTTTCAGTTTAAAAATACGACAAATGTTTCAGCGCTAACTTCTATGCAGTTTATTACTGCAAAATTTTTGTATAATAATACTGTTAGCCATAAAGTCGGAATAACAGTGACGGGTGGACTTTTACCATCACAAGGTACTAAAATTAGTTCTGACGGATCATATGGTGATAGTAACAGAAGTATTGAGGTTTTTCAGTTGCATCCTGTGGTACCACCAATTTTCATGAATGCAATTTATAGTGCAAATGGTATAGTTAAATAAGAAAAGAAATCTGCCCAAAATGCTAGGAATAGATATAGGATCAAAAAGTATAAAAATAGTTGAACTAGGTGGTGCTGACGGTTCGTGGCAATTAAAATCGTCTGGAGCTGTCGGTTACGTTGGAGTATCTCCCGATAAAGCTTCTACAGAAGAGGATTTTGTGACTATGTCAGAATTGCTTAAGAAGTTGGTTGCGCAGGTTGGTGTCACTTCCAAAGATGCAAATATATCCCTTCCAGAGTCTCTTGTTTTTACAAGAGTCATAAAGTTTCCGATGCTTTCAGATGAGGAAGTATCTTCTGCTGTTAAATGGGAAGCAGAACAATATATACCGATTCCTGTAGGTGAAGCTGTTATCCAATATACTATTTTGGAAAGAAACGAAGCTGCTGCCTTTGTCTCTGTTTTGTTGGTTGCTGCTCCAAAAGTAGTTGTTGAAAAATATGTAAAAGTTTGTAAATTGGCAGGTCTAGTACCTGTTTCGGCAGAAACCGAATTGACTGCCCTTTGTAGATCTCTATCCCCTGACAAAGGCGTTTCTATGATTCTTGATTTAGGTTCATCGTCAACTGATATCTCAATAGTTAGAAATTTTAATACTATTTTTACAAGGTCAATTCCAGTTGCAGGAGAGGCTTTTACTAGGGCTGTTTCTCAATCGTTAAGCATAGAACCTGTTCAAGCTGAAGAATACAAAAAAGCATATGGACTAGATGCGAGCCAACTTGAGGGTAAGGTAAGAAATGCATTAGTGCCAGTTTTTAACTTAATTATTGATGAAATGAAAAAAGCTATTCATTTTTATCAAACAGATGATGGTGGAGATATGCCAAGTTCATTGGTAATTACAGGGGGCGCCTCAATTATGCCTGGAATAGTTTCTTATTTAACTGAAAATCTTAATATGGAAACAGTTATTGGTAATCCTTTTGGAAAATTAATGTTGGATGACGAAACATCTAAAAAATTGGCTCCATACTCCTCTATTTATGGTACTGCAGTAGGACTTGCAATGAGAGATCAAACATAAAAATAAATGAAGCAAAAGCAAATAAATTTAATCCCGTCTGAGATGATGGTTTCACCGAAGACGTTGAAATCAATAAGGCTTATAAATAAGATTTCAACCATATTATTAGTAATTTCAATTGTTGGAATAATTGGATCTATTGTGGGAATTATCTACTATGGAAGTAAACAAAATACTATTGTTACTAAAATTGGATACTTAAAAGCTAATATTTCTGAGTTAAGCAATAACGAAAACAGGATTTTTTCTATCAAGGATAGATTATCTAAAATTTCTGAAATTAAGAAAATAAAATCTGCCGAAGAAGAATTTTCAGATTTCAAAAGAATTGAATCAGTTGTTTCGGGATTGGATGGATCATCATTTAATGACGTTACGATAAGCCCTACAAAAGTTGAAATGGCTTTGTCGTTTAAAGGTTTAAAGAATATGGGCACAGTTCTAAATTACATATCTGCTATTAAGAGATATAAGAAAATAGTTTTGACTTCGCTTGGATACACTGCAAGTTCCGGATATTTAGCTAATTTGATATTTGAAATATGAAAAATTTAAATAACGTTCTATTGAAGCCTGTAGCTATACTTTTTGCTACTGTATTGTTACTTGTTGCCACAATTTATTTAGGATCAGCCAAAATAACTAAATTAATTAGCACCTACAATGAATCCTCAAAGCTTGAGGCAAGTCTTAATAAAAAATTTAATATTTTAAGAGATCTTAACACGACTGTACCTGATGACACTAACTTTCTGAACATGGCCGTTCCGTATAAAAACTCTGTTTTATTAGGAATGAATCAGATAAAAAGTCAGTCACTAATTGACGGTATAACAATCTCTAACATAAAAACGTCAACTTTGATTCCAATGGAGAAAAATATTTTTAAATCTTCTATTTCTTTTGAGGCAGAAGGTGAAAAAAACAGTATCTACTCATTTTTGGACGCATTTTCAAAAACACTTCCTATTTTTAAGATTGAGAAGATAAAATTTTCTAATACTGAATTATCGACAAAGGTTGACGTCACTTTAAACGTTTTTTCGTCAGAAGCGCCAAAAAGTATACCTTCTCTTGTCTCAGACATTAATGTATTGACTGATGAAGAAATAATTTTAATTGAAGAAATGTCTAAATATGAATTACCTGAACGTTTTGCAAGTACTCCAGCTGACATTGAATCAAAGCCAAATCCTTTTGAATAAATATTATACGGGGTTAACTAATAAAATAATCTTTTTCTTTTCTAATGTAGCCTTTATCCTTAATATGTTTCTTATAGCTTTAATAACTTTTCCTTGTTTTCCAATTACAATACCTCCCTCATCATCTGCAGTTTTTATTGTTAGTTTTACGATTGAACCATCATCTTCTTCAAGAATCTCAAAAGTTGAATCTTTTCCTAAAATATTTCTTAATATGTAGTCTAGTAAATCCTTCATGGGTTACTTTTTTAAAACCTTTTTTACACCTTCAGTAACTATTGAACCCTTTTTAATCCATTCATCATAAAGCTTTTGATCTATTTCGTGAGTTTTTAAACGTGGATTGTAGCTACCTATTATGCCTAAATTTTTGCCATCTCTAGCACTTCTTGTTGGAGCAACAACAATTCTGTAATTTGCTGAATTCTTTTTGCCTGTTCTTGATAATTTGATAGATACTGACATATTATTTATTATTTTACCACAAAGTGGCGAACTTAGTTTATCATATTTCCGAGTGCGTTGGAAGCTGCATCTTGTTCTGCTTCAGATTTACTTTTCCCTGTACCTCTAGCAGCAGGTTTGCCGTTGACTATAACTTCTATTGTAAATTCTTTATTATGATCTGGACCTGCCTCAGAAACCACATTGTATTTTGGAGCTTGCAATCCCTTTGCCTGAATTTTTTCCTGCAATAGACTTTTTGGATCCTTTAGTGGTGATTGAGATTTTTTATCGGCATCTATTAGGATATTATCTTGAATAAATTTTTCTGCTGCATCCAACCCTCTATCCAGATATGTTGCCCCAATTATTGCTTCAATTGTGTCTGCTAGGAGTGAAGGATTTGTTCTACCTCCACCATCAATTTCTCCTTTTGAAAGTAAAATCACCTCTCCAATTTTAAGTTTTGTAGCTACCTCAGCTAAATTTTTTGTATTTACTAAATTTGCACGTAAGGCAGTTAAGTATCCTTCCTCTTCATTTGGAAATTTTTTGTATATCTCTTTGGAAACAACAAATTCCAAGATTGCATCCCCCAGAAATTCTAGGCGCTCGTTTGTCCCTTCGTTTTTGCTATTTTCATTAACCCATGATCTATGAGTTAATGCCTGTTTCAATAAATTTTGATTTAAGAAGTTCATTTTTTACTATTCATTTCATCATATATTGTGCCCAATACTCCATTAACAAATGGTCCTGATGACTCAGCTCCAAATTCTTTAGCCAATTCAACTGCTTCATCGATAATTACTTTTGGTGGAGTATCTTCGTTTTTTAATTCATATATCGCAAGATGTAATATCGCAAGATCAATTTTATTAATTTTATCTATTGGCCAAGTTGGGGCTGACTCTACAATAATTTTATTAATGTCTTCAGTCTGCTTTTGTATTTCTAAAACTAATTCAGGAATATTTTTTTGGTGAGTAAAGCTTTCTGCAAATAAAAATTTAACTGCATTCCTTCGTCTTAAGTGTCTCGGGTCAGTTGCAGTTTTCATCTAGTAAGTATACTTATACTTTGTAAACTCCGCAATGAGGACATGCTTTATGAGGTTCTCTAAGCTTTCCACAACTTGGACATTTTGAAATCGCAGTAAGACCTGCCTTAAAGGTACTTCTTCTTCTGGTTGTTCTGCCGTGACTATGTTTTTTCTTTGGTAATGGTGCCATATGGGAATTATATATTAGAAACTACAAATTCGCAACAGCTTCAGATGCGAGCTTGATTAATTTTGTATCTGACCAATCGGCAATTTTTAGGTTGCCAAAGCCACTTTGTTTTGTACCTAATACATCTCCTGCTCCTCGAAGTTTTAGGTCAAGTTCAGCGAGTTCAAAACCTGATTCTATTTTTGTCATGGCAGTAAGCCTCTCGATTGCCTTATCTGATCCGTTATCTGTGAATAATAGACAATATGATTCTTTTGTTCCTCTACCAACACGGCCTCTTAATTGATGAAGCTGTGCTAATCCAAATCTGTCTGCAGCTTCTATAAGCATTATCGTAGCATTTGGAATATCTATACCAACTTCAACAACAGGAGTTGAAACAAGAACATCCAACTTGCCATTTTTGAAATCGTTTAATACTTCATTCTTTTCTTTTTCTTTCAATTTTCCATGAAGTAAGCCAAGTTTTAGATTAAAGAATATGGATTGTAGATTGATGAATTCTTTCTTGACTGATTTAACATCCTTCAGAGTTTCACTCTCTGACTCTTCTACAAGAGGGCAGATAATAAAACATTGTGAACGGTGAACAGTGATCTGAGTACGGATCCAGTCGTATGCTCCGTCACGCTTTTCATTTGGAACAAGCCATGTTTTAATTTTTTGTCTGTTTTTAGGTAATTCGTCAATTATTGACAAATCCATGTCAGAAAATAATGTTTGGGCGATAGTTCTAGGAATAGGAGTCGCAGTCATGGTTAAAACGTGAGGGTTTGTTTTTTGCAAGAAATTAATTTGTTTGACGCCAAATTTGTGCTGTTCATCAATGATAAGTAGTCCCACTTTTTCAAACGTTTTGTTAAGTAATGCGTGTGTTCCAACGATAATATTGCCGTATGCTATATGCTTTAAGCTATGAGCGGTAACAAGAGTAACTTCAAGATTTGGAAATAAATTTTTAAGAGATTCGTAATGCTGATTTGCAAGAATTTGAGTAGGAGCTAGGAAAACTGTTTGATAACCACTTAAATACGTTGCTAAAGCCGCTATTGCAGCAACTATTGTTTTTCCACTACCTACGTCTCCTTGAAGTAACCTATTCATGGGAATTTTTTTAGATAAATCAGATAGTATCTCTTTTGTTACTTTTTGCTGTGAGTTTGTAAGTTCGAATCCTATATCTGCAATAAATTTATTAATGTTGTTATTCTCAAAACTTAATGAAATACCTTTTTTCTTTATTAATTTTTTCTTTCTTTCCTTAGCTTTTATAAGCAGGTCTACGAATTCGTTAAATGCTAGCCTTTCTCTGGCAATTATCGTATCTTCCATTTTCTGAGGAAAATGGATTTTTTCAAAGGCTGACTTGTCTAACTCATTTTCTATGTTAATTCTATCGATTACATATTTAATACGAGCTTTTAGCCATTTTGAACTTAGTCCTGCAGTTGCAGGGTATACTCCAACAATTTTTCCTGTGTGAACTGTCTCGTGATCATCTTCAATTTTTTCGTACTGTGGAGAGAAAAAAGCAGGTTGTTTGTTAAACCAAGATAATTCTCCTGAAACTGCAATTTTAGTCCCTGGAAAAAGCATCCTAGTTAAGAAGGGTTGGGAAAACCATGCAACAGATACTTTTCCTGTATCGTCTTGAATTTGTCCAATCTGCATTAACCTTCCCGCCTTTGTAGCTTGATTTCTAATAGAAGTAATGGTTCCAATAGTTGTCACCACTTCTCCAATTTTTAAGTCCGCAATCTTTGTAATTTTCGAGAAATCCAAATATCTGTGAGGAATGTGATGGAGTAGATCTGAGATGCTTAAAATACCTAATTTTTCTAATTTTTTTTCATAGGTTGGACCGACGAAGGGTAAGGTTGAGACAGAATCGGATAACTGCATAATTTACAATTTACATTTTACAATTTTCATTCAATTTTTAATGTTACAAGTAAGCTAAAAAAGGTAAAAAGGAGCTTACAAGAAGTGCTAACCCTGCAATTATCGCCAAAACCTTAAATATTTTTTTGTGTTTTTTGGATCCCATTGCTAGATTAGTATACCAAATATTTTTTTGCCGATCTTGATTTTATCACCTTTTTTGATTTTGTAGTTTAAATCAGAAACGACATCGCCGTTAATAGTTAGACCTCCTTGTTGAATTAATCTCTTGGCATCTCCTGCTGATTTTAAGTTTGTAAATGGGGCTACAGTGTCAGCTAAAGTTTTTTGTAATTTAATTTCCAAACTATATTCTACTTCTCTTTTGTGAAAATTATTTTCAAAAGTTAAAGCGGCTTTTTTAGCAAGTTTTTCTCCCCAAAGAAGTCTTACTATTTCGTATGCTAAATTTTTCTTTTCTTGCATAGGGTTTAGTTTAATTTTCTCTTCAAGACCCGTAAGCGGGAGTTCTGTTAAAAGTTCATAGGATAACAAGATTACCTCATCAGGGAATGACATTATTCCTCCATAAAAATCTTGGGGTTTTGAATCTAAAAATAATGCATTACCTGTAGTCTTGCCTACTTTTTTCCCCTCTTTATCAACTAAAAGTTTAGTAGTTAAAACATACTTTTCCTTATTTTTAATGGCTTTGCATAAATTTCTACCAACCATCATATTAAACAATTGATCGTTTCCACCAACCTCTAAATCTACATCCATTTCTACAGAGTCGAAACCTTGTGCAACTGGGTATAAAAATTCATGTAAGTAGATTGGCTCTTTTGCCTTTAATCTCGCTTGGAACATGTCTCTTTCAATTAATTGCTGGACTGTTAAGTTTGAAGTAATTTCGATTAAATCTTTAAAACTAATTTTATCTGACCATTTGGAGTTAAACATTATTTTTGCAGGATTTGATCCTGTAAAATCCAAAAGTTTAGATGCCTGTTTTTTCCATGCCTTAGCATTCTTAAGAACTTCTTCTCGAGTTAATTTTTTTCTGGTTGCTAGTTTATCTGTTGGGTCTCCAATCATTCCTGTAAAGTCACCTACTAAAAAGATCACTTCATGCCCTGCTTTTTGAAATTGTCGAAGCTTCATAAGACCTACAAAGTTTCCTAGGTGAAGTGATGGAGCAGATGGATCAAACCCTTGGTAGAGTCTTATTTTTCTTTTAGACATCAAATCCGCTAGACCCTTTTTATCAGGTAAAATCTGATTCACACCTCTGGTTAAAACTTCATTTGTATTACTGTTCATGATTTATATTCTATGCTTAATTTTAAACAAAAAAAAGAGCCTCCTTGATTTACATAAAGTAAATTTTAGGAGGCTCTACCTTGTTCGAACTGTTATCGTGCTATGCTGCAGGTTTGGCTGGATAAAGCCGGTACGCGATAAGCGCTCCTGTAATCAACACAACACCAATCCACTTTTCTGGACTGACACTTTCGACGCCGAGAATTGGCAGCAAAGCAACCTGTGCCAATGGAGTCGAGCACATCAGTATGAGAAAAAGCGTTTTGTGGTTTTCAACATTGCTGACTTTTGAAGCCTTCAAAAAAGCCCAGAATCCAATTCCATTGGAAAGGATCCCGATGAAGGCCATACAAAAAAGCGATGTTGCATCTGGCCAGACAAATGATTCAAAGAGTCCGACATAGATTGTCGAACCGACTGCTGTAACTGCTGAAATTACGAACGTTACAAGCCAATCGTTTTCTTTGAGACTTTCGCTGATCAGGGAGAAAAGTGCCTGACAGAGAGCGGCGGCGAGACCTAACATCACAGGTACAAAAAGCATTGTGATGTTTCCGTGAAGAAATGTGGGGATTGCAACGGCAAGAATTGCCATTAAAACAATCAACCAATTCTGCTTGGAAAATCTTTTACCTGCGAACAGCGACGCACAGATTAGATAAAAGACTGGCCATGAGTAATTTGTAATTGTGGTCATCGAGCTACTGCCAAGGTTGATCGATGTAAAGTAGGTAATCGAATAGACCAATGGCCAGATGACACCAATACCTGCCAGTTTCAAATACGGCTGGGAGCGTTTAAACTCCTTTGTTGCGCCTGTAACTGCCATGATCGCCAAAACGCCAATTGTAGCGAACCAATTGACATACATGGTGGTCAAGCCCCCTGACATATCTCCCATCTTGGCAAAGCTTGGAACAAGTCCCCAAAGTACAATCACCAAAAGAGAGTAAATCAAAGTTTGGTTCATGGTTTTCTCCTTTTGCAGAAAGTTTCAATCAAACAAAATGTTCGAACAAGGCCTAATTTATTTTAACCTTCCTCACTTAAATCCCCGACCGTAAGGTCGTGGGATGGAGTTACCCCTGCAGCTTTTTTGGTTGTAAAATATATGTATGGACTTTATTTACATATCACACTGCGTGTACCAATGTGATTACCACATAGTCATAGCCACTAAGTACAGAAAGAACATTTTTAATGAAGGAATTTTTGCATACTTTGATATTAAGTTGGCGGAAATTAAGGAACATTACCCAATGATAAATATTAAGGAAGTAAATCATGACAAAGATCATTTACACCTTCTTGTTTCCATTCCGCCAACTATTGCAGTTGGTAAAGTTGTAGGAATTATTAAACAAAATACAGCTAGGTTCTTAAAACAAAAATTCCCATTCCTTAAAAATGTGTACTGGGGGACTGAATCAATATGGTCTGAAGGCTACTTTGTATCAACTGTGGGAATAAACAAAAGTGTGATAGAGAGGTACATAGAAAACCAAGGTAAAAAAGATGCAGGGCAAACTCTGTTTGTGTTCTAATGAAACCCCGACCGTCAGGTCGTGGGTCTATTCATCGAGCAGCAGGCAGAAAAAAAGCGCTCGTAAGCGCTTGTCAAATCGCCTTTGGCGAAAAATAAAAATATTTGTAATATTTAAACTTAATCATTATCGGAATAATAGGCTTAATGGAACTAATGTGTTGTTTTTCTAATCCTGTTTTGTTTTATTATCGGCCTTCATTTTTTCAAAGTTGTAATAATATACAAACCATTTAAGGTAACTTTCCCAACGAGTCTTTTTAAGGCCTTTATGTCTTAACCATCTTTGTCCTATATGCCCAAATGTAGCTTCAATTTCATTTGTTGTTTTTGGCATAGTTGGGTGGTCTAAAAACTTGAATGAGGTTTTTGGAAGTTTAATTAGGATCCTGACAGCTTTTCTCACACCTTTATGAATATACCAACTGTGGCCAGAATCATCTGTCCTCATCTCTTTCAGAAAGAAGAAATTAGCCTTAACCCAATCTTTTAAGATTGTTTCCCAGTATTTCAAAGCTTCATGACTTTCTATGAACCAAATGTGGTTTGCAATTTTTATTAATTCTTCAATTCTTCTATCTTTTGAGTGTCTACCAAGTGCATTTACAATATCTCTATGCATATGAGCAAGACATATCTGATGTGGAGAGTGGGGGATACACTTCATCAACCGCAGAACAAATGGCAGTTCC
>CAWASW010000006.1:0-14227 GCA_963784785.1 Candidatus Woesebacteria bacterium | reverse complement strand
TTCCTGTATAAGCTCCTGTTGACGATTTGTTTCCGAAGCACTCATATTGTTATATATGAGTGAAGACGATCTACCTCTATTCTGCCAAGGAATAAGTGATGCAACCACAATTAATGTGATACTGATTAAAAAGGCAGCTATTACTCCTTTTGCCTTTTCTAATTTGTTAAAACCATAAATTAAAAATAAAAAAAGAAGTATCAATGGAACAAAAATTCTTTCAGCTGCGTAAGTAAAAGTTGATAAAACCAATAATACGAAGGAAAGAATTAAAGAAATTTTTTTATGTTTAACAAGAAACTCATTGTTTAAATATGGACCCAACAACAACACTAGTCCAAGAGTAGTAAAGACTAATGCTATATGATTCTCGTAACCAATTCTAGACAGAATTATGCTCCACGGAGAAAGTGCAATTAAAAGAGCGCTAGCTGCAGCAGCGATTTTATTTTTAAAAACCATTAACGAAAAAACAAATACGACAGGAATTAAAATAATTCCAGTTAAAACAGACCAAAACCTAGCTGTTATAAAACTCAATCCAAATATCGCTGCAGGTATGATATTCAGATATGCCAATCTAGGATACTTAAAATCACCAATTGATGGGAAGTTTATAGGAAATTTTGTTCCGAATTCATCTACCCCGAAGTGAAGCAAACTCCAACCATAGTAACCAAAAAATAATTCACTATCATTTGGAGGATATGGCAAGTCATTTATTCTCCACAATCTTAAAACTGATCCCAAAATAATAGCAAACAATAAAACTAACTCACTTTTATAATTACTAATTTGCTGTAATTTCGAAGGCCTCTTCACCATTTAAGAAATTGATCCTTTCTAATATTTTTTGTTCAGGAGGGAAATCTCCTTTTTTACCAATGAACAAGATGTTCTTGTTTGGATTGGCCTTTTTAATATCGTTATATTGTGTCCCAATATCCCCTAAATCTGGGAAATAGTACTTATCAAATCGCAAGACTCTGACCCAGTTAAATGTTTCAAATCTTTCTAGATTATTACTATTTTGATATTTAGCTGGATCATATTTTAAATTAAAAAGCGTAAAAATATGCGGTTCACCATAGCTTCTGGTGAAAACAATTAAATCATACTTATCTTGATTTTCTTTGATATATTCCACAACTTGTTTGTTGCCATATTGCCAATCCTTAGAATAGCGTATAGGGTATAGAGAATAGAGATTAGTTAGATATATATAAAAGTTAACTGCAAACAATACAATCACTACTAACAACAAAACAGTCTTTTGTTTTTGGCTTTTGGCTAATTGCCAAACTTCAATTAATCCAACTGCTGTAAAAATCTGGTAGACAGGAACTGCAATTAAGGTCCTAAGTGCATTTGGGATACTGTCATTGGTCATAGAGACAGGAACAAAAGCTAACAGCAGCCAAGGTAATAATATTTTGAGTGATGCGTCTTTTCTCTTGATTAAAAACCATAATCCAAACAATAAAAATGGAGTTTGAATCCAATATAGTTCTCCAACTCCCTGTACATGATGCTGTCTATGACCTGCACCACTAATAAACAAGAAGTCTGGAGTAAAATGGGCAACATAATTTTCCAAGAAGTAATAAGTATTATATGTATACCTATTATGAATTAATTTTGTTAGCAAAGGTGGAAGTGTTGAAAGATTTCTTCTCTCATCAAGCCTTGGGATTAACCCTGCATCATCTGTGATACTAACTAATTTATAACGTGCAGCAGCATCACCTGACAAAACAAAAGGAATAATTGGAGCAGCCAAGATTATAAATGTCAGAAAACTAAATAAAAAATATCTAAAATTCTTTAACAAAAACTTAATGTTTAATAGATATACAACAAATAAAAATAACGGGGTAAACACTCGAGCGGTATTGTATGTGTAAACAGAAATAACAAACGGAATCATTGAAAAAATAAGCCATTTTTGCTTATTAAAACCTTTAACTAAAAACCAAACGCCCATCAAAAACCAAAACAAGGAAAATGATGATTCAAAGGACCCCCGAGTAAGCTGTATATGCCAAGGTGAAACGGCCAAAAAGAATGTAGCAAGTAGTGAGTAGTATGTAGCATGTGAAGATTTTTTAAATAATTCTTTTGTTAAAAAATATAATAGTAAAACTGACAAGGTTCCATAAAGTACGGGGGTGATACGCACTCCAAATTCATTAAGTCCAAAAATAGCAATTGCAGGAATTGAAGCGTATATTTGGGCAGGTAATTTAAATTCTCCAAAAGACTTAAAATGAACTGGCATAAACTCTCCCCATTCATCCTTACCTGTTTTCATTATCGAATATGCGTTATACCCAATCGAGGTCTCATCCCAATTTAAGGACGGTGGAATCGTGGTAATTTTGTAAACCCTAAGTCCGAAAGCAAGCACAATAATGAGAAAAATTATAATTTCGTTGTAATATTTTTTAATCATGATCTACGATTGTGACATTACCATAAATCTTGGGGAATTTGCCATATTGTGCTATTACTTCTCTTGGATTAACTTTTGCATAAACAGGATAAGCATATTCCATGTTGTCAATTTTTGTAGATAAAACAACTTTTTGAGTTTTAGATATTTTAATTGCATTTAACGATTCAATTTTTGCCACTTCAGACCAAAAACTTCCAAATTTATACGGCACAAAATAATATAAATCCAATAAGACTAAAAATAGCTGAACAAGAATTAAACCTATCAAAACCATACGCAATCTATGTGAGATGTTAATCAATGCATAGGCCAGAATCAAAAGGAATGGCGGCAACATAAAATCATTGCGTAAAGCATGGGTTTGACCCAAAAGCATTGTTGCCAATGGAACAATTGCGATCCAAGCAATTAAAAATAATAAATTTTTATTTTTATTTAACTGTAAGTAATACAATCCCAACACTAACAAGACAGCATCCACAAGGTAAAACATGCCCCACTCTCCTGGGTTAGTTCTTGGATTTCTGTCTCCGCGCAAAAATAAAAAGCTTGGAGATAAATTTTCAACATAGTTATCGAGAAGAATTCTTCCATATACAATTGGCTTGTTATAAATTAAGGGTTTAATAACTACAGGCAAAGTAGATAAAAATCTTTGTTCATTAACTTTTTGAGTAACCATATCATTTGATACAGACAAAATATTTATATTTAAAAACCTAGCGTCAGATATACCTCTATATGATTCTCTTGCCGAGATCAAAGCAAATAATACAAGAACGACAAGGGCCTTCAAGTAATTTTTATCTTTTAAAATATTTGTAACTCCAACTTTAATCGTTAGCAAAATAAAAATTAAGGGTAAAGTAAGTTTAAAAGTTGGATAGGTGAAAACAGTCAATCCAAAAAGAATTGCCGCAAGAATATATTTTTTATAAAAAAACAGAACTACACCAAAAAGAGCTAAAAATAAGGCAAAATGTGCTTCAAACCCACCTCTTGAGAGATAAATATCCCAAAGAGATATTGATGTTAGAAAACTTGCAATTAATCCAACTTTTTCATTAATCTCTGGCTGTGTTTCAAATAACTTTTTGCCAAGAAAATACATTAGAATTATCATTCCCATTCCTGAAACAAGCGATAACCCCCTAATTCCTAATTCAGATGGGCCAAAAAGAGCCACAAAGGGAATTGATCCATAGACATATCCTGCTGGTCTACCTGCACCCATTTTAAAAGTTAGGGGCAATCTCTCACCTGTTTGGTCCATACCTGTTTTAAGCAAAGAATATGAATCATATACCATAGTGAGCTCGTCACCATAGAGAGGAAGTGAATTGAGCTTATAAAAGCGTAACAAAAATCCAAGTATTAAGATGACAATTAGTATATAATTTGAGAATGGAATCGCTTTTAATGGGAGGAATTTTTGCATTCTCTCTGGCCACTTTAGTTTCATACATACTTATTGTACTAAATATTCCCTATTTAATCATTCCCCTGCTTTTATTTTTGCTATTCATTAATCATAAATCAATATTCTATATTCTAAAAAACATGAGGTTCAAAGCTAAACCAAAAACAATATTAATCTGTTTAGTATTTCTTATTGGAGTACTGGGGCAACTAGCTATTATTTCCCCTAGTGGAACATATCAAAATGGCGATTTAGTTTTCTGGAGTGCACATGGTCATGATGGTACATGGCATATGGCATTGATGGAAGAAATTAAGAAAGGTTATCCATTCCAAAATCCAATCTTTGCAGGAACAGCACTTAAAAACTACCATTTTTTCTCAGACGTCTTGCCTAGTATGGTGAGCAAATACACTAATATATCTAATGAAAATTTGTACTTTAGAATATTCCCACTAATCTACTCAATCTTTTTAGGTGCATCAGTATTTTTTCTAACAAAGAAAATTACCAACAGTTTTAACGCTTCAATTTGGACGACAATCTTTACTTATTTTGCAGGTAGTTTTGGATATTTGATAGGTAAAGGAGAAAGCGTTTTTTGGGCAACACAAATTCAAAGCTCAAGTGGTAACCCGCCACAAATTATTTCAAATTTTTTATTTTTGGCTTCTATATATTATGTGTTAGTTTTTCTTGACCAAAAGGTGAGAAAACTTCAAGTAAAATATTTTTTAATTTCGTTTGTACTACTTGGAACAATTTCAGCATTCAAAATTTATGCCGGAGTAATTCTATTAGGAACTCTATCAATCATAGGAACATGGAATTTAATATTTAAGAAAGACATTCGTTTGTTTTTGTTAGGTTTATTTAGCGGCGTCCTTGCAATAATTCTCTATTTACCTAATTCTTCTAATTCTCAGTCTTTTTTAATTTTTGAACCTTGGTGGTATATAAGAACAATGATAGTAGAATCATCAAGACTTGATCTATTAGATTGGGAATTAAGACGTCAAACATATATTTATGAGCATAATTGGAAAAGAGTTGTCTGGCTTGAAGGAATGGGTTTTTTGATATTTTTCTTTGGTAATCTAGGAATGAGATTTTTAGGAATATGGGAGCTTGTTAAAATTAACGCCATATTTAAAGTGTCAATTATTCTTTCATTAGTACTCCCTCTACTTTTCTTACAAAAAGGAGTTGCCAGTAACACCGCCCAATTTTTACAATACTTTTTATTGTTATTCGGCATTTTAGCCGGGATAGGAACGGCAAATTTATTAACAAATGTTAAAAATTCTACATTCTACATTCTATATTCAATATTCATAATTTCGTTGATGGTTCCCACCCAAATTAAACTATTTAAAGAGTTTTACGTTTCGGATGGACATGCCAGACCTGCTTTTACAAAAATTAGTTCACAAGAGTTAGAGGCTTTGAAATTTATAAAAGATAATACAAGTGAGAGTACGACAATAATCACTCCTCCCTACAATCAGTATCTAAATCTTAAAAAAGATATTCCTGATATTTGGGACTGGTTTGATACCTCGTATGTTGCAGCCCTTACTTCCAGAAGAACATATTTTGATGATTATGAACAAGTTGACATCATGGGATACGACTACAGATCCAGATTAAAAGTAAAAGAAGTAATCTTTAATGAAAAGGATTTAGTTAAAGTCAAAGAAGCAATACTTTCTACAGACTCTAGTCTTTTATACTTTCCAAAAGCAATTAAACCTGTAGTTAGTGTGAATGAAATCGGCCTAACTAAATTTTACGAAAATTCAGAGGTAGAAATTTGGAAAGTAAATTAAGATATACTTTTTTAATTGTTTCTAACTTACTATCTAGTTTGTGAAATGTCACAATTGGGGCGCCACCTTGTTTTGTTTCCCCATCGTACAAATAATCCAAAATCTCCGATGTTTGGGCTGTTATGAACAGCTCGACAATCTCTTCTTCGCTAGCATCAGGAGATGACAAGGTAAAGTAATATTCTTTGTTAAGTGAATCCGGTACCACATCAAAAACTATTTTCACAAAGTCGCCGTCTCCAATATTGAAACCGTTTAAAACAACAGCCCTAACTAAATTGTTATTGGTATCGTACAAATTGAAATTAATATCTTTTTTATTATTAAGATTTGGATTTTTTATTGTCGTTCCTATAGCGCTTAAGTTTTTCTGTTTTGAGATAAATCTTTGTGTAAATGTTCTGACACCGTAGACAGAAACTCTGCCCATACTCCCATATCCTGGTTGATCTCCGTTAGGTACCATCTTAATTAAACTTGCCATCAATGCAGGTACAACAAAAATTAAAAATAAAATTGTAGTAATAGTAAATAAACTAAATTTAGTCATGTTTTAATAAATTAATAGATAAAACGACAGATATACCTGCCATTAAGGAATGTATCAAACTTTGCAATCCATATGAATCATAGACTTTCTGAACTATTGTAAAAGGAATTGGCAGTAAGTCAAACCAACTGGTGTATATCCTAAATAACGAAACCGTCATTGACCTATCGTTATACAAAAATGGAATTGAGATTGCTAAAACCGACCACAAAAATATCAACCATGAAAGTCTCGGTTTATTTACCGCCAAAATTACCAAAAATGGTGCAATCCATAACAACCAAGAAATATGGAAATGAGAAAACGAAAAGATAATCAGTAAAATTACTACGAAATAATTTAAAAGTTTAATATTGTTTTCATATAGCCATGCAAAACAGAATAATGCTGACAACAAAAATATTCCAATAACCATTGACTCTCCAAACCCAATTACAAAGTTTGGACTAAAAATTCTAGTCGATAAACCTGAAAGAAGTGCAGAATTTACAAAATCTTTAGACCAAAAAGGAATGATTGAAATTAAAAATATTGATAAAGGAATTAATATCGTTAGTATCTTCTCTTTTACACTTTTAGCTTTTATAAAAAGAAATGGAACTAACAGTAACGCATACAACTTAAAGGCAACGGCTAAACCTATAAAGGCTGATGCTTTTAACAGTTTTTCTTGTTTCAGAAACAAAAATGCAGCTACTGTCAAAAGAACTGCATACAAATCAATATTTGAAAAAGCATAAATAAGAATTATAGTAAAAGGATTAAAAAGCCAAAGCTCAAAAGCCTGCTCCCCTTTTTTACGATCCTTAAAATATCCTAAAAGTAGGTAAGCAATTGCTACATCAACTATAATTAATGGTAATTTTAAAGCAACCAAGTATTTGAATATATTAGGGTTGTTCACAACTGAATTTGCTCCAGCATCTCCTAGCCACTCGTTAAAACCTTTTCCTAAAAACGGCGAGATGATAGTCTGATACCCACCAATTGTTAAGTAAGTTAGAGGAAAATATACAAATTCCTCTTTTAAAGGAAGGTTAGCCCTATTATTAATTAAGTAAGGATAGATATTAACAACTCCTTTTTTAAGAAAAGAAGTTTGAAAAGCAATAGTTTTTATATCTGGATGAAACAATAGAGCAGAAACTAAAAGTCTCAAAATTATGGCTGTAACAAGCAATTTGATTTTCATTTTTTAGGGAAATAATAATATATATAATACAACGAAATCCCAACAAAAATACTATGCAATAGACTTCTTGCCATATTTACATCAATATTTATATTAGCTAGCTTCCACAAATCAGGTAAATTATAGAGCGATGGGCTAATTGGGGCCAAAAGACCAATAGACAATCCTGAATCAAAAAAGCTTATCATTCCGATAAATACAAACAATAATCCCACAAAAGGAATCCAATGTTTCAAACCGTTCTTAACTAGGTCCAAAACAAAAAATGGCATAGTCCATAAAAACCATTGCGGATGAAAATGGGTAAAGATAAAGAATATTAAAATCATTACAAAGAATCTCTTCCAAAGATCTTCAGCCAGAGTCTTTTTGTAAAAAAATACAAAATAAACAAAAACTACAACCGCGAGGAACAAAATAACCGATTCCCCTCCAGAAATCGGAATCTGTGCATAGAAACTTTTAGTTGTTTGGTTAGCAAGTGCAGCTGTCATTCTGAATCCTTTAGACCATATAAAAGGATAAGCAAATACTATATAAGTAAGACCTGCAGTTAATAATATTTTTACCCTTTCCCATAGATTAGTTTTAAGTAATGCCAGAGGGACTATAAACAACAAAGGGAATATTTTGAATCCTGCACCAATACCTAGCAATACCGCGCTTAAAATAAAGTTATTGTACTTTTCTTTTTGGATGAAATAGATTGCTGCTACCACCAAAAAAGTAGGAATAACATCGAATTGCCCTACCATGTATGTCGCGTATAAGTTAACTGGATTAAACATCCATAATCCAAACGCTAGAATTTTATCTCTTCTTTCTTTAAAGAAAGACATCAATAAAAAGGCAATCGCGATATCAAAAACAAAATAAGGTAATTTAAGAAGCAAAAGTAATAGGTTAAGTTGAGGGTTACCAAGTGTAGATTTGAAATCAAAAATAAAGTTATCATGTATTTCTGAATTTACTATCCAAGTAGTTAGTAGCGATGCTCCTCCTAAGAAGAAATAAGGTAGAGGTGGATAATTAAATAAATTTCTAGGATACACTTTTAAAATTGGCGCGTCATCTGGTAATGACCAGAGGTAATCATAAAAATTTGCGATATTTCCGCCAGCAATCACTCTTCCAGCAAAATCAAAAGGAACAACATCAGAATGATACGAAATCGATGATAATAAAATCCTCAAAGCTATGGCGATAATTAAGATTGTTGAGATTGTTTTTTGCATATTAAAAACACACAGACAGAAATTGAGACAAGTGATAACACATCAAAAAATAGTCGTAACGGTGTTTCACTATATTTTACTTCCACGATATGATTTCCACTAGGTACTAAAAATGATATTTGGCCATATGGTTTACCTGAAAAAATATTTACCTTTTGGCCATCAATTTTTGCCGTAAATCCCGAATAGTTATATTTATTATAATTTAACAAAAATTCTTTTTTACTTTCAGTTAAAATTCTGGCATTCAGGGGGCTTAATTCTACAATCTCTAATCCAACATCAATATCCTCTGTATACGCCCTAGGATAATTTTTTTGAGGCCTTGTTTCAGTTTCCTTAGGTAGTCTTAAATATTCTTCAGAAGTCTTTAAGTAAGCCTCGCTTGCTACAGGCACAGGGATGTAACGGTTTGTATAATAATCATCAAGTCTGCCCAAGTATTCACTAGTTTTGAAATAATTAAAATTTAAAGATATTGCCAAGATCATAACAACAAAAGAAACATATTTAAGAGTTTTAAATTTCAAGAAAACTAGCAAAAATATTGGGCTAATTAAAACAATCATTGCCAAGAATCTCCAAGGGAACTGAAAATATGGAAGCAGTGGTAAATTCCTCCAAAACCACGCAGATCTGAAATTCATCATGAATATACTAACTAAAGCTACAAATATCCCCCACCCCACAAATATTTTTTCGTTTTTGGCAAATTTCTTTAGATTGAGTAAAAATAAAACTGAACCGATAATTACTATAAAAACACCTAATAAGCCCATGTAAAATGACATTGTATCGTAGTTACCTGGCACAGATGCTCCGTATCCCCAGTATGGAGTAATAAATTGTTTCAGTGCTGGATAATGATCATAAAAATTGAACACTGTATCATATTTCATTAATTTGCTTTCTAATATTGCAGGAAACCAAAAATAAATTGAACACAAAAGGCCAAGAGCTAAACCTTTGAGAGATGTCCAAAAAGACTTACTAGCAATAATGAAAATAAGCAAAAAAGGCATGAACATATAGGCCATGATATTGTGTGACAAAATAAGTCCAGCGGTCGCCAGTGCTAAAACATAGGGCTTCTTTTTGATTACAGCCAACATAATAAGTGGTAAAAAAACAAATGCTACAATCTCCCCCAGTGTTCCTCTAACGAATAACTCAAGCGCCCTGTATGGGGCGTAAACATAAAGCACAGCACCTGCTAACGAGAAGTCTTCTGGCATATAGTTCTTCAATAATTTGTACATAAAGTACATTGAAAAAGGTAAAGATAACCCAAATACTAACTTCACACTATTAACCAACGAGAATCCAATTAAATGAAATATCTCAGCGATGTAAAATGGTAGAGGGTAAACAAAAGTGAAAAGCGGATACCCAAATCCAAAAGATAGATCTGGAACATACCTTGGTGGAAACTGCCACATTCTCACTGTTCTATCCATTTCGTAAAGCCAACCGATATGCAAATCATCAGAGACTCCAAAATAACCATTGACGAATAAATAACGTGCAGCTGGAATAGAAAGAGCAAGAACTATATAAATAATATATTTATCAATAAACTTTCTAATGAGATCTACTTTTGTTTCCTTTTTTGCCATTTAAGTAAATATAAAAATCCTGCAACACTAACTAACGATATCACATTTGAGAATGTTCTAATCGGAGTATTCTTAAAATTTCCCACAACTTTATAATCACCTTCATCAAGAGTGATGGATATTCTTCCCAATAAATTATTGTGATTTAATGGATATTTGTTTTCGTTAACTGTAACCTCCCAGTTTGGAAAATAATAAACAGGGATATCAATTACTGATTGTTCGCTTACCTCGGCTCTAAATTCAAATCTGTTCGAGCGATTAACAAAATCTGTTGTTTTCGCTGCCCCAGAAATCACTAATGGATTAGTAGGTGCACCTTCTCGGGGTTCTAATCCAGTTTTTGGTAAATAATCCAAGAGCGCTCCTCGTCTTTGTTGTTCCCACATTTCACCTGACATCTTTTCTTGCTCCGTCACTTTGAAAAACTCTCGTGGTTTAAAGTAACTCCAGTTCGCAAGAACGGCAAATGCGACTATTAAAATAGTTAAATAAATTTGCCATTTATCTTTTAATACTGACACAACAAATCCACCCAAAATAGAGGCTGTCAAAATTGACAGCGACAAAAATCTCCATGGGAATTGAAAAAAGTGAAGTATGCTAAATAATTCCCAGATAGGCGTCGATTTGTTGTGGGTCATTAATATGGAAAACAAAAACAGTAGCAAGCAGCATGTAGCAAGTAGTACGTGTTTTTCTTTTCTTTTAAAGAAAATAATAATCAATGAGAAAACGACAAGTATCCAATGTGGCCAGCCAATTGAAAAATTCATTCCACCTTCAGGACCTGGGATCGATGTACCATACCCCCACACCCTATCTAAAAATAATTGCTTAATACTTATGAAGTTTGCTCTATAGTCAAGTTCAAATCTAGTCAAACTTTCGGTTTGAACTAAATCTTTTTCTAAAAATGCAGGTATTAGGAAAAACGCTGACATTCCAAAAGCAATTGCAAATGAGATAAACACCAATTTATAGTTTTTGAATTTATCAACAGCTAACAAATAAATTGCCCAAACTAAGATAACGGGGAGAAAAATAATCGTCATGATATTATGAGTGATTAAAAACAAGAAAAGAGTAAGTACAAAGTACTTGTAGTTCTTTTTGTATAAGAAAAACAAAACAAACGGTATTAATGAAAGCGCCATACTTTCTGTTAACGCCCCTCTGACATAAATATCTAACGCCTTGTATGGTGCAAGAAGGTAAAGAACACTAGACGTTAAAGCAGCATGTTTACCCCATAACTCATTAACTAATAAATATATACCAAAACTGCCAAAGGTTAAGGCTATGAAAAATAAAATTTTAGCAGCTACTAAATAACCAACTAAATAACTTATAAGTCCTCCGAGATAATAAGTTGATACTCCGTAAAAATTAAAAAGCGGCATACCATTTCCCCAACCCATGTCGGGGACCCAACGACATGGAATTTGTAAATCTGAAAAACACTCCCTCATTTCAGCTATTCTGATCAAATGCAAATCATCTTGGTGAGAAAAATAGCCGCTTTTCATCAATGGCCAAGAAACAGACAAACTAAGTACAAACACTAGAATCAATATCCATTGTTTTTTTAAAAAAATAAACATATTAATATTATTATGCTAACTAAAGATAAAAAATTACCAATTTTTCTAACAGGTGTGTCAGTTAATTCTGCCTCAATCTTGTACTCACCGCTTGGCAGCGTAAATGTAATTAAACCGTAACAAAAATCCTTACCTCGACAATCATTATTATAATGCTCAATTTTCTTTCCATCTACTTTAACCTGCATACCAGGAAAATCAAAAAGTGGAAGCTGGATAGTTGCATCTTCAATAACTTTTACTTTTCCATACTGGAAGTCACTTCCTTTAACGTAATCAGTAAACTCAGCTTTTCCGTCCATAACATCAGGGACGGGAGGAGCCTCATTTATTGGAGGAAGGGTTGCCGAGATAGGCAAATAATCAAAAATACTAATTGTCATTTGTTTCTGCCAACTAACTCCTGAAAATTTATCCTGATCTGTGATACTTATCCAATCCTTTGGTATAAAATAACCAATATTTAATATAATTGCAAAGATAACCACAATTCCACCAAATAAATATTTATATTTACTAGATAAATAAATTGCATACCCTCCCAAAAGGGATGTCAAAAAAATATTAACTGCTAAAAATCTCCAAGGAAATTGCATATACCATAGTGGTGGCAACATAGACCAAATAAAACTTGATTTCATATGAATCATAAACATGTAAAACAAGGTGGTAAGTAGAATGTAGAATATAGCAAGAGATATTTTTTTGTCTTTATTGTAATAAAAGACTGCTAATATTCCTGAAATAATAGCGATTATCCATTGAACTAAACCGATTGACAAATTGAGAAGTTCATTAGGAAAACCAGATGAACCATAACCCCACTCACGAGATAAAAATAATTTATACAAACTCACAAAATGTGCTCGATAATCGAAATACCCAGAAAGCATTGATTCTACATGTACAAAATTTTTCTCAAAGATGACAGGTAAAGTAAAAAATGCAGCCAACCCTAATCCAAGCAGACCTGATAAACCTATTTTTAGATACATCTTTTTAAATTTATTTTCAGTTACCAACCAATAAATTGCCCAAATAATTGCAACTGGAGCAAATATCAAAGACATCAAATTATGTGTTGTTAGTAACAGTCCTAGCGAAACAGAAAACCAAATGAAGTATTTTTTCTTCTCAGTTTTAATTAACATATAGATAGACCAGAATATCAGTGGGAAAAAGGTTAAGGCCCAAAATTCACTCATTGCTCCCCTGACATATACCTCAACCGCCTTATATGGTACATAGGTATAGAGAATCGATGAAACAAAAGCTGGCCAAGAACCCATTAAGGCTTCAATTAAAACAAACATTGCTACAGCAGAAGCTATATAACCCAATACAAAAAGAATTTTTACAGCATCTATATATTGAATACCAATTCTATGCATCAAAGCCCCAACATAATAAACAGATGGTGGGTAGTAGTTAAACTGTGGATAACCATATCTATATCCTGCGTCAGGAACCCAGCGACACGGAATTTGTAAATCATCAAAACATTTGTCCATTTGCTGAATTCTGAAAGACTGCAAATCATCTTGCATTGGGAAAAATCCCGGACGAAGTAAATTCCAAACAGCAGGAATTGTAAAAAGAATAACCAAAATGTACCAAAATGCCTTGTTTTTACTTAGTTTTAAAAGATTACGCATTATCGATAAGTTTAATTCTACATCAAAACAGGCTTACATACATTGGGATATTATCCACTTTTCAATTGATATTAAAGTTCTATAATTACAAATATATGAAAAATGCAATTATATTCCATGGAACTGGTTGCACTCCTAATTCATATTGGTTTCCAAAGACTAAAAAACATTTGGAAGATTTAGAATATGATGTTTGGGTTCCACAGCTTCCTGATGCAAATAATCCTGATATTAAAAAGTGGCTTCCAATTGCACTGGAGGGAAAATATACAGAAGAAACAATTATAATTGGTCACTCTGCTGGAGGTCCACTTGTATTAAGTATTCTTGAAAATATTAAGGTTCAAATTCACAAGGCGATATTAGTTGCAGGTTTTGGAAGAGAATTAAGATACGATAAAGAACACAAATCAAGTGAGCCAATATTACAGAATGAATATAATTGGGAAAAAATTAAAACTTCAGCAAAAGATATTGTATATATTCACTCCAATAATGACCCTTGGACAATCGACGAAGAAGAAGGATTATATATGTGGAGAAAAACAGGAGGAACTTTAATCTTAAGATCTGATGAAGGTCACATGGGATCTGATAGTTTTGAACAACCTTATACTTCATTCCCACTGCTTGAAAAATTACTAGACGTTAAATATACGAGGTCTTGGCTT
>CAWASW010000005.1:0-104039 GCA_963784785.1 Candidatus Woesebacteria bacterium | reverse complement strand
CGAGGTCTTCAATAGATGGATCTGACAAAAAATAATTTTATTTTCTTACTTTAATTAGATGGAGCATGCCTAGATTGAATTTTTTGTCTATTTCGATTTTAAATCCTGCTTTTTTGGCAGCGATTGGTAAATAATTGTTTCTATAAGTTTGAATATGTGTTTCTTTCCAAACCCAACCTCTTGGATAAAAGTGAAGCCATAACCACCAGACAACTTTAAACAAATTATTGTCAGATGGCACCAAAAAAACTCCGTATCCACCCTTTTTCATTACTCTTTTGAATTCTTTGAAAACTAATACTGGATTAGCAACATGTTCCAAAGCTTCAAGACAAAAGACAGCATCAAAAGATTCATCCTTAAATACTAATTGATGGGCGTCTCCTACTACAAACTTCATTTTTTTGTTCTTGGCCCAATGCTTTTTAGCCCAAGCTATTGAAGTTTTAACAACGTCTAACCCAATAAATTTATTTGCCTTTGTTGCCTTAAATATTACATTTGAGAAAACACCATCAGCACAACCAACATCCAAAACACTATCAGCCTGAGTTGCGATCTTTTTTACTTCTCTAAATCTTGTAGCATGCCAAAACTTTTGAAAAGGATCTTTTCTTAAACTCTCAAAATACCAATTAGCAGGTACGTGATCATGTAAATCTTCACCTATTTTTTTTGTATCCATCATTGTATTTTAAATGTTTATTTAATAATTTGAAGTACTTGTTTCTTAAACTGCTCGTAATCGAATTTTTTCGATGAAATACTGGCTTTAGCAGAAACCTTACTTATCAATCCTTTTGTATTTATAATTCTCTTAGTAATTTCATCTAATTCATCAATATTTTGCCACAAATAGCCATTAATTTCATCATCAATAATTTCTTTGTGTCCACCAATTCCCACGATAATGGGTACAGCTCCAGCAGACATTGCTTCTACAACAGTCATACCAAAATGTTCCACTTTTTGAGGTTCTGTCTTTGGATCTACTCCAAATCCTGATGTCGACCAAAATATCTTAGCTTTACCATACAAACTTTTTAAATAATCAAAAGTTGGACTTTTAACTATTTCTATTGGGTATCCGTCTTTTAGGTCATTTAACAATGAAATAATTTTATCTGAACCAACTTCAGATCCACCCGCCAAAATAAGACACCAGTTCTTGAGTCCACCATCATATAACTTTTTAAACTCTTGTATCAAAATTTCTTGACCTTTGGATTGAAGTAGGTTTGAAAACCTACCAACATAAATAATTATGTTTTCTTTTCGTTTTGATTTAAAGGAACTTGTATCAATCGGCGGATATAGTACTTCAGAATTAACACCAAACTCAGCGTCAATTACCTCCTTAGTGAAACTTGAATTACAAATAATTTTATTCACCCTAAACAACTTCATTTTGTTAAGCAGAGATTTTCCATTAACATTTTTAAATGGAACTTGAAAATGAATAAAATTTTTATATGATCTTAGAGTAGGGACGCTACCGTCACTCACCCAAAAACATAAATCATAATTCTCACCTCTATTAATACAGTCGGCAACTTTAATATTTTTTGGTATTTTTAAACCAAATCTATTCGACAATTTATCGAGAATATCTTTATTACTCCACTCAATATCCACGTCATATCCAGCTTCTGCTAAAACTTTAGTAAAGGTTATTGTGTACTTTTCACCACCCCCTAAGGTGTCTAAATATGGATTGTAGATTGCTGCTTTCATAACGCCCTTATCTTTCCAAAATTGAAACAAAATTAATTGAATTATTTTTAACTTTTTCAACAACTTCATTAGCTTCTGACATTTTAAACACTTCTCCTACTGCTTTTATATTATGTTTAGAAGCAAACTCAAGCATTTCTACCATATCTTTTCTACTTCCTATGTAGTTTCTAATAATACTTCTTTGTGCATAGTCAGCAAGTAATTCTGCTTTTAATGAAACTTCTTTTGGAGGCAAACCAACAAAGCAAAGAGTTCCTTCTGGTTTTAATGCCTTAACATATAAATTCCAATCAAGCGAGGCAGAACTTGTTGAAATTAAAAAGTCATATTGTCTTTCAAGTTTTGAAAGTTCTTCTTCATTTGTACTACCAATTACATCACTTGCTCCAAGTTTTTTTAATAAATCAGTTTTTGATGTTGTGTGTGAAAATGCAGTTACAATACAACCTATTTTACTTAAGAATTGAATTGCAAAGTGTCCAAGTCCACCAACTCCAATTACTCCAACTTTCATTCCATCTTTAACGCCTGCTTTTTTGATACCTACATATGGAGTTAACCCTGAACACATCAAAGGTGCAGAAAAGGCATCCTGTAGATTTTCAGGTAGCTTAAATGCAAATCTATGGTCAATAACAATTGAATCAGATAGTCCTCCAAATTCACTCACACAAATTAGTTTTTGTTTTTGACAGAATTGTTCTTTGCCTTGTTTACAATATTCACATTCAAAACAAGCAGAAACTTGGTATCCAATTCCAACGACATCACCTTTTACCAAATCACTGACACTCTTTCCTACTTCTTGGACATCTCCAATTATTTCAAGACTTGGAATTAATGGATATTTTGTATCACCCCAAAAGTTTTCAATGAATCTAGTATCGCCTAATGTTATTGTTGAATATTTGATTTTAACTAAAACATCATTATCAGTAATTTCTTTTTCATACTCAAACTCTTGTAGTTTTTCTCCTGCTTTTAACACCGCTAATCCTTTTATTTTCATAATTTATTTTTTAATTGTTTTTCCCATAATTTGGAATATGATATTAGCTTACTATATATTTGATAAATTCCATATATTATGCCTTCTTTACCATCTAGATAGGCTTTTTGTTTTATGAATCGCAAAACAAACTCTCTAAAACCAGCGCTCATGAATCTAAAGATATTCATTGGGGGATGATTTGCTTTAATCATTAAATCTGCTTCAATTTCTGACCATTTGTTAGTTTTTTCAATCATTTCTGCTATTGTCATATTCTTGTGATGAATCAGAGGGCTTAATAAATGACCTAATTCGCCATCAAAAATAGGCTCTTCATGAACTTTACCAATCCATTTTTTAAGTGCTTCTTTTTTAAATAACCTCTTTTGATAATCTGGATACTGACCCGAGTGCGTAAATTCATTTCCAAAAATGAAATTTTTCCTAGGTATTGCATAGGCGTAAATAGAATTTCCAATTCCCAGTTTCCAATTTTCAATCAATTTACAAATCTCAATTTTCAAATCTTTAGACAACTCTTCATCTGTATCTAAATATAAAATCCAATCTCCTTTTGCTTTTTCTAATCCTTCATTACGCCAATCACTAAAGCTTCCTTTGTTTCCATTTATTAAAATGATTTCGTCACACCATTTTACAGATTTTTTTGCAGCTTCTAGGCTAATTTCATTAAAATTTCCTCCGTAAATAATAACTACTGAAACGGAAGTCTTCACGATTCTATTTTTCTTTGTATTCTTAACCATATCTTATTTATTATTCCTTTTGCAGTTCGTATTTTCGATTCTCCAAACCACCAATTTAATTCTTCATAACTTTTTGTGAACTCGGGTTCGACATCTTTAATATTTAATTTTTGTTTTTTGAAATTTTTCTTCTGCCATAATTTTACATATACAACAAGTTCTGAAAATGCCTGCATCAACGAGAGAACCAATCCATGTACCCCATCTTTAAATCCTTCTTCTGCAAAAAATCGTCTTAAAAATTCTGATGTTGGCTTACTTATAAGTAGAGGCCAAGAAAACTCGATATTTTTTCGATTTAGTTCCCGAGCTTGTACTGAAGTGTATCTATTCATTCTTGAAATATATTCCTCAACAGATGAATAAGCTTTGTGTTTAATGGTCAACTCTTCCTTTAACGGAATATCTGTTCCAATGCCTGTTGTCATCGGCACTGAATGAATTATTTGGTTCCAAGAGACAGTACCTTTTTTAAAAAACCTAATATTATAGTCTGGCCACCAACCAGTATGCTTCATCCATTTTCCAAAGATGATATTTTTTCTTGGTACTCTGAAATATGAACTGTCCGTTTCTTTAATTTCTTTTTTAAAGAATACTTTCAATGACTCTGAAATTTCCTCATCAGCATCCAAAATAATTATCCATTCATATCTTGCCTTTTCGATAGCAAAATTTCGGGCAGGTTCAACAAAACTTATTTTTTTATGCTTAAAGACCCTTGCCCCGTATTTTTTTGCAATTTCACGAGTTGAATCTGTAGACATCATATCCACCACGACTATCTCATTTGCAAAACCTTTTAAAGAGGCAAGGCATCTGGCCAGCCTTTTTTCTTCATTGTAGGTGTTAATTATTGCCGAAATCTTTGCCATATTCGTATATTATATAATCTTTGTTCTTAAAAATCTCAACTAAGCCTAGTTCGCTAGGACTGAGTTTAAAATACTCTCCTGCTACAGGTGAAATCTCTCTTACTAAGTATAAATATCTGATGTTGTTAGTTTCAAAAAAACTGTTACCTACTTTTATATCTTCTGTAGTCACAAATTCAAAAATCTGATCTCTTCGTTTTTTCCAGTCATACCCCATTATATTAAGATTTACTTGATCTTCTAAAAATATTTCTTTTCCTGTTAGTGCGGAAACATAAGAAGTTGATTCATATAAATATAAAGGTCTTGGAGAATACTTTACAGACCTTGATTTATCCTGACCAAATGGATATGTGGCGACAACACCATTAGGCATAGATTTCAAAAATGTTAAAGCCTCCAACTCATTTTTAGAAATCATTGACTGAGGCATTTTAGGCAAATAATGTTGAAGAGTAGACCAAGATGCAAAAATCGCAAATATTATAAATACGCATTTGAGATATTTAAATCTGCCAATAGATATTCCAGCAAGTATTGAAAAGAAAAACAAATAATAATAGAAAAACTGAATAGTATTCCAAGGGGTTCCATTTTGAACAAAAAACATCGGTATTAAAACGCCAATAGATAATATTGTAGAAATAAAAACTATTGTTTCATCTAGTTTAATTTTCTTCCTAAATAAATCTACATAATATACAAAACCTACTATTCTTAATCCCATATTCCCCAGAATAAAAATTACAAATGCCGCAGAATATGCCAGAATTTCTTTAATATATATCTTTCCCATTTTGTAGGTTGTCATTGCAGAATAAAATCTTTGCCAATCTAATCTGTCTGAATACGACATTATAGTCTCCAAAAACCAAAATGGTTGCCATACGAAAATTGACACGTTATCATTTTTAACAAGCATAAATAATATTAGGTTGACAAGTAATGACCCTAGAAATACTTTTATGATTAATGATTTATGATTTATGAATAATGAAAACAAACCTGCTACAAATAGACCGCCTAGGACTGAGATTGCAGCGTAAGCTTTAATTTGGATCAACAATCCAAAGAAGACAGTACATAGTACATAGTACTTAGTACTTAGACTTTCTTGATATTTCGATAAAGATATCAGTCCTGCCAGAATAAAGATCAGAGATAATGCAAAGGGAGGGTTAACAAGTGTTGAAACAGATTGTTGAGACCAAAACACTGATTCTCCTGAGAATATTCCATCTTTTACAAAAGTTACGATAAAACCTAAACTACCGCTAAAATAAACAAAAGCAGTTGCCCAAAAGGCTTCGATATTAGACTTACGCCAAATAAAAACAAACTTATAAACTAGTAATCCTATTATCAATGCAAAAACTGGAGGTAATATTTGAAAATATAAATTAGTAATTGGAATGTTGGTCAATTTGTTAATTAAAGCCAAAATTAAATCAAACCCAACATGATAATTTTTGATACTTTCGCCAGAAAAAACAGGATTTTCTGTAGATCCCTTGGAAATACTATTTGCGAGAGCAATATGCCAGATACCATCATGTCCATTCGGTCCCCAAAAGCCCAACCCAAAATCATAATTTAAACCACTTCTGACCATGGTTAATGACCAGACAATAACACCTGCCAATATTAATATTATTTTCTTCCCCATGCTTCGATTTCACCTGTATAGGCTTTAAACGCCCAGTCTTTGATATTAATTTTTGTCGCTATCTTTTGGAGATTATCAAAGATAAAAGGCGAATAGTATCTAAGTCTCGAAAAGACATAATCTACGCTTAAAACATGGTATGTGATGCGAGTTTCAATATTTTTAAATCCGGCCCTTTCTAGTGCTAACTTAAGAGAATCTTGAGTAAAGTACATAATATGCTCGCCCGGTTTGTAGTGATACCACATAGATTTTAATAATCTATGCCACAAGCCACCAATATCTGGAGTGACAAGAAAAATTAGTCCATCCTTTTTTATATATTTATATGCAGTTTTGAGTTCATCTATTGGATCGTCTATATGTTCGATTACATCTTGATAGGTAACTGCATCAAAATAATTTTTCTCAAATTTAGACGCAGATAATAAAGAGTTTTCAATATTCTTCACTCCTCTTTTTTTAGCTTGTTCTACTGCAAATTTTGAAACCTCTACGCCATATGATTCTTTCCATCCGGAATGTTGAGCAACTTCAAGACAGTCGCCGAGAGCTGCTCCTACGTCAAGAAGCCTGCCTTTAAAGCCTAAACGAGTTTCAATTTTTGCAAGTCTGTCTATAAAGGTCTTTCTGTTAATCTTCATACCTTCAAAATAATTTGTGTATCCACCTTTAGGATTGTCATTCTGAAAATATGATTTGTCGTATTGAAGCAAAACATTATCAGCTCGGTTAGAATCCCAAACAAATCCACAGCTATTACACTTCGAGAGTTTATAACCACGCATAGCCCAGTACTTAGTATTCTTCTTACTTTCACAAATTGGACAGATATTATTTAGTTTTTTCATTTTCAACTTTTCCACTTTGTATCCATCGGTTACAAAATTGACTATCAGTCATCATCTCAATATTGTAATCAGAAATCAAATGCTCTCGCCTATAACTAGTTAGATTTACTCCTTTGCATAAAACGTCATTATATATTTTATATTTAACTCCTGCGTCTTTTTGGTTCTGTATAACAACAAAGTCGTTATTTATTTCTGGGCAATCACTCTTAGAATCTATAATTGAAATCCCTTTACTTTTTCCGTTAGAACATTCTTTAGTGAAAAGAATGTTTTTAATACTTATTTCACTTTCTTCTTTATAACCAGGCAACTCTCTCAAATCATTATATGTATTATTATAAAATGAATATTGATAAAAAATTCTATCAGTTTCATTTACTGTAACAACAGCCTTTTTCTCAGCATCTATGCGAGATAAATAACTTGCAAGTACTCGTTCAGTCACAAAATGATTATCTTGTTGACTGATTGAATATCTAAAAAAGAAAAATATCACAAAATTAATAAACAGAATTAAATATATTGGTAAAACACGATGCAATCCAATTCTATTTATTCCATAGCTTATTAATATAATATATGCAGGAATGTGTAGGAATGCCCTATATATATATTGGTTACCCATCACACTAATAGCAGGACCTATAGATCCTGCAATAAATAACACCAAGCACGTAATTAAAACAACTCTGTCTCCTTTATCATTTGATCTAACCAAATAGATTAGCCCTATTAATATCATTAAAAAGTCAAATAAGTACAAAACTCCATGATCCTGAAATGGGACAACACTATCGCCAGTTAAAAACAAATAATCAAAAGAAAATGGCCCAAAAAATCTCTGAACACTCATTTTTGCAAATACCGTAAATTTGTTAAAAAACAAATTTTTATATTTAAAATCAATTGATGCTCTTCTAATTTCATCAACACTGTTTGAATATTTATCTATATTATAAAAACTAAGTTGATCTTTTCTATCTGATAAAGTACCGCCACCATAAAAGTTAGACATAACTATATAAATTACTGGCAAAATAAATGCGGCAATTAAAATAAAAATACTTTTATAATTAATCAGTTTTTTTAAATTGATACTATTTGCGATAGCCAGCAACACCATAAATACAGGAATTACAGGCTTCGCTCCAAAATATGAGAAGAATGAGGCAATAAACAATGTTATCGAAACGTATACAGAATATCTATTTTTATTAAAAAAGAAATAAATAGCCATTAATGAAAACAGCAATGAAAACGGTGCTTCAGTAGGCTGCCTAGAGTAAAAAAACAACCATGGATTAATCAATGAAACAAATAGAGTTGTAAAAGCAAGTTTATTATTAGAAGTTATTTCTTTAACTATTAAAAAAATGAAATATGAAATTAAAATACTTATGAAAACAAAAGGCAACCTTATCGACATCGGCGAAAAATTTCTGACTAATCCGTAAATTGGCGCTAATAATAGTGAAGGTAAACCACTTAATGATGCCCATGTTTTAGTAACAAATAAAGACTTGGGAAAACTAACACCTGACAAGTCTTTACCAAATAACCAATATGTCTTTGCCGACATGGTGACGTCTATTTCGTCGTGCAAAATTCCTACAGGGAAATTATTTAACCATAAAAACCTAACAAATAATAATATCAAGATTATTATTCCAAACAATAAATACCTTTTATTTGTTAAAAATTGTTTTGTAGCTTTTTTTAGCATCTTCTATTAAAGAAACCCCCATCATTGAAATCATTGACGACCCGTAAATAAGTATTCCAATAAGTCCTAAAATTAGCATTGAATTTATACTTACATCTAAAAACTTACGTAAAATAAGTAAAGTTACGCCCATAATAACTGATCCTATCAAAGGTTTCGCCATAGAATCAAGAATTGAAAAATTGACATATCTTTTGGCATTTATGATTGCAACAATTGAAGATGACCCAACTAATGCATATCCTACTGAAGCTCCTATGACACCAAATTTAATTGATAGTATTGGTATCAATAACCAAGAAAGGATAGTCCACATAATCATCATGTAGAAGGTTATCTTTATCTTTCCAATAGCATTTAATAAGTTCGTGAGCTGTGTTGTAGCTGCTGCAAATCCAAAATTAATAGAGATAAATATTATTGGAACTAACGCTGGAATCCACTGCTCATATCTAGGGATAACTCGAACCAAAATTGGAGTTAATATTATTATTCCCACAAGACTAGGAAAAACCAAAAGACAGATGAAAAATATCGATCTTGTTACACTTCTTTCCAAATCGTTCTTCGAATCTTGAAGTCTTGAAAAGGCAGGAAAAGTCACCCGAGTTACAGTATCCATAAAAAAAGTTAGTGGAAGTCTTGCAATTTTTTGTGCAAATGATAAAACCCCAATCCCTGCAGGTCCGATAATACTTCCTAGGACAATAGTCATACCATCATCTTTTAACGTTGCTAGAAAAGTATTTATCTGGTATGGAATTCCAAACTTAAAGAGACCTTTCAACGTATCTTTAGAAAACGCAAAACCAGGCTTCCAAGGTTCTATATAATAAATTACTGCTAGACCAACTATTCCTCTTATTAGAACTGCCACAGTAAAGCTTGTAAGGCCGAAGCCTTTCATTGCCATGATAACAAGAACTACGTTATATACAATTTGTTCAAGAATCTGTGGAAAGACCAATTTTACAAATTCCAATTTCCTCTCAAGTAGTACTGAGGGGATACTCTTAAATGAAGACAATATAAGCGACGCGCTTAAGGCATACAAAAGCACTTTTCCATCAATCGTTAAAGAATATTTGTTAACAAAAAATGGTGTCAATAGCAAAACCACACTGATAGCGCTGAAAACCAAAATTTGTTGGACTGTAAAGGTTGTCTTTAGATCCAAATCTGTAGGCTTTTCTTTTTTTTGAATTAAGGCTGCGGCCAAGCCGATATCTGAAAAATAAACTAGAAAGTTAATTATTGCTGATACTATGGCAAACACACCAAATTCATATTTTCCCAAGTAGGCAAATAGAAAAAGTTGAGCAACTAGTCCTATTACTTGAAGCAAAAAAGTTCTGCCTGTAAGAACTACTATTCCACGCACACTTCTTTCTTTAATTGTTTCAATCCCTATTTCTTCTTCCACAATCTAAATTGTATCATTTTGTGAGTTCAAAAAAGAGAAGTTCTTCTTGAGGACCATAATTGGCATATTGATCAGAGTCAGATAACCTTAATCCTTTTGGATATTTTGCAATTAGTTTAAGTCCCTGCTCTTCTGCGTTACCTCTAAATCTTGATTTATTTACGACTAAATATGTTTTATTTCCGGCTAGAAAAGATTCCGTCAGACTTTTTGGAGTTTCAGTTATTACGACCCCAACACCAATTACAACAACATTTTTTAAATCATTCGTGTAAATTTGCAATCCATCTGGAAGCGTTCCAAAGTACCCTTCGGTACCCACGATTACCTGCCTGCCGACAGGCAAGTTTGATCTTAAATATTCTGCAATTTCTTTTATTCCCTGCCCTGCTGTCCATTCTTCTAGGTAACCAGATCTCTCTCCTCTTGGTAAATTTGCTTTCTCTGGATTTGTTAATAAATAATAATCAAAAATAAAACACTGCAAAATAAAAATTGCTATTATCCCATAACTCATCACTCGCAGCCGTTTAATTTGTATTAGAGTGGCCATTCCACTCAATATAAAAATATACGGCATTACAAATAATACATATCTTGCAGTAAAGGTCACTCCCAATTCGGCTTGAACAAACAATGGAATCAAAATCCAAAGCAAGAGAACAAGAGTCTCTTTAACGTAACTTTTTAGACCAATATAAATTCCCAAAATTAAAAGAGGTATCAAAGCTGCTGGCCCCATACTCATAAGCCAAACGACAAAATCTTTTAAGTGAGGTAACAACGGATCAAAAGTATTCGTCCATGCATGACTAAGAGGTAATACGTAATCACTTGTTCTTGAAGTTAATAATTCAAAATTTGGACCAAGCCTTAAAATATTATATATTCCAAAAGAAATTAAATAAGATACTCCAACTCTCCACAAACCCTTCCAATTATTTAATAAATAAAAAGTAGGTAATAGCAATGCAATAAATATTGCTGGAGATTTTGTAAGCGAGGCGAAACCAAGCAAAAAGCCAGTAATCATTGCAAGGTCTAATCTTTTGTATTTGGCAGTTAAATATCCAAATATTGCAGTCCAAATGCCAAACATTGAGAGCATTGAGTCAACAAGTGCCATTCTGTCGAAAAAAACTGCGAATGGAGACAAACAATAGAGAATAGATGCAAGTATCGAGACCTTCTTTGATTTAAATAATAAATAACTTAAAGTAAATATTCCCAATAAAGTTCCTAAACCAGTGACTACAGATATTAGCCTGCCAATAAACAAAGGATTACTAAAATATTTAATCAAAAACATTAAAACCCACATATAAAGAGGTTGCTTACCATCAGAAAGAGGTAAGAAACGAAGAGTAGGTTCAGCAGCCATAACCTGAGACCAACGAACATAAATTGCCTCATCTACAAATATCGGAAGTATTGTCAGATTAATAATTCTAACCATAAATCCAACTACAAGGATTGCAAAAAGTACAACCATCGTCCATTTCCATTCCTGAAATAATTTTTTGAAGTTCATTTCAATAGTTTACTGTTTTTATTATCAAATTTATACTTTGAAATTACTTTTCTCCCAGATTTTGCTTCGATTTCTTTTCTTGCATTGCCTGCTATTCCTCCACCTTCTCTTGCCACAATTCTATTTTTTACAAATGTATCAGGTTTTTTAGTTTTTGATATCTCTGTTGTGGCAGTTTCAGCAAGCATATTTAGAACTAATTCCAGATTTGTCATATTATCTCTTAAATTTTCTTTCTTAAGACCTTTATATCCTTTATAATCTTTGGTTTTCAGACCTGCCCATGCAAATGTGATATCGTCTGTTAATATCGCAAATTCGTTAGATGACTTGACCCCTCTTTCATCCCATTCATTGGTCAAATCTTTTCTAATCTCGATACTTTTAAGCCTCAAATCAACCCACGATTTCGAATATCCTTTTTTAAGGTATGTCGATAACGCACGTTGAATTGCTTTTTCAGGATCCTCAGTTTCTTCGATTCTTTCATACCCGACTCTAGCAAGCCATAATTTGAACGGTTCCGCATTTGAGGAGGGTATTGATTGTATTAATCGAAGAATAGTCTCCGTATTTGCAGCGTCTGTTAACCTAAACTTTCTGTCTTGTGCTAACATTTTCAACTGGTGACATTTTGTCACCACTTCGCTCCCCTCTTTTCTGAGTCTCTCTGAGAGTTTGTTCCAATATTTACGAGCTTTTTTAAAATCAGATTGATCAATAAGTGCAGAAACTATATCTACAACTGAAAAATACCATTTTTGTTCTTTTTTGTTCCAATCACGCCTGATCTTTTGATCTTGGAATAAAACTATCTTTGAAGATTTCCTGGCCATATTTAACAATAGCCCGAACCATTACCAAAGTCAAGAACCCTTAGCGATAATACCAATTACAGTTTCTACTAACTTATTTAATGCTTCCTTTTCCAGATCATTTTGAGGATTCAATAATGTATGACCTGCATTTTTGATAATTATATATTCACCACCTGCCGATAACCCACTTTTATATTTATCTTTTACATCCTCAGGTATTATATTGTCATTTTCACCGTATATTATTATCTTTTTACCATTAAAATCATTAAATGCTTTAAAGGCACCAGAATCGCTCCAATTATTTTCTTTAGTTATTTCTTCTGTGAAACTGCTATCTAATTTCAAATTTTCAGCTTTCTGACCATAAGCTGCAGCCGACTGAAGAATAATCCCTTTAAATAGATGTCCGTTCAATAAATTACAAGCAACATATCCACCCATACTCGAACCCCAAATATAAATATTTTTATCATTCAGATTTGTCTGTTCTTTAAAGTACAAAAGTGATGATTCTGAATCGAATTTCCTATTAATTAAACTCCCATCCACAAAATTGCCATCGCTTTTACCACAACCTCTGAAATCAAACGCTAATGTAGCTACATTCTTTTTATAAAATTCCTCTTGCAATAATTCATATCTATAGGAATTTGATAAGCCTCCTCCATGTAAAAATACAATTCCACTTTTATATTCTTTAGGAATTGAGATTCTCCCAAATATTTTTAAATTATCTGAAGTAAAGAAAACATCGTTTATCATAACTTATACTTTCCCTGTAGGGCGTTAATGCGAATTTTTAGAAGATCTCTAATTCCCTCCCACGAATCCTTGATTGGTTTGACTTCTTTTCTTTCGCCGTACTCATACCAATCAACAGGAACTTCAGCAATTTTTAGTTTTAATTTTCTTGCAATAAATAATGTTTCAAGATCAAATCCTGCAGTAACCGAACCGCCTGCATTAGCTAGATTTTGCTTTCCAAATACTTCCATTCTTGAAAAGATCTTTTCAACAGCTTTTTTAGAAAAAAGTTTAAATCCACATTGAGTATCTTTAAAAGGCAACCTCAATATCAATGTTCTTGAAAAAACTAATCCATAAGCCATAATTTTTCGAATAATTGACTGACCCGGCCTACCACTTCTTGATCCTATTACCACATCAAATTTTTCCTGTAATTTAGGCATAAATTTATTTAACTGATCTATAGGAGTTGATTGATCCATATCAGTAAACAGTACATACAGGCCATTTGCTTTTTTCATTCCAGCAACTATTGTTCCACCTTTTCCACGATGAGGTTCTTTAAAAATTAAAAAACCCTTATGTTTTTTAGTGAAATTTTCAACAAAAGAAACTGTTTTATCTGTACTTCCATCATCTAAAACAATTACTTCCCAACTATATTCCTGTTCACTTAGATAATCGTTAACACTATCCAGGGCACCTCTTTTAAGATTAATTTCTTCGTTGTAAGCAGGTATTATTATGCTAAGAAATGGTTTTTTTGTCATTTTTATTGTGTATATCCAAACATTGGCTCGGTCAAATTTGTATTTTCTCCCTCGCAACTTTTAATTATATCCTTTTCTTCATAAAGTTCATATTCTGGATATATTAGACCTAATGACCCAAAGCTCGCATCTATTTTATCAACTAGGCTGTGTGGAAAAACGATCGTATATACAGGAGAGCCAGTACTTCCTGCCATTGGTTTATTTATATGCATACCCTTTATATAAAACAGATATCTATAGCCCAAGTTATAACCAGGATTTGTAATATACGAAACTGAAATACATGGGTATCCGTGTTTTATTCTATCTACATTAATTTGGTTTACTAAATTCATCTTTTCTACATAGCCCTTTTTATCTGTATTATGTCTAAATATATTATTTAAATTTGTTAATACGAAAAGAGTTGCCAAAATATAAAACAATACTTTTCCATTATTGTTACGAAGAAGCTCAGATAAACTCATGGCAAAAATCAAAATCCAAACAATGTTCATCCCATTAAAGTAATATTCAGAAACATTTAAGGAATTTGTCGAGAAAAAGGCAATATACAAACCCTGCCATAACACAAAAGTAATTGCCCAAAATTTACTAATTTTTTTAATCTTAACTAAATATACAAACAAAAGCACCAGAACAAGAGTTATTGAACTAGGTCTTACAAAATTATTTTTAGATAATAGTCCGATTGCGTTTTTATTCACAAGTTGCATTACTCTATCAAACTTTGAAACTCCCTTTGCCGTTCCTTGTATCATGTCTTTTTCGGTTGTCAAAGATAATACGATAGCCTTGGTTTGGCTAAAGTTATGTCTATACTCAAAAGCTATCAAAGGAAGGTTTGTGATTATTAGAATAGCTATACCAATGATTACTGCTTTAAAATTAATTTTTTTATCAGAAAACAAAAAGGCAACCAAAGCAAGCGGTGCGAGTATAACTAAGGCAAGGTTTAAATGCCAGACTAAACCTACCAGTAATGCCCACAAAGCAAAGCCTTTCAGCTGATCATTTTTTTGAATCAGATATAAACTGTATAAATACCAGACAGTCCACAAAACTACAGGCATTGTTGGAGCCACTTCTCGATCTGTAAAAACAATTAGCGCAGAGACTGCATAGATAAAAGCACCGATTAAACCCACCTTCGTCGAAAAAATTTTACTAAATACAAAATAAATACTATATGTTGCAAAAACTCCCAAGATAATTGATAAAAATACAGAAGACAATGGATTCATTCCACCCAACAAATAGAATGGAACCTGTAAATAATAAAACAAAGCTCCAATCATAACACCCTGACTAGATGTCTCTTGTCCGATTAAACGAAAATGATGATTAACAACGATGTCTTTTATAATCCAAGACGCCAAGTCCTGATCGTGAGAAAAAACATAAAAAGATTTAAAATTATAAACACGCAAAAACAATGCGAATGATAATATCAAAATTAAAATAATTTTAGTTATTGATTTGTTGATATATTTTTTCATAATTATTAACTATTAATTCTTAATTATTAATTGTTTTATTCTTTCCCTTCTTTGCACAGTTATACCTCCAAACTTTTCTTCATAAACAACCTTACCAATTTTTTCTTGTCTTTTGAGCCATACATCTAGTCTTTCAGGATGTGGCGGATCGACTTCGTACAAAGTATATAATAATCCGACATTACTATCATCCTGTTTTACGTTGTTCCATAAAAATAAATAATCATAAGAGTACGGGATAACTGGAGGGACATAGACATCAATATTAAACTTCTCATCTTTTGCGTCATTTTTGATCCAATTAACCGCTATTAATTGATTTTGTAAAAATATTTCTGTTGGACCAAAGATATCTGTGTTAAATTTAGAAATTGATGATTTTAAATTAGTAAAAATATACAAAATTAGTCCAATCACAATTATTAATTTCCCTAAATTGTACTTCCAAAAAAAGGAAATGAAATATGAAAACAGTAAAACGATTATTAGATAAAATCCAGTTAAATAATAACCATATAAATTACCATTGTTGCCAGTATATAAAGTATAACCAATTAATGGCACACCGAGAAACAATAAAAACAGAATTAAAATATCGCGACGATTATTTTCCATATTTCTTTTAGCCTAAAAAACAAATCTAACTTCACAGAATTGCTATTGCCAACTTGAGCCAAAATATTATTTAATAAAATATTATCATGTTTAAAATTAAACACTAATTGCGGAATAAAAGTTAGTCCAAGCAACAGAGATGAGATTAAAAAGATTTTCAAGTTAGGTTTCCTCCAAAGTGTAAATATTAATAATATTGGTAAGTAAAAAATTGCGCTGGCTAGTTCAAATTGAAGGGAAAGACCTACCATCAAGTAAGCAAGATACCACCAATATGGTGATATCTTTGATAGCTTAGCAATTTTTACAAAATTGTAAAAAATTAAAATTGACATTAAATAAATAGGGGTTGGATTACTAAGCCAACGATTTGAAAAGATTATATGGTTAGAAAAAGTTCCAATTATTAAAGCCATAAAACCGGTAATTTTTCCACCAATTTCAACACCTACTAAATACAAAACGTATAGTGCAATTACCGTAAGTAATGATAAAAACATTGAAGGGATAACAGGATTTCCTGCTCCAATTAAATAAAACGGGGCAATCAAATAATAGTAAAAGGGTCCCAAGAATACTCCATCAAGCCCTGTGGTTGGACCAATCGAAAATAACTTTTGATTATGCGACAAGTCCCAGATAATTTTTGCATCCCTGCCTTGATCATAATGAAAATCTAAAAGTACTTCAATTTTATAAATGCGTAAAATAAATGCAATCAAAAGAATAATTAAAATAAGCAAATTCCAAGGAGTATATAGTTTTTTAACTTTTTCTAGCATATTTTCTACATGCAGTCAGAACTTTTTCAACGGCTTCTTCAAAAGTTGAATTTGGAATTCTCGCCGCAGCTGCTGACCTATGTCCTCCACCACCAAGTTCTATAGCAATTTTTGATACGTCAAAATCTCTTCTCGTTCTAAAACTCACAGAGGTATATTTACTACTTTCTTCCAAAACAAAACCAAAATCTGTATTTTCGATTGCTGGAATAAATGAACCAGCTACAGACGATTTCGCTTCTTTACTCGTTGGATATTTCTCCATGACTTCTTTAGACACTGCAACCCAAGCAAATCTGCCTTCTTCATCAACTTTGATATTCGACATCAGATGTCCCATCAGATGAATTTCATCTAACGACTTAGATCTATTTAGATTAAAAATTATGTTATTTCTGTCAGCTCCAAATTTAATGAGTTTATCAGCAATAATTAACGAAGAATCACCAATTACATCAGTTTGAAAAGATAAAGTATCTGCAACTATTCCTGTCAACAGTGATGTCGCTAAAACTCCATCAATCTTCAAATCAATATCTTCAACGAACTTAGCAACAACTTCGGCAGTCGACCCAGCATTAGTATCTAGTATGTTGATATCTCCAAACTTAGGATTAGTGTAGTGATGATCTATCACAACTTTTTTGATTTTTGAATTTAATATATTTTTTTCACCAGTGACTTGATTCCAATTACCAGAGTCAGCAATTATAAATAAATCATATTCAGAGAAATTAAATTCATCAAAATTTACTTTTTCTATCGTATTTGAGTAATCTAAAAATTTGCAATTAAATGGTACTTCGTCAGGACAAATTATTTTTATGTCTTCTTTTCCAACTAACTGGAGTGCGTGATATATAGACAATGCACTTCCAACACTGTCTGGATCTGGTGACCTGTGACAATTAACTAAAATTCTCTTTGCCTTTTTTATTTCTTCTAAAATTAATGATGATTCTTTGTAATTCATATGATCAGTATACAGTACATAGTACAAAGTACTTAGAGACTACTTTGAATGTACCAATTTATAGATTATAACACCGTCGACTGTCCATTTATCTTCTATTTTACTCCAGCCAAAATTTGCAACTTCTGCCTTTGGCGAATGAGTTGGATCACAATCTTTTTCTGGCTTTTCACAAATTACCATTAAAGTATCGGCTATTGTTGTTTTATCCCATCTATCTGCATGTAATACTGTGGCACCTGCAACATCCATAAAGTACCTATATCCATCTTCATAATTTCTTTCAGCTAAAACGGCTAAATTAAATGGCTTATTATTTGCTATCTGTAGAACTTTATCAGAAACATTTTTAGCTCTTTGCATTTGATTGTTTGGATTATATCTAAATGGATTAGACAAAAGATTCAAAATGATCAAAAATAATATTAATATAAACCCAATTATCTTTACTAAGTACTTAGTACTCTGTACTAGGTACTGCAGGATCATTCCTGCAAGGAAAAATGGTATTGGGAATAAAAACCCAAAATAATGATCATATATAGGCAATTTATAAAGACCAAAACCAATAAGGCCTGAGGCCAGCCAGAGGATTAGAATTATGAATGATGAATAATGAATTATGAATCTCTTACCGACAGTAAGAAAAAACACAATCGATGCAAATAATACAAAAGTTAATATCTTTCCATAGGGTTCTTGTTTGGCAACCAACATACTGGAGGTAATTTGTTCAAAAATTGGATAGCTTTTGGGAATAGCACTTAGTGGATTAATCGATACTGTAGATTCCCTGACAGTTACAAATTTATAAAGAGCTCTCGTATTCATCCAGTCATGACGAATATCAAAAGCAAGAAGAGGAGACATAAGAAACGAGAACAACAGGATAGCGTATAGCGTATAGCGTAAAGATGGACGAATTAGTACCCAATAAATTATTAATACAGGGGCAATTAAAACACCCAGATAATGAGAATTTAAGACGAAAGCAAACGAAACCGCGCAAACAATTAACCAATTAAATCTATGTTCTTTGTACACCTTCCAAATTGAATATACAGAAAGAAGCGCAAAAAATGGCATGATATTCGGATTCCAAGATGAGTGTGAATAGATAATTACTGTTGGAGATATCGCAAAAAGAATTGAGGCAACTAATCCTGCAGTCTTTCCAAACCAATCTCTACCAATTACGTAAACTAAATAAATCGTCGCAACCCCTAATAGTGCAACTCCAATTGCAGGTCCTATTGGAGAAAAATTTGATAACAATAAGAATGGAGCCATAAAATAATAATAAAGAGGTCCCAAATACATTCCTCCAACTGAAGTTCCAGGTCCAATTAATATTGGGTCAGCATGAACTAATAAATTTCTTACAATTATTGCGTCTCTTCCTTCATCTCCCAAAAAAGTCATATACCCCCCAATGTTATACAAACGCATAAATGCTCCTACTATAAGTATCAGGACTAGTAGCCAATTTTGCTTTAAAGTTTTCGCCATAATTTGAATAAATCAACAAAACTCTTAATTATTACTCTCAGATCTCTTCCTGTCCCTTTGCCTAACATTCTTGGGTAGTGAGTCACTGGTATTTCTACTATCTTAAATCCTGCCTTTCTAGATTTAATTAAAAGTTCAGAAGAAACAAAAGCTCCTCGTTCACTTTCCAGTCTAGGAATTTTATTTACCACTTCTTTAGAAATTAATTTGAATCCACAATCAATATCTTTAACATGTAGTCCAAATAACAAAAACACTGCAAGTTCCCACATCTTAGATGTAATAATTTTTAATTTACTTACCTGCCTTTTTTTATAGTAACCAATAACTAAATCAGCTTTAGTTTCGAGCTGAGTTTTTATGAATTTAGATATTTCTGAAAAATCAAACTGTCCATCAGAATCAGTAAAGCAAATCCAATTATATTTAGAATTATAAAGCCCTGTGGCAAGACTTGCTCCATATCCCATATTTGTTTTGTGACTTATTGACCTGATTCTAGATTCGTTTCTCGATAAGTCAGACACAATCCTCATTGTGCCATCCGTTGAACCATCATCTACAACAATTATTTCCCATTTTTTAAAATTTTTCTGTAAAACTTTCGCAGCCTTTGAGACAGTAGCTTTGATATTAGATTCTTCGTTATATGTAGGAAAAAAAACGGACAGAGAATCTATTGTCATATTGTGATAATATCAAACTAATGGCCAAACTAAAAGCACTCATACCTATTATCCTCTTATCATTGATCCCCACTTTGTTAATTTGGCTTCCTTTTTTTGTAAGAGCCGAGAAGATTTGGGGGATTCCACTACCTCAAAACGGTATGGCCACAATTGTATCTAATTTTGACGGGCCACTTTATATTGTGGCTGCAAAAACTCTATATAATCCAGTGTTAATAAGCAAGAATTATCAGTTCCCTTTAACTGAAGAGTATTATTCAGCTCATTTTCCATTATTTCCAATTTTGATAAGAACTTTTTCTGGTATTATAGGTAGCCCTTATTCAATGCTATTTGTAACAGTTTTTTCATCATTTTTAGCTTTATTTTTCTTTAATAAACATGCACTTAGATTTTTAAATCAGTCCGATGCCTTGTGGCTTACGTTCATATTTGCTATTTTTCCTGCCAGGTGGCTAATAGTAAGATCTGTTGGTTCACCTGAACCACTTTTCATTGCAGCAATTCTTGCCTCTACCTACTACTTCGGAGATAAAAAATATTGGTTAGCAGGTTTTTGGGGATTAATTGCCCAAATGACTAAATCCCCTGCCATTTTATTGTTTGTCGCCTTTGCAGCCCAAATATTCATTGAAAATGTCAAAAGTCTAAAATTCAGTTCACTTAAAAAGTGTCTGCCATTATTTTTAATTCCGTTTGGGGTATTTATTGTTTTTTCATTTTACAAACTAGCCTACGGTGATTTCTGGGTTTACTTTAAATCAGGAGACAACATGCATTTATTTTTCCCTCCATTCCAGATTTTTAATTATTCTGCCCCATGGGTCGGAACATTTTGGCTTGAAGAAATAATTTTTGTTTATGTTGCTATAGTTTTAGGAATATACAAGCTTTATCAGGATAAGCTAACAACTTATTTTTACTTTGCATTGATTTTTGGAATTCCACTATTTTTTGTTGCCCATAGAGATTTAATGAGATATGCACTGCCTTTAGTTCCATTCTTCCTACTTGGATTTAGAAAGACTCTGATGAAAAAGGAATTAAAAATAGCAATTGCAGTCATAATAATTCCAATATATTTATATTCACTAGCATTCATCTCCCAAAACACCATGCCAATAGCTAACTGGGGACCATTCCTCTAATTAAAACGTGGGTTTTCATAATCTCTTCAGACTAATTAGTTACACATATGGAAATACCAAGGCACTGGAGACTAAAGGCACCAAGATACAGACTCGAAGGTTTTAGAATAATTCGTAAAGACGGAACAGTGGATTATGAATTTCCTCCTATGGCTAATCCAAAAAAACCTATTGAAGTCTATAATTGTAAAATTGAAGCTCAGAAGTCAGGCTTTCTTCCTCCAGATGACCAAGTTGTACATGGTGAAGTTGTAAGGCAAGACCAAGAACAAGACGACAAAAGCTAAGACCAAGGCGTCATATTGAACACCTACTAGTTTTACTCCAAACGGACCTGCAATTGATTGGATTACAAGTGCTCCTGCTGAGGTTAAATTAAATTGCAAAAACTTAAAAATAGTTTGCTTTAAACCTTTAATTTCTTGATCCTTGAAAGTCCAACTATTGTTAAAAATGTAATTATTAATTATCGCAAGTTCAGTTGAAAAACCCCAAGATAAAGTTTCTGTAAATCCATAACCTCTAAAAAATCTAAGCGCAACATAATTCACAACAAACCCAGTAAAGCCTACTATTCCAAATTTAATTATTTTCTGTTTATCCTTAATTCCCAAAATAATTGCTACTTTAAAAGTTGATATCATTTCCTTTGGATTAAACTTTGAAGTTTCTTTGGTGCGTGATGCAAATTCCAATGGAACTTCAACTGTCTTCTTTGAATTTTTGATCGATTGATACAAAAGATCTACTTTATATGCAAATCTTGTAGGCTCCATTAAATTATCAAGATCAATTTGATCTAGAACCCCTTTAACTCTTGTTAACCTAAACCCAGTAGTTAAATCGTGAAGAGAAGGCTTTATTAAAACCAAACGAATAAACAAATTCCCAAAAAAACTAATTGCTTTTCGAAAGAGCGCCCATTCTTTTGGGACAGAACCACCTTTTACATACCTACTACCTATACAATAGTCAGCTCCAGCTAAATATGCATCTACCATTGGCTTTACAAATCTTGTTGGATGCTGAAAGTCTGCATCCATTTCCATTACAGCATCCGCTTTAAGTTCTTTAACTGCATATTGGAAACCTCTAATGTATGCCCAGCCCAAGCCTTCTTTTTGTTTCTGCAAAATATGTAAATTTTTGTATTTCTTCTGTAACTCTTTAACCAATTCTCCAGATTTATCAGGTGAATAATCGTCAACGATTAGTAAATGCATCTCTGCATCTTTTATCTTTTTAAATTCTGTATCAAAAAGCTCAGGAATCATTAATTTTAGATTCTCAGATTCATTATATGCAGGCATTACAATTACAACTTTTTGCATACATAAATGTTACAATATCTTAATGAAAATAGATATTATTACTTTATTTCCAAAGATGTTTGTAGGACCTATGACTGAATCTATTATGTGGAGGGCACAAGACAAAAACTTTTTGAATTTAAATATCGTCGATCTAAAGGAATTTGGAATAGATGAAAGAAGAACAGTTGACGATAGGCCTTATGGTGGAGGCGCTGGAATGATTTTAAGAGTAGATGTAATAGATAATGCCCTAAAGTCACTTAACGTCAGAAAAGGTATGCCAAATACTAAAATTGTAGTTCTTGATGCTGGTGGAGAAAAATTTAATCAAGCTAAAGCATACGAATATTCTAAAATCGAGAGACTTGTTTTAATTTGTGGAAGGTATGAAGGAATAGACCACAGAGTTCATGAAAATTTTGTTGATGAAATCATTTCGATTGGAGATTATGTTTTAACAGGTGGTGAAATTCCTGCCATGGTAATTGCTGATACTGTCACTCGTTTAATTCCAAACGTAATTAAACCTGAGTCCTTGCAAGAAGAATCTCATTCTGGCTTTGATTCAGAATATCCACAGTACACCCGTCCAGAAGACTACAACGGTCTAAAAGTTCCAGAAGTACTCTTAACCGGCAATCACGGCGAGATTGAAAAGTGGAGAAAAGGGAAAAATTAACTTTCTTTTTCCCATTTGGAAATTGGGGCGGTGACAAGATTCACTTTTTGTACTAACCAGAGCGTTGCAGTAATAAGTGAATAATAAAACTTCCCGTGATAAATTTTTGCGCTTTCTATGATTTGTTTATTGATTGCTGGTTTACCAATCTTTTTAGCTGTAGCTCCATGATGATGATAAAACTCAGCCTTTGGAATAAAGTAAATTGGAATTCCATTTGCTTTGCATCTTCTACAGAAGTCTATATCTTCAAAATACATAAATAAATTTTTATTTAGTGTTCCAATTCTATTTATAATCTTTGAAGGAATTAAAAAATCTGCCATTACTCCACCTTCTACTTTTACGTGATTTTTACCTGTTGGTAAAAACATGAAGTAGCTTCCTTTTATTTTTAAGAAGTATTCTTTTATGGCCCCTGTAATTGTTGGAAGATTAAAACAACAATCCTGATCTTTGCCATCTGGGAACAAAAGTTTTCCTGTTAAAACTGCTTCGTTATTATATTCATAACTTGCTTTAATCATTGTGGCTAATGCATCATCTTTTACTTCTATATCTGTATTAAACATTAAAACCATCTCACCTCTTGATAGGTCAAAGGCTCTATTGTTTCCTCCGACAAACCCTCTATTTATTTCATACCTAGCAACTCGTGCCTGTGGATAATTTTTTGTAACAACTGAAAAATCATCGTCAGTTGCATTGTCAACTATTACGACCTCATCCTGTTTTGGATCAAATCCAGATCCTTTTTTATAGATGCTTTTTAATAAATTTGCTGTTAATTGAGAAGTCTTATAACTTGATACTATTATCGAAAGTCTAACTGGATATGAATATCCATCTTCAGCTGGTTTTTTATAAGGTGAAGGTCCTGTAACACCCTTTAGATAATCAATAACTCCTTTTTTCTGTGCTTCACGGCCAGTTAAAAGCTGTCTGACCATTTCTCTGGCAACTGCAAATTTGGTTCTTGCCGAAGCATACTTAAAGGTAAAATAAAGTCTGTTTCTAGTTATTAGATAATCTGTCTGAGGAGATCCGATTCCCATTGTTTGGGATACTTTATGGTAGATGTGTGTTCGTCCACAGAAATAAAGTTTGCCTCCACCCATTAAAATTCTTTGCATCCAGTCGTTATCATCAAAATAAGCAAAGAGATCTTCGTCAAAGTATCCATATTTTTCCAAAGTATCTTTCTTTACCATGAAACAGCAACCACTTACAAAACCTGTTTTTACTGTTTCTTTATACTTTGTGCCGTCGTCAACTTCGTCTATACCATTGTGAATACTTCTTACATTATTCCAATCAAACTCTCCTCCCGCATACCACAAAACTTTTCCTAATTCATCCTTTTTGTACCTATCTTTGAATTCATAACCTTTAGCAAAATATATTTTTGGAGAAACTACTTTGGCATCCTCTTTGTCATCCAACACCGCCATTAACTTAGGGATTAAATCCATATCCCCAATCAAAGTGTCATTATTAATTACCAACACATATTCTGCACCCCACGCAACAGCATATTGCATCGCTCTGTTATATCCACCGGTAAATCCTTTATCGCATCCTGCTTGAAGTAAATCTAAATATTCTGGTTTATTTTTTATTGAATCCCCTATCCAACTTCCTGAAGTTTTATCAACTATTACAGCTTTAAATTCAATATCTTTTATATTTAACTTTTTAATAGTCTCAAGAAGTTCTAACGTATCCTTTGTACCATTAAAATTTACTGTAACAAGTGCGACTTTTTTCATAACAGAGTTGGATTTCAACATTATATTTCTGTAAGTATTCTTTTATAAGCATTTATTCTCATTTCATTTCTAAGAACTGTAAAAACAGCAAGTCTTACTAATATGCCTGCCTTAACTACTGGCAACAACCACCACATACTACTTTTAAAATGCTTACGCATATAATAGACAAGACCGACCATTTCTTTTCTAAATATCTTTGCAAGCTCTGCAGGGTCACCAAAAGCACTGGCTTTATCGATATGAGTTATCCAGAATTTTGGAGTGTAGAAAATCTTGTATCCCATATCCCAAGTTCTTTTACACCATTCAACTTCTTCCATATACATAAAGAAATTTTCATCAAAACCATTGGTTTTGACAAAGACATCTTTTTTCATAAATAAAAATGCTCCCATTACCCAACCAGATTCTCTATCTTTTTTATAGTATTCTTTTTCCTTTGGATGAACTTGTTTAAATAAGTTCTTAATGAGAGGTAATTTATCTAATCCCCATAGCCATCCCCAAACTGAAAATGGTGTTGGTAAATAACCTGCACTTGGTTGGAATCTACCATCTAGATACCTAAGCTGGCACCCCATTACGTCACATTCAGGATGTTTTTCTAAATAATTTATTGAGTCAACCAAGGTGTCTTCATTTACATAAGCATCGTTATTAAGTAGAAGTATATATTTTGCCTTTTTATTAATTCTTGCAAATCCCCAATTATTTCCTTTTGAATATCCCAAATCAGATCCAGATGGCATAAGTTTTGCCCATGGATGTTTCTTAGCAATCATATCTGGAGTTCCGTCTTCTGAATCGTTCTCAACTACTATTACTTCGGTGTTTGCAATTTTTTCAGCCTTTTTGACGGCCTTCTTCATTGAAGCTAGACATTTGTCTGTAATGTCTTTTGTGTTCCAACTGACTATGATTACTGATAGATCAATTTTATCCATTACGACAATAATACATTAATGTATAATGCAATTACAAGCTATGAAAAAGATGACAGTTGGGGTTGCAATAATTACATACAAAGATATTGAGAAACTAAAGATAAGTTTGCCTTTAATTTTAAAATCAACCATTAAAGCTAAAGTTATAGTTTTTAATTCTACTTCAAACGATGGGTGTGTAGAACTTGCTAAAAAATTAGGTGTTGAGACGTTAGTCATTCCAAGAATAGAAATGAATCATGGCTGGGCACGCGAAATATCAAGAAAGACACTAGGAACAGATATTGTGGTTATGATGACACCTGACGCCTATGCAAAACCTGACATGTTGGAAAAATTAATTCAGCCAATTGTTGAGGGCGAAGCCCAAATAGCATATGCAAGACAGATTGCCCATGACGGAGCAAACATTATTGCAAGATTTGGCAGAGAATTTAGTTTTCCAGATGAAAGTAACACCAGAAGTATCAAAGATGCAGAAAGATATGGTAGATACACAGGATTTTGTTCAGATGCTTGCACAGCATGGTCAAACGATGCACTAGAGGAAATTGGAGGCTTTAGATGGATCTTATCTGGTGAAGATGCAGTAGCTGCAGCAATGATTCTTCGCAAAGGTCACAAAATCGCTTACGTTGCAGATGCTGTAGTGAATCATTCTCATAACTACACTCCATCAAAAGAATTTGTCAGACATTTTGATACAGGAATGTATAGAAAACAGTGGGACAAAATCTTAGATCTCGGTGGGGGAAGTGATCAAAAAAGAGGTACTTCATATGCTTTAGCATTATTAACTTATGTCTTAAAAAATGAACCAAAAATGTTTTTGACAGCTTTTTCACAGCTTGCAATGGGACTATTGGGTTATCAATTTGGCAAACTTTGCTATCATAAAGCCCCACTATGGCTATATAAAAAAGTAAGTCCTGCAGATTTCTTCTGGAATTCTACTGGTTACAAAGAAGGTAAATGGTTTCTCGAGGCTAAATAGTTTTTAGGGCAACTTCTATTGCGTCCATTTCAGTTGGGATCATATCCATAAAATCATTTAATTTTGTAACATCTCTCCAAATCCAATCACTATTTCCACTAAAATCTTCTGCAACAAACACAGTATGAACTAAAACCATAATTGGGCCACGAAGTGTACTTTGAAATGCAAGTCCTGCAAATTTAATATCCTCTTTTTTGAACTCTGTTTTTAACTCATCTTTTTGAATTCTTTCTAGCGGTCCATTTACAGGATTTTTATCATCACGTTTAAAATCTACATTTCTAAACATTTTCCCTGGAAGATTTAACATATTGGGCCAAAGAGGATCATCTGAGGGTCTTGGTAAGAGTAGTGTTTCCAAAACGTTATCCGTTTTGCGAAAAACTACAATTATTGTGGCAATTTGCGGAGTTAATTTTGAAACAGAAGTAAATAACTTATCCGAAAGTGGTCCACCTTTCCATTTATTAAGTATTGAAACTACTTTTTCGTCGTCACCTGAATTAAAACCGTCTGTAATTAAAGTTCCCATTTACTTCAAAAATTCAGCCAAGGCTTCCTGCCATGTTCTTTGAAGTGGCCTTTTTGTATTTAATAAAATTGAAAATTGCGGATGAGGTGCCGGATTATGATAATCTTTTGCATAACCTTTAATCATCTTAGGGCTCTTGCCTAAATTTTTAAATATTTCTACTGCCCAACCATACCAAGTACAACTGCCAGAATTTGTACCATGATATATACCCCACGCTGAATTTGATTCAATCAATTCTTTTGTAAATTTAGCTGCATCAGGAGCATATGTAGGAGAAGCTATTTCTTCATCCTTTACCATCAGCTCTTCCTTCTCAATTTCTCCTCTCATTATTTCGACAAAGCTTCTTTTACTTAGTTCGCTTATTCCCTTTTCTCCAAAAAGTCTGCAAAGTCTAACTATGTAATATTTATCATCTACTTTTTGAACATTTTGTTCACCTAAATATTTTGATTCACCATAAACTGAAATTGGATTTGGAATGTCATCTTCGTTGTAACCTTCTTCTTTTTTTCCATCAAAAACATAGTCAGTCGAATAATGGACAAAAGTGGCATCAATTTTCTTTGCGATTTTAGCTATTTTTTCTGGGACTTCAGCGTTCATTAAAAATCCAACTTTTTTTGCTTCTTCGTCAATTTGCATTAGATCAACAGCGTTATAAGCAGTAGCATTTAGGATAATGTCGGGATGCAAACCAACAATTTTTGTTTCTGCGTCACTTGAAGTTATATCCAAATCTTCTTTGTCCCAAGCTGTGACTTCATAATCTTTTTTAAACTCAGAAAGTAAAACTTGTCCGAGTGTCCCAAGTGAACCTAATATTAATACTTTTTTCATAATTTATTTTTCAGCCATGAAATCTGGAAGATTTCCATCCTTTTCGGATGTGAAGCTAGGTTCGATAGGCCATTTGATGTTAAATGTTGGGTCATTCCATCTAAATCCTTTTTCATTATCCGGAGAGTAAAATTCACCTACCATATATTGTACTTTACAATTTTCAGTCAAAGTTTCATAACCATGAGCAAGACCTCCTGGAATAAACAAAAGTTTAAACTCATCACCCTTTAAATTAAATCCTGCCCATTTTCCATAGGTAGGTGAACCCTCTCGGACATCGCAAATTACATCAAATATTTCACCTTGCAAACATTGAAAAAATTTAGCTTCCAATTTTGGTTCTGTCTGCCAATGCATACCACGCAGCACTCCTTTAGCTTTAGTAAAAGCCTGATTTGTTTGAACCATTTTAAAATTAATTTTTGCTGCGTCAAATTCCTCTTGTGCAAACTGACGAGTAAAATATCCTCTTTCATCAACTCTGGGTTGAAGTTCTACTAAAAACGCTCCGTCAATTTCTGTTGGTGTAAAAATCATAATTTAGCGACTAAAGTAATCATTAATTTGATCTTCTGTGTACTTGATTGGAGATTCTAATTTCTCATAATAATTTTTGTACCAATTATATGTAAATTCTAATGTTTCCTGAATTCCTAATTTTGAATGCCAATTAAGATCAGTCTTTGCCTTTGAAATATCAAGCTTTAAAAATCTGGATTCATGAAAATTACTATTCTCATCAATTTCATAAGTTCCTTTTCCAAGTATTGATGTTGCTCTTTTAATAAGTTCTATTACAGGTATAAAATTCTCGTCATTAGGTCCAAAATTCCATTGACTGACAAAGGCTTTATTTCCTTCGAATAGCAACTTAGCTAAAAGTAAGTATCCTGATAAAGGTTCCAATACAAATTGCCAAGGTCTAATTGCTTGAGGATTTCTAGTAACAACAGCCTTCTTTTCTTCATAAATTGCCCTTACAACATCTGGAATTAATCTATTTGGTGACCAATCTCCACCGCCTACAACGTTCCCTGCTCTGGCAATTGCAACAAGTGCACTATCTTCTTTATTCAAAAAACAAGCGATAAAAGATTGATCAATAATGTCAGCTGCAGCTTTACTTGCGCTATATGGATCAATTCCCCCAAGTCTATCAGTTTCTCTATATGGATATACCCATTCTCTATTTTCATAGGCTTTGTCAGATGTAATCATGACTGCAGATTTAACGGATTTAGTAGTATTAATTGCTTGCAATACATTTGCACTCCCCATTGTATTTACGTGGTAGGTTCTAAGTGGGTCATCATAACTTACTTTAACAATAGCCTGAGCTGCCAAGTGAAAAACTATTTCTGGCGCTTCGCGCTCAAAAACTTTTTTTACAGCTTCATAGTCAGTAACGTCAACAATATGATGACTAACATGATCTTTTAATTTCAAGACATCAAATAAATTTGGAGTTGTATTCGGTTCAAGTGAAATAGCAGAGATCTTGGCTCCCCACATAACTAAAATTTTAGTCAGCCATGCCCCTTTGAATCCGGTATGACCAGTAATTAATACTTTTTTACCTTTGAAGAATTTTTCAAAATGATTCATTTTTGTTTCTTCTCCCAAACTGCCCAAGGACGTCCATCATTCCAAAGTGCATTTAATTGTTCAAGTTCTTTGTATGTATCAACGGCCTTCCAGAAGCCCTCATGAGTATACATAGAAACCTGTTTATCTTCTGCCATATGAGTTAGCCCTACTTCCATCTCATCATCTGTAAAAAATTTAATAGCTTTTGTATTAAAAACCATAAAACCACCACTAATGTATTCGTGAAGTACTGGTTGCTGACTAAATTTAGTGACAATTCCTGACTTTTTATCAAGTTCTACCAGACCATACCTTGATTTTGGATGAACTCCTGAAAGTGTCGCTAAAGTTTTTTGTTTGTGATGAAAATCTACGACATCTTTGATATTAATATCAGATACGCCGTCACCGTAAGTAAGCATGAATTCTTCACCTTTAATATAAGGTGCGCACCTTCTAATTCTGGCTCCAGTTAAGGACTCAAGGCCAGTATCTACAAGCGTTACTTTAAAATCTTTTTGTCTGTCAGTTAAAACTACTTTTTTACCTGTTTTCATATCAATAGTGAAGTCGTTTGAATTTGTTCTCCAATTTAAGAAGAATTCTCGAATCATATCCCCCTTATAACCAAGGGCAATAATGAAGTCATTGTATCCATAATGCATATAAGTTTGCATGATATGCCATAAAATTGGCTGGCCTCCAACTTCAACCATAGGTTTTGGACGAAACTCAGTTTCTTCCTTCATTCTGGTTCCTGTGCCTCCACAAAGGATAATTGTCTGCATACTAGGGAAATATTACTAGAAAGATTTATTTAATGCAAGTAATGAATAAATTTTGTAGAAAGAAACAACTTCTTTTAAGTTCCCATTTGAAAGAGAAACTACAAAATATTTTTCTGGATTAAATTTATTTACAAAGCTACGCATTGATTTACCGATACCAATAACTACCCCTTTAGAATATTTAACTTCGATCCCAATTGGAGTAGGATAATCATCAATTACGATGTCCACCTCAGCACCTTGTTTTGTTCTCCAAAACTTAATTGGAGACACAGAAATACTATAAATTTTTTTGACTTCATTAAAAACAAAATTTTGAAATAGAAAACCTTTATCAATAATTGAATCGAACATATGAACATCCAAAAGATAGTTCCTAAGACCTAAATCAACAAAATAATAAATAGGAGATTTTGTAATTTCTTTTCTGACATTCTTAAAAAATGGTAAAGACTTATTAAGAATATAAGTTTCTTCTAAATACCATATGTATTTTTTGACTGTTTGTACTGAAATATTTAAAGTGTTTGATAATTCGTTAAAATTAGTTAATCTTCCGTTTTGACTACCTAAAATTTTTAGCAAATTTATTAAAACATCACTTTTTTCAACTTTCAAAAGTACTTGTATGTCTTTTTCTATAAAACTCTTAAAAATATCTTCCAAAACTAGTCTTTTCTCTTCAAAAGTATCATTTATCACAACTTTAGGGTAGCCACCAAACATCATATATTCATTTAACAATTCAATACCAGTAGACTCATTAATTCTAAAAAACTCATCTAATTTTCCTTCATATAAATATTCAGTTTTATAATTAACAAATTCCTCAAAAGACAATGGAGAGATCTCAAAAACTCTTTTTCTTCCCGCTAAAGATTCATATATTTTTTCCTTTAATTCTATAGAACCTGACCCAGTAACAACAAACTTATAAGGGAGTTTCATGTCATATATTCCTTTGAGGAATATACCGGCATTTTCTTTCTTTTGAATTTCATCGATAAAAACATATCCTTTTTCGTTTCCTAATATTGATTTAATTTTTTCAAGTAGTTTAGATTGTGATACAAAATAAATATTATCTTTTTCAATATCCAAATTAAGATAGATATATTTTTTACCCTCACTTTTAAGTTTCTCTATCAGCTCAAGCATCAAAGTGGTTTTGCCAGATTGCCTTGGACCCACCAAAAGAGAGATTTCATCATTATCGAGGTGCCCGATTAAACTGGGTAAAACAGACCTTTTTATATACATATTTGTATATTAGCAGGGCTAAACATAAAGTCAAGTATCAAAATAGTCCTTTTTGGAGAATTTGTTCTTGCCGTGCGGTATTGTTTTTTATTATTTGATTTTTTAATTCAAACTTTTATTTACAAATACCACACAGGCAAAACTCCTGACTTCGCCAACCTAGTTTTTATGTAACTTCTTGAGGCTAATTGTTTGTATTTTTATGTACTTTAGGGCACTTACTGTTTTATTTGCTAAAATTAGGTTTGAATGTACTTAAGAAAGGTCAAAAACAAATCTAATACATCAGTTCAAGTTGCCCAAAAAGTTTCAGGAAGAAGAAAAATAGTGAAGCACATTGGAACTGCAAGAAATGAGTTGGAGCTAATTGAACTTACAAAATTAGGCTTAAAATACATTGATGATTGTCGTATCAAAGAAGGAAGAATTTCACTTTTTGACAACAGATTTAATCAATCTGAACTTAAAGAGCTACTTTCAAAGGTAACTTTTGGCAAAGTAATGGATACTGTCTCTTACAATTTTTTTGATTTTTACTATCATTTTTTAGGTTTAAATGACTTAAAAGACAATTGTTTTAAGGATCTTGTTATTGCAAGAATTTTAAATCCAACTTCAAAACTTGAAACTAGAAATTATCTTGAAGAGAAATTAAATCACAAATACTCACTTACAGAAATCTACAGAGGCATGAAAAAAGCCTTTGATGGTGGCTACAAAGAGATAGTTGAGGATTTGTTATTTAATTTTGCCAAAACAAATATTTCATCTGTAATTTCAGTTTTATTTTTTGATGTCACAACTTTATATTATGAATCTTTTACAGAAGATGATTTTAGAAAAAATGGCTTTTCAAAAGACAAAAAATCAAATCAACCTCAAATAGTTGTTTCCTTAACAGTCACAAAACAAGGTTTCCCTGTTCATATGCAGGCTTTTGAAGGAAATACTTTTGAAGGCCACACAATGCTTCCTGTAATGAAAGACCTCATCAAAAAGCATTCCTTGAAAGACATTATTCTTGTTGCAGATGCTGGTATGTTAAGTGAGAAAAATACAGATGAATTGGAAAAAGAAAACTTAAAGTTTATAGTTGGAGCAAGACTTGGTAATTTAGACAAAACTATTTTTGAAAAAGTAATTAGTGTACCTAAAATAGATGGCTCTACAGAAAGATTTGAACTTACAAAAACTAAATTTTTAATTATCAACTACTCAGTCAAAAGAGCATCAAAAGACAAATCAGACAGAGAAAAACAATTAAAAAGAGCAAATTATGCACTAAATAATCCAAGCAACTTAACTAAAAACTACAAATTTCTAAAAAAAGAAAAGGGAATTAAAAAAGAATGGAAAATAAATGAAGCTAAACTTAAAAAAGCAGAACAGCTTGAAGGCTTAAAAGGTTATGTTACAAATGCACTAGAATTAACAAACACAGAAATAATTACCAAATATCAAGAACTCTGGCAAGTTGAAAAGGCATTTAGAATCACAAAATCAGACCTCCAAGCTAGACCAATATTTCATACAGCCAAAGAAAAAATATTAACCCACATGTTAATTGTTTTTACCAGTCTTGCAATTACAAGATATGCAGAAATTAAAAACAACAAAAGCACAAAAAAGATACTACAAATTCTATCAAGCTTAAAAGAAATTACTATCAAAGACAAAATCTCAAATGAAGAAATATCAAAATTTACAGAACCAACAACAGAGCAACTTCAACTTCTTAAAAATACCAAACTTCTATCTTTTATTCAGGGCACTTAATTGGCGAAGTCAGGAAACAGACCTTTTTATATACATATTTGTATATTAGCAGGGCTAAACATAAAGTCAAGTATCAAAATAGTCCTTTTTGGAGAATTTGTTCTTGCCGTGCGGTATTGTTTTTTATTATTTGATTTTTTAATTCAAACTTTTATTTACAAATACCACACAGGCAAAACTTTCTAAAAATCCCTCACGATCTCAAATTCAACAGCAGCAATTGCCATCAAACTTTTACGAGACCGTGAGGAACATTAGAGAGCGCCCAAACAAATTTTATTACGAATCGAACCTGCTGAAAGAGGCTTTCATAACACCAATTTCATGCAAGAAAGCCATGAGACGATAACCGCCGGATGTGGTCATCATATCACCAAGCCGAGCAGAGTCTGCCCAGTGGATGAAATGACATCCAAGGATCTTGCGTGTTTGATCACTAGGAGGATTGATTACATTGGGCTTAAATACATATGTATCATCTTTTGCAACAAGATGCTTGCTCGGAACGAATATGCCGCAGTCGGTTATGCCATCACCGCCGTTTTGCCAAGTTTCGTTAAACGCGTTATTGGTGTTTTGCGGCGCGCCAGGCAGAGGGAAGATCAAAAACTGATCCATACCGCCGTCTGTTTTAGCCGTTGATACTGCGCGTTGTTCACGAGTTTCGCCCGAAACGAGGTAACCGCGAAGGATGTTCTTAATCGGGTCAATCGATTGATAGGCGCGCGTTTGCTCGACCAAGCCAATCCAAAGATCACGCTTGATGATCGAGAATACGACATCACCGACACCACCACCACCAGTCTCACGACGAGTGATGTCATCCCAACCGTCCGGTCCCATGCCGTACACATACTGGAAATCTGCGCGTGCGGTTTTGAGTGTAGCCACGAGGCTGTGAACAGGCTCGGTGATCAGCTGACCGTTAAGGGTGAACTGAAAACGTTGCTTTCCTTCAGGTACTGATACGAGAATAGTACCATGTGGTGTTAAAATAGTATTGGTATCCATGATTTAATCTCCTTATAACTAATATGAATTTTGAAAAACACAATTTGTTTGGGCACCTCTTAATTAAAAGGGTGCAAATTTGAGGGAAATTTTAAAGTGCAAACAGACTTTTTAACTTAAAACAGAATATCATGTCTGAGGATAAATGTCAATACTATCGGTTACGACAAGCTCTGCTTATGGGTTTAGTCTGAAGCCAACTGGAGGTCTTCTTTTTTAATTCTTAAAAATATAATTGAGGAGAGAAACATTATGCCTGAGACTACTAAAACATAGTTTATGTTTATACTCGCTAGGTATCCGATTAATAGTAGTATTGGAATATCGCTACTATTTTTGATTGTGTTTAGGGCAGAAGTTGCAGTTGCCCTGTTACTTGATGGAATTCTTGCCTGCATTTGGGTCATAAAGAATGGATCCCTAAATGTCCCTACCAATATAACTACAACACAAGAAATAAAAATAACTACAAGATTAGTGCTTAATAGTGAAAAGGCTATTCCAATAAAACCTAATATTTGGGGAAGTATTGCAAAGTTCACAGGACCAAAAAACTTTTGCACCTTTTCTGTATTCCAATGTGTAAGAAAAGTAATCCCCTGAAAAACAGTATAGACAAGACCTAAGTAGATAATTGGCATCTGAGCATTTTGAAGTAGGATTTGGTATATTCTCCAATATACAAAGGCAGCTTGCAGAACCATAATTTTATTTAAAGCGAGTTTCAAAAGTATCTTATCTTTTGAAATTAATTCCAATCCCGTTTTTAAATATTCCATGTTATTGTTAAATTTATGTTTTATTTTTGGTTCTGTTAAGAACATTGAGGTTATTAAAGCAATTATCATTCCTACAAAATCTATGATTATCAAAACTAAAAATTGTTGTGGTAACAAATTTCTAGCAATTAAGCTACCCAAAAGGGGGACTACAATTTTTGGTAAACTAGCGCTAGAGAAATATTTACCTGCAATTCTACTCATAGATTTCTCCTGACCCAATTGTTTAACAGAATCATACAAAAGCGCTTGATCCGCACCGGAGAAAAATGAAACTCCGAGAGCTCCAATTATATGCACCGGAATAATTTGCCAAAAACCTTTTGCAAAAAATAGAATAAAGGTCGAAATTGCGGTTAAAAAGATACCTAACATTATTGTCTTTTTTCTGCCAAATCTGTCAGCAACGATGCTTGACGGTAAATCTCCTAGAAGTGTAGTAGCACTCCAAATCAAACTTAAATAAATTATTTCTGAAGCATTAAGTCCCCTAGATAAATAAAAAAGTTGGACAACTGCATAGAGCGATTTAAGTTCTATAAAAAACCTTGTGGTGAACATCAACCGCTTATTGCGTTGCATTATATTTTTAGACTTTTGAGGTATTCCCTAAATTCACCATTTAAATCTTTGTGTCTAAGGGCAAATTCAATGACAGTTTTTAAATATTCAATTTTATTACCTGTATCATAATATGTTCCATTTTCTATCTCACAAGCATAAACTGGCACTCCCTGTTCTCTTAATACATTTATAGCATCTGTTAACCAAATTTCTCCACCTTTAGTAGGTTTAAGACCTCGAAGTGCAGGAAATACTTCTGGAGGCAAGATATAAGCACCATGCGTAGCCAAATTTGACGGAGCTTCTTCAGGAAGTGGTTTTTCTACAATTTTATTTATTTTAAATACCTTATCTTCAACTGGAGTTAAATCTGCAATTCCATACCTTGATAATCTATCTTTTGATTCAATTCTAACTCCTGAAATAACTACTCCACCATATTTTTCATAGACTTTCATCATCTGAGCAAGTCGTGGAGGATTAGAACTTATAAATTCATCGCCCCAAAGAACAGCAAAACTTTCATTTCCAATTACTGATTCAGCAGATAATACTGGCGTTCCATTTCCATACAATCCTTTTTGCCTAACATATATAAAATTGGCCATCTCTGCGATCCTTCTTACTTCTTCCAAAAGTTTTTCCTTTCCACCTTGAATTAAATTATTAACCAAATCTGCATTTGGCATATCAAAATGATCTTCTATTGCCCTTTTAGATGATCCTGTGACGATTACAATGTCTTTGATGCCACTTTCTACTGCCTCTTCTACAACATATTGAATTACAGGTTTGTCTACAATTGGGAGCATTTCTTTAGGCATTGCCTTTGTTTGAGGAAGAAAACGGGTACCAAATCCTGCCGCTGGAATGACTGCTTTAGTTATCTTTTTGATCATATTCTATAAATCAAACTTAAGGCTATTACCATGCCTAGAATGGCGACAGTAATGTATTCTATCACAATAGATAAACAAATGTCTTTATGTATAGTGTGATGAATTACCCCCCACGAAATATACGAAAAAGATACAGCAACTACTATTCCTATTTGAAAAAAACGATCATATGAAAATAGATAAAAACCTATTAAACCGGCAATAAAAATACTAATCAAACTTATGTAGTGTGGCAAATGTTTTTTTAAACTTTCCATTTTATATTATCTTTCCTGATTTAAGTATCATTATAATCGCCAATATCATTAATAAAAATGCCACATGAGAAAAAGTCCTACCTGCAATCCTTGTGATCTTTCTACGAGAAACCAGAATAGCATCAACGATAAATACGATAAATAGTAATCCTACCACAGCAAGAGAAACACTCTTGGTTGTAGTAAATGGTGAAATTAATACTTGCTGATCTAACTTTGACAAAACTGTGTCATTGCGAGGAACAGTAAGTGACGTGGCAATCGGTGCTGCTGTTTGTTCAGCTTTTGGTACCTCTGATACTTTTGATACATTTTCTACATTTTGTGCTTCTGCTAAAGGCTGAACTACTTTATCCGCATATGTTGCTCCAAAAAATTGGACTATTATAGTTGTATCACTTCCCGCTAAATCTCCCTCTACTACCCCAATCCCAATCTCTTTATATTTGGGATTAAGTATATTTTCTCTATGGGTCGGTGAATTCATCCACGCATCAACAGCAGCTGAAGCATTACTGAAGTCTCTTGCTAAATTTTCGCCAGCGTATCTGTATTTATAACCAAAATCATTAAAAAACTTCCACGGTTGAGTTCCATCTGGCGCAACATGTGCCCAATAATCCCTTGCAATCATGTCCTGTCCTTTTGTATATGCAGCGCCTGAAAGTGTTTGGTTTAAAGTTAATGCTGACAAACCGGCCTCAGAACGTTTTTTATTTGTGAGATTAACGACTTCTTGAATCGAAATGTTTGAGGCGTAACCTAATATATCAGGTCTAATTCTAGATATATAACCAATAAAATTTTGGGAAACTATCATTAATACAGAAATCACAACAAGGCTTGAAGGGTGCAGTATCTTTGCCTTATGATTATTACTTTCTCTAGGAATTAGAAAATGAATTATTTTCTCCAAAAGTTTCATACATATTCATCATATCAGATATGCATTACTTTTTTAATACAGCCACTACAACAAACCTTTTTGAATCTAAAAATCCAGTGCATGTATATAAAGTTAAAATTTCAGAATCAAAAGATTTTACATATTCTAAGTTATTTGGGTCCACTGTATCAGTTTTAATAACTTCATATTTATAAGTTTTATTATCACTACTTAAAATTTCTATAATCGCTCCAATTTTTATATATCTAATTGGGCCCAATATATTATCTTTATTGTGACCATAAATAATTTGATTTTTATCATTCTCAACGAAACCAGCCATATTTGAAAATACTGGCCAGACACCATTTGCAATAACTGCAGGCTGTATATCAACATCAACACCCACAGGATACGCTTTAATGTGAATTGGTTTTACAATTGAAGCACTGATCTTTGCAACTTCTTTTGTATTAAAGGATAGAATCTGTGCTTGATGATATCTCCATACAAAAAAAATAAAAATTAAAGTAAGACCAAGAATTAGCGGGAGATTTAAATTTGATTTAGGCTCTTTTTTTGCCATTCTTCATTATACCAAATGAAGTTAGAAGAGAACCTAATGTAAATATCGAATTAAATATGGCATCTTCTACTGCACCTGTCTTTGCCATTGTTGATGTGCCTAATACTTTTCCTCCACCATTTATCGTAGAAGCACCCAAAACCTGTGCTCCACCAATTGCAGGAGGTGGTGTTGGTGCTCCTGGAACAGAAAATTGTAAACAATTTTTTCTATCATTATCAAAGTGATACGAATCATCAGGTAATGATAATTGAATTCCCTCTATGTTTGCACAGACATCACCATTGTTTGGTGTAGCAGTTGGAGTTGGTGTTGGTTCCTCTTTTTGAAATTCACAATTTTTGTCCATTCCAGTTTCCCATGGCTTGCCTGTTGGATTTTCTTGGTTATTTGGAATAGCCCTAGCAATATAGCTTTCATCATCTTGCAATACACACCATCGATGAGATGAATACGAACAAGATTCCATATCTGCATATTCGCCATCGTCAACTGATTGATAATTGTTTGCAATTTCGTCATTACATACAGGAGTTTCATTTTGACAAGTAGCAGAGCATCTATCATGACTTACAGTATTTCCGTCATCACATTGTTCGCCTTCATCAACCTTTTCATTTCCACATCTTGGAACATAACAGGCTGGAAGATTACAGGATCTTGAGAAATCTCCTATACAAGAAGCTCCTCCATAATTTGATTCTACAGAATGAGTTCTTGTTTGTGTCTCTTCACCACAAGACTGAGTGCAAACACTCCAATCTGACCAGACACAAGCAATTGGATCATGATCAGATGTACATGCTCCATCAGTATCATATGTTTGTCCATTGTGAGGAGTGCCTAAATGACCATTGTATGATTGTTCATTAGCAAATTCATGGGTTATATTCTGTGCTGGGTTATGATGACATATTATTTCATACGGAACACATTTGACAAACGGGACAACACAATCAAAGGTGGGGTTTGATTCTCTAAATTCTTTCGATCCTTTAGGAGAACATTCATCACTTTTATTACCATTCTTTTCTTTACACTCCCATTCTTGTTTTTTGTGCCTTAATCCAGTAGTTACTCCACATGAAGCAGTAGGATGACATTCACCATAATTACTGTCACTTACTTCATTACCATCTTTTTCCCAAACATTATAGTGATCAGCATATACAATTGATGCAAAACTTAAAAATGCAAATACTGAGACAAAAATTAAAGATAAATTCCTTTTCATATGATTATTGGCGATTTTAGATCAGGATATTTTTGTTGTCAAGAGGAATATCCTGTAGGATGAAGTTTGTGCCAAAGTAATGCCGATTCCACGATCTTATCTAAGTCATATTTAGGAATCCAGTTCATATCCCTTTTTATTTTTTCAGTTGAGGCATATAAAGAATTTGCGTCCCCTTCTCTTCTTGACCCATATTTTATATTTATCTTAAGATTTCCTAACTTTTCGATCATCTTAATAACTTCGTTATTTGAATAACCCTTACCAATTCCAATGTTATAAATATTACTTGTATTATTTTTACCTAAATATTCTAATCCCAAGGCATGCGCTTCAACCAAATCCAAAACATGAATATAGTCTCTGACACATGTCCCATCAGGAGTTTCATAATCATTTCCAAAAATAACAACTTCCTCGCCTTTTAGAGCCTTTGAAATAATATTTGGAATTAAATGACTTTCTTCAATATGAGCCTCACCGATTGACCCATCAAGAGCAGCTCCTGCTGCATTAAAATACCTAAAAGATACATATTTAATTCCGTAAGCTAAATCAAAATCGTCAGCAATTCGCTCTAACATATATTTTGTTTCACCATATGGATTTAGTGGATTTTTAAGGTCGTCTTCTTCAATTGGCAATCGAACGGGATTACCATACACTCCAGCTGATGAAGAAATAATTAACTTCATACAATTATTATCTTTCATAGCATCCAATAAATTTAAAAATCCTTCAACATTATTATGATAATATTTTGAAGGGTTATTGAAGGATTCACCCATTTGAATAAACGAGGCCATATGAACAACTGCGTCAAATTTTTTTTGAACAAATAATTCCTGAAGTTTTTGCTTTTCGCTTACTAAATCTATTTTTTCTAAAGGGAACTCCTGAACTGCTTCTGTATGGCCATTTGATAAATTGTCTAAAATGACAACATCATGTCCTTTAGATTTCAGCTCTCTAATCATGAAGGAACCTATATATCCTGCCCCACCTGTTACAAGTACTTTCATTTAATTTAAATTAATTTTAGCAAACAAGTTTATTATATTCTTTGGCATTTTTGAAATGTTATTTACTAGACCGTAGATAAAAATTGTTGCACCAGTTGTATCAATTAAAACATCCCTTAATGTAGATGTTCTGCCTGAAACAAATGACTGATGAAACTCATCACTTGCACCGTACAAAAATGCTGCCAAAACAGAATACATCATAGCCCGTTTCTTTTCAATTTTTGAATTGATTAAACCTCTATAAATTAAAGTTGCAAAAATACCATATTCCATTAAATGTGCGGTTTTTTTAAATAAAAAATCTCCTAGATAAAAATCTACTGTAACGATTGTGGGGAAACTTGAAAAAGTAAAAATAATACCAGCCCAAACAATTACTGGTAACCAAAGACTAACTAATTTCCTTGTTTGCATTCCTCATATTATATAGCAAATACCCTCCATATCCTAAAAAACCAATACCTAAAGATATTAATACAACTGCAAGCACCGGAGACTTTTTGTTTGTATTGATTTGAGTTATAGGACTACTGACAGTGGTACTTAGACTTAAAACTTGTGGCTCCAAGACATTAGGAGTCGGTGTTGGAGTAGAAGTTGGTTTTAAAGTAGGCTTTGGTGTCGAAGAATACGTAGGCGTAGGCTTAACTGTTGGATTTGCAGTAGGTGCTTCAGTAGGGGTATTTATAGGAGTTGGAGATGGAGTTGGCGTAGGCAAACTTACGGTAACTGAAATTGCATTTAATCCATCAGTATATGAACTACAAGTCTTTGTAAATTTGTGAGCTTTCAAAAAATAATTTCCATTGTCTAATGACAAATCGTCACCAATTTTATATTTAAGAATAACAAGCGAAGTCTTCAAATCAGTAATTTTAAAATAACTTGTGCAATCCCCGCTTAGAGTTTGTATCTTTGCCCATTCATTGTTATTATTTTGGACATATCCATAATAAGATCCACCACTTTCTTTCTGTAACGAAAGTCTAAAATATGATTCACTTGGTAGTTCAGTGATATTTAGAAAAACTTCAATTTCTTGCGCGCCAGAATTTATAAGTGTTGCGCTTGGGCTTGAAATATTGAAGTTAAAGGCTGCATTAACCTTTTGAGGGAACGTAAATAAGATAATAATTGATAACGATATAATTTTCCAATTACTGCACATGTAAGTAAAAACTTATAACCCCATTACCGTGTTCTATATAAACTATATTTATAGTACTACTTCCGCATCTTTCTGACGATTTGAACAAATTTCCATCAGCCGGAGCTTTGATAACATCAGATCCTGTTGACACCATATCAAGACCTGTATGAATACCACCAGAATATGAATATCTCCATGACCAAGGTGTATGCCCATAATGTTGTGTAAGTCTTATCGTATCTTGAATTGGCCATTGCCATGACCCAGAACCAATATTTGTTGTCCCGCCTTTTTCTTCATCGTTAAGTGTTTTACTTTGCATAAAAGGCGCTGGATCTGTCCAGATATTATTTTTTCTTATTTCAAAATGAAGATGTTTTCCTGTGGAACAGCTAGGGTAGCCAGAATTACCTATTAAAGCAATGGGGTCTCCTGCCTTAACAGGTCCAACTTTAGTCCCTGAAACAAGTGCCTTTTCAATAGCTGCTTTTTCTGCCAGAGCTTGGGACAAAAGTAGCTGATATTTTTTTTCATCATTTTTTGTTTGATCAAGTAAACTTTTTTTAGCCAATTTCTGAACGTTTATTTGATTTTTTTGAGTCTCTAATTGTTTTTGTAAATCTTCTTGACTACTTTTTTCTTCTACATAGGTTGTTTGAGCTTTTTGTAACATATCTAACAATAATTTATCGCCTTCTTGAATTTTCTTGAGATATGAAAATCTTTCAAAAGCTTCATTTAAATTATCTGATGAAACTAAAAGTAAAAAAGGATCATCAACTCGGGCCATCTTGTAAGTCTCAACTGCTCTTTCAGAAAATGCTTTTGCCAGCGAATCCAAAGATCCATCTATTTGGACAATACGGCCTGATAACAGATTTATCTGTTCTTCTGTTTTTTGAATTTTCAGACTTGTCAATTTTATCTGTGAATCAAATTGCATAATTTGACTAGACAAAGTTTTTCCAGAAACTTGAAGTTTTGCAATGTTATCCGCGTAACAAGTTATTCTTTCTTCAATACTTCCGTTACATTCTTCAGCTTTTACTTGATACGCGAAAATTAGAAAGATTGAAATGAAGACTGTTAATATCTTAGCTATCATCTTGCTTTTTTAAGAGACCTATTTACGGCAATAAGACTCCCAATCAAGGCAATTAAAAAGCCAATTAACAATTCGGAACACAATATGGCCAAGAATAGTACAAAAAATCTTATTGGATCTTTTGGCAATATCTCAATATTTCCAAAATAAGAAAGTATGTTAGGTGTTATATATAGCCACCCAATAAATGAAACAGTCCAACCAATAAATACCCCCAGAACAGAATATATAATTCCTTCAATCACAATTGGACCCCTAACAAAGGATGGTGTTGCACCAATTAAACTCAGGATTTCGATTTCGCCTTTTCTTGAAGTCATTCTCATGCTAATTATTGTCATTAAAACCAAAAATGAAGTGAAAGCTAAAACTCCAACAAATGAAATCCCTCCAATCCTAATATATGTACTTATTGTTTTAAGTCTTCCAACTACATCTCCAAGAGATTTTTCACCACCAATGTTAGCAGTGAAACCTACTTGCTCAACAATTGCTTCATTTTTTACTTCTTTAATCACGACTTCAGCAAGTTTTAGGTCATTGACCGAAAATTCCAAAGAAGCAGGAAAAATAGATGGACTAACAAGTTCAGACAAAAGTGGGTTATCTTCTGTAGCCTTTTTGTAAATTTCCAGAGCTTCCTCTTTAGCCACATATTTTACATCCTTTATCCTTGAATCAGAAACAAGTTTATTTTGTAAGGCAGTAACAGTCTCAGCAGTGGAATTATTTTTCAAGAAAGTAATAATTTGAGGTCTAGTTTCAAAATAGGAAAGTGCATTACCAGATGCAATTACTAAAACAGCAACTGTAGTTGATACGAAAAAGGTAAGTGCTAAAACAAAAATTGCTGAAATTGCCTGAAAAGGAGACCTTTTGATTGCGTCGGTTGCCGTTTTTGTATGGATGCTCATTGTTTTGTAATTTTCCCGTCTACTAATTCTACCACTCTATGTTTTGCATGTTTAATTATTCCTTCATGGTGAGTTGCCATTATTATTGTTTTGCCTTCTTTGTTAATTTTTTCCAATAACTCCATTATTCCTTCTGCGGTTTTCCAATCCAAGTTACCAGTAGGTTCATCAGCAAGAATTAATTTTGGATTAATGACTAAGGCACGGGCTAAAGAAGCTCTCTGGAGTTCTCCTCCTGAAAGTTGTGAAGGAAACAACCTTGACCTATTCGATAAACCTACTAATTTCAGTACATGATTTACTCTACTATTCCATTCATTTTGGGGGACATTTGAAACAGCCAAAGCAACTTCAACGTTTTCAGTTACTGTTCTTTCTTGCAAGACCTTAAAATCCTGGAAAACAATTCCCATTTGTTGTCTCAATTTTGGTATATCACTTTCTGACAATTTAGTAACATCAACGTTATCAAAAAGAACTGTACCGCTATCTGGAAGCATTTCGCGAAGAATCATCTTTAAAATTGTGGTTTTGCCTGCACCAGATGGTCCAGTTAGAAACACAAATTCACCCTCTTTAATATCAAAGCTAACGTTGTCTAATGCATTTATGGAGCCAAAGTTTTTTGTTACGTTATGAAAAGAGATCATTACTCTCCCTCCATTACTTTGATTTTACCGACATCAATTAACCAGCCGGCCTTTTTACCTGACATGGTTTCACCCCAAATTTGCACTTTTTTACCTATAAAAGGAGTTAAATCAACTGAACTTGAGGTCAAATACGCATATTGTGAAGGACCTGATCCTCTTATTAAATGAAAGTTCCCCTCTCCACCAATTCCACCTTCTGCTAGTTCACCATCAGTTGTAGTTGAAAACTTTGATTCATCTTTTGCACCAGCTTCAGTATCAGAAGCCGTAACAGATTTTCCAGAAGCATTTCCGGTTGAAGAACCTGTACTTTTACCTACGCCAGAAAATAAATATCCAGCACCAATTCCAGCCAAAACCACAACAACTGAAATTAATCCTAAAACAATATTTTTCTTTAAACTTAATGAAGTATCAATTTTTCTAACAACTGTAGGTTTGATTGGATTTAGAGTAGTTTCCATAACGTCATCGTTGAATCTCATACATATAAAATTACCACAGTTAACACTATCAAACAAGGGAGAAATTAGTTAGTAAATTTGAAGGAGGAAAGAATTTGGTCAAATATTTTTTTGTTACCAATTAAATCTTTGTTTGTTTCCTCACTATCGATCAATCTTACAACATAATAATAATTATTATGAACCACTACGTATTCAATTAATGGAAGTGGTGGAATACCACCAGAAAGTTTATACGAAACAGCATTAAAACCACCAATCTTTGTGTTTTTAACATCTATAATCGATGAATCACCTTTTATTATTACGTTTTTATAATCTTCAATTGTTTTAATTCTGTTATCTTTAAATACTAAAACAACAGCTATGCTGGAACTTCCATTAGCTGGACTTGGTGATGAATAGACCCACGACCTGACGGTCGGGGTTTCATTAGAACACAAACAGAGTTTGCCCTGCATCTTTTTTACCTTGGTTTTCTATGTACCTCTCTATCACACTTTTGTTTATTCCCACAGTTGATACAAAGTAGCCTTCAGACCATATTGATTCAGTCCCCCAGTACACATTTTTAAGGAATGGGAATTTTTGTTTTAAGAACCTAGCTGTATTTTGTTTAATAATTCCTACAACTTTACCAACTGCAATAGTTGGCGGAATGGAAACAAGAAGGTGTAAATGATCTTTGTCATGATTTACTTCCTTAATATTTATCATTGGGTAATGTTCCTTAATTTCCGCCAACTTAATATCAAAGTATGCAAAAATTCCTTCATTAAAAATGTTCTTTCTGTACTTAGTGGCTATGACTATGTGGTAATCACATTGGTACACGCAGTGTGATATGTAAATAAAGTCCATACATATATTTTACAACCAAAAAAGCTGCAGGGGTAACTCCATCCCACGACCTTACGGTCGGGGATTTAAGTGAGGAAGGTTAAACGAAGCTCTTCTATACAAGTTGTACAGTTGAAATTACCAGATAGCGATTCGATGGGAATCGATTTTGGATATTTTACGCTATAGCCAGTCTTTGTACTTATATATATCTCCCAATTTGCAGTTGGATCTGTGGTGGTACTATTTGTTGAAATTGGTTCAATTGTCGGCTCAATACTAGCAACAGGTGTTGCAGTTGACTGATTTTTTAAATTTGTAAATTCTTTTACTAGTTTTTGTGTTTGAAAAGCAAAAAAACCGGCAATTGAAACTGAGATGAATAACAAAATAGATAGTAAAATCACAAGAAAACTGTTGACCTTTGGTCGTTGGTCGTTAGTTGGAACTGGATTACTGATTGGCTGATTCATTTGATTAATAACATTATTTTCTTGCATAAATAAATATTATCATATTTTTTTACCAATATATCTAATTAGTGTTTTTATCTCGTCTTTGTACGTTTCCCCTTTTGAATCAAGCAAAATAGTTTCAAATTTATTTGAGGTGAATTTTAACAGTGAATCTTCATCGAAAAATCTTTTAATCAATCCGCTTGGAGTTTCATATAAATCTTCAGAAATTAATTTAGATTGAGATATTTCCGGGTCACTTTTTGTGTTAACCATAATTGCAATCATTCCATCTTTTTTGAGAACTCGGCTAATTTCTTTAAATACCTTTTCAGTAGTTTCATTATTAAAAAATTGTATGGAAAGGTGAGAGTAAACGATATCAAAATATTCATTTTCAAACGGAAAGCTATCGTGTCAAGTACCCCAATTAGTACACAGTTATTCTCGTTCATAAACGGGCAGGTTTAATTTTGAATTTTAATCCTTTTGCAGTAACAACTTTTGAATGTAGTTTTGTTTGTACTGCGAAACTGACATTTTTAAATTTCTGTGTATTCTTGTGGTGTTGTAGTAATTAATGGTTTTGTGAACTGCTTCAACAAATTCTCCTAAGGTGGTAAATCTTTCAAATTCTAGACCAAGGTCTAATTTAAATTTGCCATAGTAACTTTCTTGATATCCATTTTCCCAAGGTGAACCTTTTTTAGACATTGATACTTTAATTCCAAACTTTTCTGCAAAGGTTGTGAATTCTAGAGAGTTATATTCTGAACCTTGATCTGTATGGATAAATTCTGGTTTGCCATGAGTTTTGATTGCATCAAGAAGTGCATTAATTGTAAGTATTTTTGTGTGTGTTGCAGAAATACTCCAACCTACAATTTCTCTTGTAAATTGATCTAAAAATGTAGCAAGATATAAAAACTTTCCATTGTATTTTAAAAACGTAAAATCTCCTGCAAAGATAACATTTGGAGCTATTGGACAAATGTTTTTAATTAAATTTTGATATTTTGATTCTGGTTTGCCATAATCTTCAACTTTTCTGTATAGTCTTCTTCTTTTGTAAGGTTTGATACCATTTAGATTCATAACCCTCTTAACTCTTTTCTTGTTGAATTTTAAAGCCATTGATAACCTTCTGTGGCCATATGCAGGATTTGTGTCTAAACAATTCAAAATCTTTTCTTTAGTGAACTCATCTTTTAATAGTTGTTTGTCTGATTTTAAGTATAAAGATTTTCTTGAAACTGAGAACAAATTTGATAGAAAAGTTTTTGTTAGACCAGAAACTTTTGAAATTACTAGGTCAATGATTTGTCTTTTTTTTTAACTTAGAAAGTTCAAGAGATAAAACTCCAACAACTTCCTTTAATTGCTGATTTTCCCTTCTTAATCTTGTGTATTCATATACACTGATATCTTTTAAAACTCCCTCTTTAAGCCATCTATATATTGTTTTGTCAAACATATCGTAATGTCTTGATAATGAAGCCACACTTTCTCCAAGCTTAACTTTTCCCAAGATTTCATCCTTTAATTCTTTTGTAATTAATTTTGTAGTCAAATAAATTCACCTCCAAACAATTTCTCAATTATAAGAGAAACTGTGTGTATTTTAAGGGGTACCTGTCAATCGCTCAAATCATGAGCTAAATATTTTATGTTTAACTCTGGTTTATTTTTTGTTGCTAATTCTATAGCGACTTCAGAATATTCAGTGGCAGTTACTTCATAACCATTATCCGCAAAAAATCTTGAGTCTTGTCCTTGGCCAGCACCAAGATCCAAAAGTCTACCTATTTTTGGAAAATAACTAACTGCAAATTGTGAAAAGATGGTTGGTTTATCAATCCAATCCTGTGTTGAATACTTTTTATGTTTATCCGCCCAATATAATTTATTATCCATATACGTGATATGTTTTGATACTACCTTTAAAGGTCAAACCTTATAAGTCCTCATAACTTTAGTTTTAATTCTACCCAATAAATTTGTCTGGAAATTGGCCATTATTTTCTAAAGTAAACTTGTACCTATCTTGCAAAGCTGCTTTGACCTCTGGCAAGACTATTTTTCTATTCCAGTCTTTATTTGCTTTTTTTACATTTGATTCAAAGATATCGCCTAAATTCATGCCAGAATTTTCATGAAAATATGTGTAATAAAATGGTCCAATAAAATGAGATGCTCCATCTGCAGATGAAACTATTCTAACTTCAATCGGAGACTCATTTAGATCAATCTCCATCTTTTTTCCATTAAATTGTAATATTCGATAGTCTTATTTATTAAAACTAATTCATATCCAGATTCCAACATCAAACTTTTAATTTTTTCAATAGATTGTTCTTCAGTAAGAGACATTATTTTCCCGATATCATGCACCCACAATAATGCCATAACAATATCTTTATCTGCGTCGTTGTAGATATCACACAATTCAGTAGATATCTTTTCGACAACTAATTGATGATATTTAACAAACCATTTGTGATGAATAAAGGACTCTTTACCTGCAAGTTCAATTATCTTATTTTTTAGTTTATTTATTGCTCCATCCATGTTGTTATTTTACAATTTAAGTTTCAACTCTGCCTCGATGAATTCGTCCATTTCGCCGTCCAAGACTGCATCAGGATTACCTGATTCCACCTCAGTCCTTAAGTCCTTGACCATCTTATAAGGATGAAGAACGTAAGAACGTATCTGGTTACCCCAGCTTGCTGGTTTGTAATCACCTTTGATATCTTTTAAATGATTCTTTTCCATTTCCTGTTGTCTTAACCAAAGTTTCGCACGCAAAAGACCTAATGCAATCTTTCTGTTCTGCTCTTGAAACCTCTCGGTTCTAGCTGTAATTACAATCCCCGTAGGTAAATGAGTAAGTCTTACTGCAGTTGAAACTTTATTAACATTTTGTCCACCATGACCACCTGCCCTTGTAAATTGCCAATCAAGTTCTTCATCCTTAATTTGAATATCAGGAAGATCTGAAGCCTCTAAATCAGGCAATACTTCAACCAATGCAAACGAAGTCTGCCTTAAATCATTAGCATTAAATGGAGACTGCCTAACTAGTCTATGAGTTCCCGCTTCGCCTTTCATATAACCATAGGCATAACGACCTTTAATTTGGAAGGTAACACTTTTAATTCCCGCCTCTTCACCTTGAGTGTTTTCTAATATTTCAGTTGAAAAACCTTTTCTTTCACAATACCTGATATACATTCTAAAAAGCATTGCTGACCAATCCATGGCTTCAGTTCCGCCTTGTCCTGCATGAATTGTCACTATCGTATTTTTATTGTCATATGGGCCAGATAGATATGACTTAAGTTCTAATTTTGCAATTTGTCTGGATAACTTTTTGAGTTCTTCCTCATCTTGAACTTCATTTAAAATTTCCAAAGTATCAGAAACATCTTTTATTTCAGCAAGTTCTTCTGTCAGGCTTGATATATTTTGCAAAACTGATTTTGCATTATTTTGATCATCCCAAAGGTGAGGATCAAGAGAAAGAACCTCAAGTTGTTTTAGCTCTTCTTCTTTCTTTGGAATATCTAGTACTTCTTTTAGTTTTGCTAATTTTTGATTTAATTCTTCGTTCATGTTAAGGAGTGCATATTATAGCTTTTATTTTTTTTATTTCATCAGGATTTAAAGTTTGAAGAACAGAAATCGCATCAGTTGCTGAAGTGGCTGTGACGTTCGAGGTGGAAACTCCCAATACATTTATTAATTTATTTTTACCCAGATCTAATGCAGTGCTAAAAGGTTTTGGTGCATTTTTCCAACCTAATAAACCAGTTATAACTGTATGCCCACTCAAGAGCAAAAAACCTTCAAGCAATATAGTTAATAAAAATCCAAAAAATAGACCTATCAACCCTCCCTTAAATGACCATTTAACAAAATGTTGCCTAAATTGGGCAAGACTTACAATAAGTAAGAAAAGTAAAACCACGATAGATCCAGCTTGAATATATGTAGGCGCAACTGAAAAACTTTGAAAAAAAACAGTTATTTTTTGTATCAAAAATTGAATACTTTGCATAGTCTAATTATATACTAATTTTTTAGTTTAAAGGTGTAGCACTAGCCTTAGGAGAAGCTGAAGAAGTAGCAACAGCAGATGATTTTGGAGTAGCAGAACTTACTATTTTAGCTGTCTGATTTCTTAAACCAGTTACTATTAAAACGTCTGTTTTTTGTGTAGAAGACGTTTTTACATTAACGGTTTTATAGAATAATTCTAATTCTTTTTTAAGTTCGTCTTGTGCTGACTGTGCAAGTGTCTTTTTAAATGTAACGTTGGTTTCTGTATTATCTGTAGTGTCTGCATTACCAACTGTAATTTCTGTATAACCTAATGCTTTTAATTTATCCTGCAACAATTTTGCTTCTCCTGTTATACCTGTTCCATTCTGAATTTCAATTGTAATCGTATCTTTCTTAATAGGTGTGGCTGAAGCAGTCGCTACAGGAGTTGGTGTTGTTTTATTTTCTATTGGAACTACTCCAAATGAAGGTGTAGGTGTTGGAATTGGTTTGTTTGCATTGCTAGTAAAGAAAAATATTCCAGCACCACCTAATATCAATAACACAATGAAAATTACAATCCACTTCGAATTACTATTTTTTGCTTTAGGTTGGTTGAAACCTGAGGTCTGTAATGGACCTTGCTGTGCTATTTGATCTTGGGATTGTGTCTCTTCCATGTCTGTGGCGCAGTATACCTAAAACTTAGGGTCGTTGTCAACCCTTTGATCGCAATTTATCCATTAATATAGAATAAAAACGAAGATTATGAATTGTCAAAAGTCTACCAGCGGTAGAATCGCCAGTTTTAAACAGATGAGCCAAATAACTTTTCGTATATCTAGTACAAGCTAAACAATCACAATTGTCACTAAGTTTTGAATCATCTCCCATCATTCTTCCTTTTGTTAAGTCGACAAATTTATGTTCTGTTCCAACACCAGTAAAAACATATGCCCTTCCATGTCTTGCGTCTCTTGTAGGCAAGACACAATCGAATATGTTATATCTGAGTTCAGATAAGGCAACGATATCTTGTGGCATTCCAACTCCTAGTCCATATAATAAATAATCTTTAGGTGTGTTATCAGCAATCGTTTTTGCAGATTCTAAATCAAATTTATTATCAATTGTCATTGGCCAACCACCATATCCTAATCCATCAAAACCAATTTTTACCAATTCCTCTACACAATATTTTCGTAAATCTTGATAATAGCCACCTTGAACAACACCAAGCAACAAAGGACAGTCTTTAGCCGTTAGCTGTTTGTCTTTAGCTATACGCAAGAACTCGGCTTTACTTCTTTTTGCCCATTTTATAGTTCGTTCAACAGATACTTTTGCTTCTTCGTAAGTTGCTTTTGGATCTGTAAAATCATCCAGTACTACTACCATATCACTACCCAATTCCAGTTGAAATTCAACTGATTTTTCGGGTGTTAATTTAACAACCTTTTCACCAACAGGTTTAAATGTAGCTCCTTTATCATTTACAAACCCCGACGAAGGATTCATCTTAATAAGACTACCTACTTGAAATCCACCTGAGTCAGAAATAACAAATCCCTTCCAATTCATAAACTTCTTTATTCCTCCACGTTCTTTTATGTATTCAATTCCAAGGTCTTTAAATAGGTGGTATGTATTAACTAAAATACCATTAATCTTGGTGTTTTCGATATCGGTAGTATCAAGTGATCTAATTAATCCACGAGTGGCATCCGGAAAAAAAACAGGGAGAGGTGGTAATTTCATTTGCTACCAAGAATGATTACAAAATCATATTTACTTGAGGCAGCAAGAACTTCAGTTTTTTCGGCAACTTTGTAATTTTTAGATACGTCAGAGATGACATTATTTAATACCTCACTTTTAGAATCTTTTGCAGAAATTTTTGTCTCAACAAGATTTGAAACTGAAGCATTTCCCGTTGCAACTTCTTTATAACCAAGACCCTCTAGATAAATCTTTGCTTTGCTAGCCAAACCTGAAATTCCACTACCATTTAATACCTGAATTTTGACAATACTTCGATCAAAAGTAGATTTAGATTCTGTCGTAGGAGTTGGTTGCACAACTGGTGCAGAAGTAGGAACAGGAGTTGAAGTAGGACTTAATTCAGCAAGTCTAGATATTCCCGAAAAATAGGTTATTAGCCCACCAACTAAAGCACCAATGAGTAATGCTGTGGGAATAATTATCCAAAGGTAATTTGACTTTTCAACTTCTTCTTCATCAACAGTAACTTCAGTGACGACTGGTGAAACTTCCGCTACCTCTACTACTTTGGGGGCTTGAGACTCATCACTTATTTCCTCCTTCTTCGCTTCCTCGACCTCAGCAACTTCTTCAACAACAACCATTTTCTTTTTACTTTCTCTTACTTCTTCCTTTAAATCTTTTGGCATATATATATAATATCACATTAAATCTTTCTTGTGTCATATGCCCAATGCAACAGTGCCTGTCTTTGCCTTCTTCTGCAATTCCAGTCTTCGGGTAAACAATTTTTGACTAGTTGTGCAATATGTCTTTTCATTGACTTCCACCTTTCGATCTGAATTTGATCTATTTTTTCATTTCTCCTACCCATATAATATCTACAATACCATTGGAACCATCCTCTGAGACCGTTACATTTCGGTCCTGACTTCGCCAATTAAGTGCCCTGAATAAAAGATAGAAGTTTGGTATTTTTAAGAAGTTGAAGTTGCTCTGTTGTTGGTTCTGTAAATTTTGATATTTCTTCATTTGAGATTTTGTCTTTGATAGTAATTTCTTTTAAGCTTGATAGAATTTGTAGTATCTTTTTTGTGCTTTTGTTGTTTTTAATTTCTGCATATCTTGTAATTGCAAGACTGGTAAAAACAATTAACATGTGGGTTAATATTTTTTCTTTGGCTGTATGAAATATTGGTCTAGCTTGGAGGTCTGATTTTGTGATTCTAAATGCCTTTTCAACTTGCCAGAGTTCTTGATATTTGGTAATTATTTCTGTGTTTGTTAATTCTAGTGCATTTGTAACATAACCTTTTAAGCCTTCAAGCTGTTCTGCTTTTTTAAGTTTAGCTTCATTTATTTTCCATTCTTTTTTAATTCCCTTTTCTTTTTTTAGAAATTTGTAGTTTTTAGTTAAGTTGCTTGGATTATTTAGTGCATAATTTGCTCTTTTTAATTGTTTTTCTCTGTCTGATTTGTCTTTTGATGCTCTTTTGACTGAGTAGTTGATAATTAAAAATTTAGTTTTTGTAAGTTCAAATCTTTCTGTAGAGCCATCTATTTTAGGTACACTAATTACTTTTTCAAAAATAGTTTTGTCTAAATTACCAAGTCTTGCTCCAACTATAAACTTTAAGTTTTCTTTTTCCAATTCATCTGTATTTTTCTCACTTAACATACCAGCATCTGCAACAAGAATAATGTCTTTCAAGGAATGCTTTTTGATGAGGTCTTTCATTACAGGAAGCATTGTGTGGCCTTCAAAAGTATTTCCTTCAAAAGCCTGCATATGAACAGGGAAACCTTGTTTTGTGACTGTTAAGGAAACAACTATTTGAGGTTGATTTGATTTTTTGTCTTTTGAAAAGCCATTTTTTCTAAAATCATCTTCTGTAAAAGATTCATAATATAAAGTTGTGACATCAAAAAATAAAACTGAAATTACAGATGAAATATTTGTTTTGGCAAAATTAAATAACAAATCCTCAACTATCTCTTTGTAGCCACCATCAAAGGCTTTTTTCATGCCTCTGTAGATTTCTGTAAGTGAGTATTTGTGATTTAATTTCTCTTCAAGATAATTTCTAGTTTCAAGTTTTGAAGTTGGATTTAAAATTCTTGCAATAACAAGATCCTTAAAACAATTGTCTTTTAAGTCATTTAAACCTAAAAAATGATAGTAAAAATCAAAAAAATTGTAAGAGACAGTATCCATTACTTTGCCAAAAGTTACCTTTGAAAGTAGCTCTTTAAGTTCAGATTGATTAAATCTGTTGTCAAAAAGTGAAATTCTTCCTTCTTTGATACGACAATCATCAATGTATTTTAAGCCTAATTTTGTAAGTTCAATTAGCTCCAACTCATTTCTTGCAGTTCCAATGTGCTTCACTATTTTTCTTCTTCCTGAAACTTTTTGGGCAACTTGAACTGATGTATTAGATTTGTTTTTGACCTTTCTTAAGTACATTCAAACCTAATTTTAGCAAATAAAACAGTAAGTGCCCTAAAGTACATAAAAATACAAACAATTAGCCTCAAGAAGTTACATAAAAACTAGGTTGGCGAAGTCAGGACTAGTTGTGCAATATGTCTTTTCATTGACTTCCACCTTTCGATCTGAATTTGATCTATTTTTTCATTTCTCCTACCCATATAATATCTACAATACCATTGGAACCATCCTCTGAGACCGTTACATTTCGGTCTCCTAAAACACACTGATTTTACTATACTTTCGGCCTAAAAAGGTAGTTTCACTAAGTAAACGCTTCTACAACCAATTTCAGCATTGTCCGAGTAATCGGACGAAAGTGTTATTATTTTAACGAAAAACAACAAATCATTTAAGGCTAAACAAGTGACCGTTTATGCAACGGTATCCCATCCTCTCGGATCTTCATCAAATATCCATCCTTTTTGTCTCCAAACAGAAAGAAACTCACTTGCACTAATTTTGAAAAAATTTAATTTTGGATTATGAAATTCATGACATAATTTTGCATTTTTATACCAATCTTTTGGAAATTCATCTTTGCAATCTGTCATGTATTTACCACCAAAAACACCAAGTTCTAACATTTCTTTCGGTGTTAATTCAGGAGTGAAATTAGGGTCAAAATCTTTACCGATCGAAGAAGTTAAGTGATATTCATAGCCCTTTTGCATCATGTCATTTACAATGACTTTTATTTTCATTTACTTATGTTAATTTTTAACAAAACGTACCTATCAAAAACTTTTTCTGCCCAATACATCCTTTTAATATCGGTTGAGAAATCCATTTCTGGAAATTCCTCATCAGTTTTCTTAATAAAATCTAACCCAATTTTTTCGGCTCCTTTTGCGATATAAAAAGCCGCACGATACAAATTTGCTAATTTGTCTGCTTCTTTTGAACGTGTATCTATAGCCATAGCTTTTTAAAATATTTTCTAACCAATTCGATAAAATCAGACCTTCTCGCTGGATCCAAAATTTCCATGCTATCGTTATTTAATCTGGGTCTCAAATTTAACATCGCAGTTGCAGTTATGTCCTTAATTATAAAATCAATTCCCCCACCCCAGATATTATCGTCATTACCGCCTTTTTCTAAAAGAATTTTTTCACCATCCGCATGAAGTTCACACCCAACAACAATTCTATTATTTTCCAAATCAGCTGTAATTTTTACATATTCACCGTATGTTTCATGAACAATATCAACATCACTAAGAGACAAAGGAGAATCAAAGTACTTCATATTATGATGATATCACAATAATGTTATTTAACTCCAAGAAGTTCAACTTCAAAAATTAAAGTGGCATTTCCAGGAATTGGTCCAGTTCCTTGAGCACCATATCCCATACTTGAGGGAATCGTTAGTCTTCTCTTACCACCAATCTTCATGCCACTAAAGCCTTTATCCCAACCTTCTATTACTTGCCCAGCACCTAATGTAAATTCAAATGGAGTTCTACCTGGGTTTAGAGATGAATCAAATTTAGTACCATCTACCAAGGTTCCCGTATAATTAACAGTTATTTCTTTTCCTGAAACAGCTTCTGCACCGGTACCTACTACTAAATCTTCAATTTTTAGTTCCTTCACATCTTGTTGCATTTTACTATTATCTCTTTTAGGAGAGCTTTCTGCAACTGCTACTTTTTGACTAGGTTTAGCATTAATTTTTGGCTCATCCATCGATTTTAATATATAAAAAATTCCTGAGGCAACAACTACAGTTAAAATAACGTAGCCCACAAGGCTAAACCAGTTAACTTTATTTTCATACATAATATAGACATATTAACTGACTTTTTCTCTTAACTCAACATGTACATCATGAGAATTAAAATATCCTTTGCTAAGACCAAAGCTTTTTTCAATTTGTTCAAACCATGTACTCTGTCTCGAAGGATTATCATCATCTAATTCGTAAATATTAAAAAAGTATTTAGAACTATTAAGATCATTTTTGGAAAATGAACCAGTCCTTTCAGGTTGGTATCCATATTTGTCTTTTGCATAAGTTAAAAATAAATATTCCCAAGGATAATCTTGGAAATAGGGTATTGTATAAATCCATACAGAAAATCCCTGGCCATTCGCTTGTAAATACATCCAGTCAATTATTTTCTTTCTATCATCAATCGTAATTATATTTTTATCTCCAATTGGTATTAATGCATTGTTTGGTTCATAGATGTTCTTAAGTAATAAAATATTTAATAGAACTACCACCACTATAAAAGTGTACCTAATTAATTTTGAAAAAAAAACTAATTCCATTAACAAGTATTGCCGATGACAGAGGTAGGGCAGCAATAAAAAAGAAGCTTATCGCTCCCCTTTGATAAAAAGACAAAAAGATAAATGGTATTAATAAAAATGAAATAACTAACTTTTTATATTTTTTCAATTGAAACAAACCAGCAAAAAATAATAATGTAGTAAAAATAGAATATGGAAACAAAATCAAATGATTGATTTCTCTAAATAAAATTTTTAGATTAATAAAAAACACATGGCATAAATGCCATGGTTTTACCCCTTCTGTGGCATACTTTCCACTTGATTTTTAATGTATTTTTTAACCTGGATGAAACTTGTTGCACCCACTGATTCTGCAAAGTAGCCATCAGACCAGAATGAGTCACCCCAAAGAAATTCTTCTAACTCTGGAAATTCTTTCCTTAAGATTCTTGATGAACCACCTTTCAGTTGGTTAACAACTTTTGAGATGGACAAGTTTGGTTGGATTTGTATAAGCATATGTACATGATCATGCAATATTGTAATTTCTTCAATCCACCAGTTGTTAACCTCACATGCTTTGAAGAATAAGTCTTTAAGTCTTGTAGCTACTTTGCCACGTAATATCCTTTTTCTGTATTTTGGTAAAAATACCAAATGAATCATAATTCTGTGCTTTGTGTGTGCACCATGCCAGTACTTTAACATTTCCCTCAAGTATGCCACAAACTATACTTGCTCCACCAGCCTAAAGGCTGGGGATTAATGTGCAGAAGATTTAAAATAACATCTACTGAAAAACCTAAACCAGCAGAAGAGCTGCCTGAATAGTTAAGAATCGTCTTGATGGTTATAAAATCATGTCTAAATTGAAATAGCACTAGTGGTATAGCAGGGATTAAAAATCCAATCAACAAAAGTAAAATATTTTTAAAATTTAAATTTTTCCTAAAAGTAAACAGCAAAAATGGCAAATAAAAAATACCAACAGCAGCATTAGTTTGGGATATCATTCCAATGATTAATGAATTAATAAAAATTCCCTTTTCAAAAACTAAAGTGTACAGAAGTATGTTAGTAAGAGGCAAAATAAACGGAACAGTAATAAACCAACGGCTGTATGATATTAAACCATATGACACAGCATAAAATATTAATGTAGTAAAGGCTATTTCTTTGCTAAATAGTTTTTTGACCGCAAGATACAAAAAAGGTAGAGACAATATTTCAATCAGGATCTGAAAAATAGCAGGATAAACGATATCCCCGCGACCAAGTGCGTAAAATGGGGTTAAAATCCAATAATACACAGGGGAGTGAAATAGGCCATCTACGTCGGTAGGTGCCCCAAGCAAAGACACTTTTTTATCATGCCAAATCTTGTATATATCCATGGCGACCAAACCTTGATCTCTATGATACAAAAGATCTGTGTTTATTTTATAAATTCTTAAACAAAAAGCCAAAACACATATTAAAAAAACTATTATTAATTCTTTAGTGAATTTAATCTTCATATATTTTTTTATAATATTCAAACAACCTTTTACTCGAAATTTGGCAATTATTTGGATTATATAAGAAACCATTCCAACCAAATTTGATTGCAGCATCGATATTTTGTTTAGTGTTGTCAATAAATAATATTTCTTTACCTTTAAATCCACTCTTTTTTTCTGCAATTTCATATATTCTCATTTCTGGTTTTTCAAAACCTTCTACACTTGAGTCAACAACAGCATTCCAATTGTTGTTAGGTAACAAGCCTGCTTTTTTTATAGCATCAAGTAAATCTGGATACATATTTGTGAGTAATCCAATTTTAGAAGTTTTGCCAAACTTATCGATAACTGACCAAATTGATTTGTTCTGAGCAAGTTTTTTAACTCTACCTAAGATATATTTTTCGTAAATTTGAGGAAACATGGTTCGAAACTTTTTGTGTAAAACATTCCAAAGATGATACAAACTACCAAATTTACCAAGTTTTATTTTTGTTGAAATTTCTTCAATATAATTTCTTCCAGTAAAATCTTGAAGCGCCACACCTCCAACATCAAAATATACAAATTTAATCATCGCTTAATTCTATCCTATTTGTTTCTTGTTTGATATGAAGTTTTTATTAGAAACAATTGATCTTCTACTTGAACTTAATACGAATCATTACCGAAGTCAAGAAGTTTTAGTTATTACTTTTTTAGTTCACTCACACATTTTTGAATACAAAAATCCATTGTATTATCTGTTGCAATACTGGCACATTCTTTTGTACAAGTATTTTCATATGTTACGTCATTAAATCGATCTTCTGCTTTTTCAGTTGAGCCTTTAGGACTAAAGGCGGTCATAAATCCAATAATAATTGTGGCAATAATTGCCAATATAAAAATTATTACAGGCGAAGTTAGCACCCACTTAAGCCATTTCGGCCAGTTCATCCATTTAAACATTAAAATTAATCCAGCAGGATAAAGCAAAAATAGTAAGACTAAAGTCAAAACTAATTTAGTATCGTATGATAGTTCTTGTTGTTTTGCCATTATTTAACAATATACTGATTATCCAACTTTTGGAAAGTGGCATTTTTTAAATTTTTTGCCCGAACCACACCAACAAGGATCGTTACGACCTAACTTAGATTTAGGATTTAAGATTTTTGATTTAGGATTTTGGTCTTTATCTAACGACGAATCGCCAACAGCCGTTGTTGTGATGTTTGTAGGAATTTCTGATTGTGGAATGTTAACTCCAATTCTGAATATTCTTCTAGCGATCTCTTCATCGATTCGTACCAAAAGTCCTTCAAACATTTCATATGCTTCACCTTTAAATTCAATAAGAGGATCACGTTGACCATATGCGCGAAGTCCAATAGCATTTCGAAGATCATCAATTGCATCAATGTGATCAATCCAATGATGATCAATACTTCCTAAATATGCATACTTTTCAACTTGGCGCATTGTTTCCTCACCAACTTGCGCTTCCCTTGATTTATACATATCAGTAAAAACTGCTTCTAAAAATTCTTCTATTGCCTGTGGATTATCTCTTTTCTCAAGTTCTTTCTTAAATTGTTTTGTAGACTGTGGATCAAAAGGAACTACTTCCAAAAATCCGGCAACGATTTCATCGTAATCCATACTCCCTGCCTCTCCGGCAGGCATGGCTGCACTTTGTGAAATTCTACCTGCATGAATACCAAGCTTTTCCAAAACCTCATCCTCTAAATTTTTACTCTCCAAAACTTTTCTTCTTAATTTATAGATAATTTCTCTTTGTTGATTAGCAACGTCGTCAAATTCAACAAGCCTTTTTCTAGTATCAAAATGGAAGCCTTCAACTTTAACTTGTGATTGTTCAATAGCACGACTTACTAACGCATTTTCTATTGGCTGATCGTCAGGTATTGCAAGTTTATCCATCAGAGATTTTATTTGATCCCCACCAAAAATCCTCATCAAATCATCCTCTAGTGAAAGATAAAATTTAGAAGACCCCGGATCTCCCTGTCTTCCTGCTCTTCCTCTTAACTGATTGTCTATTCTTCTTGATTCATGCCTCTCAGTTCCAATGACATGGAGTCCTCCAACATTTGTAACATCTTTATGTGCTCTTTCCCAAGTTTCTATTTCTTTTTTAGTTGCATTATCATCGGGTTTTGCACCACCTAAAATAATATCAACTCCTCGGCCTGCCATATTGGTAGCAACTGTTATGGCCTTAAGCTTTCCGGCATTTGCAATAATCTCTGCTTCTCTTTCGTGATTTTTGGCGTTTAGTACATTGTGAGGAATTTTTCTTCTTTTTAGCAAATCAGAAATAATTACATTTTTGTCAATTGAAGTAGTTCCTATCAAAACTGGCTGGCCGTTTTTATATCTTTCCTCAACCTCTGCAGCGATTGCACCATATTTTCCTGAAAGAGTTTTGTAAATAGAGTCTCCTTCATCAATTCTAACATTGTCTCGATGAGTTGGAATTGCAACAACATCAAGTTTGTAAATCTTCTTAAATTCTTCTGCTTCAGTTACTGCAGTACCTGTCATACCGGAGAGATGCGTATACATTCTGAAATAATTCTGGAAAGAGATCGTTGCAAGTGTTTTACTCTCTTGTTGGATGACAACGCCTTCCTTTGCTTCAACTGCTTGATGAAGTCCATCTGACCACCTTCTACCAGTCATTAATCTACCTGTAAATTCATCGACAATTGTTACTCCTGCGTCATTTACAACATAATCCCTATCCTTAAGGTACAGACTTCTTGCTCGTAGTGCATTTTCAATATGATGAATACTTTCAAAATCTTTTTCGTATAAGTTATCGACTCCCAATATTTTTTCTACTTTATTAATACCAGTTTCAGTTAACGATGCGCTCTTAGACTTTTCGTCGACCTTATAATCTGAATCTAGTTGTAATTTATCTACAATTTGAGCGAATTGATAATATTTTTGAGTTGGCTCAGTATCAGGTGCTGAAATAATAAGTGGGGTTCTAGCTTCATCAATTAAAATCGAATCAACCTCATCAACAATTGCAAAGTAATGTTCTCGTTGCACCATTTCATCTAAACTTTGAACCATATTATCCCTCAAATAATCAAATCCAAATTCATTGTTTGTACCATAAGTAATATCGCATGCATAGGCTTCTTTTCTAGAACAAGGTTTTAAATGAGCAAGTCTCTCGTCGCCATGGCTATCATCACGGAAGTTAGGATCATAGACAAAGGATTTATTTTCCTGAACGATTACCCCAACCGACATACCCAAAAGTGCAAAGACTGGGGCATTCCAGCCAGCCCCAAGGCGAGCCAAAAAGTCATTGACTGTAACAAGGTGAACACCTTTCCCTGTCAAAGATCTTAAATATAAAGCGGGGACAGCGGATAAAGTTTTACCCTCTCCCGTTTTTTGTTCCACAATTTTTCCTTCAAATAGGGCAGTTGCCGCCATTAACTGAACGTCATAGTGTCTTTGTCCCAAAATTCTAAGCGATGCTTCACGAGCAAGAGCAAAGGCGGATGGCAGGACAGTCGTTAGAGATTGGTCGTTGGTCACTAATTTTTTTAATTTTTGGGTCTCTTTAACAAAATCCTCGGTCTTTATCTTTTTGTATTTATTTTCAGAAGCATTCACCGATGCTACAGTTTTTCCTAGTTTATCTACCTCTCTTTGGTTTAGATCTAAGAACTTGAATAAATTTTTAAACATGCTTGAAATGTAATTCTAACAGAATTATACTTGTTTTTATATGGCTAGCAAAAACGATCTATCAAAACTGTATAGAAGCGAAAACAATAAAGTTATTGCTGGTGTTTGTGGTGGTCTTGGAGAATACTTTGATATCGACCCAGTAATCCTACGTATTATTTTAGTTTTAATAACTATTTTTGGTGGATCTGGACTATTGATCTATATTATTCTCTGGATAGTAATTCCATCAAAATCGACACTTGGTAAAAAATCAGAAGATTACATTAAGGAAAACGTTGAAGAAATTAAAACAAAGTCTCAAGATGCAGTTAAAAATGGAAACGGAAGAATATTTGGAGGGGTATTATTAGTACTTTTAGGAGCTTCTTTTTTACTTGAGAACCTAGGTTTTTATGTATTTCACAATATCTGGAAATTTTGGCAAAATTTATTTTCCTACTGGCCAGTACTTATTATTTTCGTAGGAATTGATGTCATTTTTGGTAAATCTACTTTGGGAAATATTATTGCTGGAGTAATTAATTCAGTTATATTTTTGCTAATAGTCGCAAAGGTTACTGGATTTTCTCTACCGTTTGTAAATCCAATTCCACTTCCTAGAAAAAATTAGGCTTAATAGCATAGTGTGTTGATATAACAGAAAGATATAGTTGATAATACGCCTCATTTTGAGTTTGAATAGTATTCAATGGGTCAAAGAACACTTTTGTGCATATCCTGTAATAGTAAAATGTTTCTGTGGGGAAAGACTGGAACTGGAAAGAAAAGATGGTTTTGTAAAGTTTGTAAAACTTCAAGAATTTACCACAATAAAAAGAAAGATTTTAAAGTAGTTGATCTTTTCAGACAGTATATTTTGTGGGGTTTGACATATGAAATGCTGTCTTCTGTCTCAGGTTTGTCTGTAAGATATTTGGAGGGTGAATTTCATAAGTTATTGCTTCTTGATCCTCCAAAACTTCCTAGATTTGATCAAACTTTGTCTGGAAGAATTGATACTGCATATCTTTTGATTGATGGGCTTTGGTTTGGAAGATGGTTTGTCTTGATGCTGTATAGACAAAGTGGAACTTTGTACCTTTTGCATGTATCTATTGCTGGTAGAGAGGCTTCAACAAAAATAGTTAAGGATTTGAGGTTCATAAAGGAGGAATTAAAATACACATTTTCAGGCTCTGTAACAGATGGAGGAACTGCCATTTGTTCTGCGGTTGATGAAGTGTATCCCCCACTCTCCACATCAGATATGTCTTGCTCATATGCATAGAGATATTGTAAATGCACTTGGTAGACACTCAAAAGATAGAAGAATTGAAGAATTAATAAAAATTGCAAACCACATTTGGTTCATAGAAAGTCATGAAGCTTTGAAATACTGGGAAACAATCTTAAAAGATTGGGTTAAGGCTAATTTCTTCTTTCTGAAAGAGATGAGGACAGATGATTCTGGCCACAGTTGGTATATTCATAAAGGTGTGAGAAAAGCTGTCAGGATCCTAATTAAACTTCCAAAAACCTCATTCAAGTTTTTAGACCACCCAACTATGCCAAAAACAACAAATGAAATTGAAGCTACATTTGGGCATATAGGACAAAGATGGTTAAGACATAAAGGCCTTAAAAAGACTCGTTGGGAAAGTTACCTTAAATGGTTTGTATATTATTACAACTTTGAAAAAATGAAGGCCGATAATAAAACAAAACAGGATTAGAAAAACAACACATTAGTTCCATTAAGCCAAAAATTATGAAGTCCCTCAATTTTTCTTTACAGAAAGAAGTACAAGATACTATTTCAATTGATTTTCACAAAGAAACATTAAATTTGCTTCGGGGTAGAACCATGTAACCTTTTTAAAAATCTTTTCTAATCTATTACCGAACCTTACAGTATCAGGTCGTTTTTCGCCGTAATAAAGTCTGTTTATAATAACTAAAGGATTTTTTTTTAGTTTATTCAAAAATTCTTTACTCTCAAATTCTTGTGGAAAATTATCACCTGCATACATATCTACGATAATTAGGTCAATAGAGTATAGCGTTTAGGTTAAAGTTGTTGGCGTCTGCAATTTTGATATCGATATTATATTTATCTAGATCTAAATACTTTTTACCAAGTTCAATCATGATTGGATCGATTTCGACACCAGTAATTTTTGCATCTGGATATTTTTTTCGAAGCAACTTTGCCAAAGTCCCTCCTCCTAGACCTAAAACCAGAATACTGTGAATGGTCAACTGTGAACTGTGAATTTGTTTTAAAGTAGAATTCCAGATACTTTCAACAATTCCACCAGATTGTGTCAGCCCCGATTGAATCGGATTAAATCCTCCTGCTTGAATATATGTTCCCATACCCCACGTACGAACAACTTTTATGTGTCCATTGTATTTAGATTCTCTCTCTTCCAATACTGTCGTTCCAATCATTGATAAATTGTACTACACTACCAATAATATGAGTGGAAGAGAAAGAACATTATTAGACGAAATGGCTGAATTAGTTAAAAAAACAAGAGGATACATTCGTCAGACAATGAATAGAACAGGTGCATTGGAAATGATTTCACACGAAGTACGAGTTCAAAATGGCAATCACGATGATAAAGAGAATCTTCAAACAAATGATGATTTGACAGTAGTTACTAAAATAGGATTTGTTCCAAAAAAACCAAATTAATGCAACCTCTTGCAGAAATATTAAGACCTTCAAAATTATCTGATTTTATTGGTCAAGAACATTTAGTAGGTCCTAATGGTTTTATTACTAAGCTTCTAATCAGCAAATCTGCTAATCTACCATCTATGATTCTTCATGGTCCTTCAGGAGTAGGAAAAACTACACTAGCAAGAATTATTGCTAAAGAACTCAGTAGAAAGTTTTATGAATTCTCCGCAGTTAATACAAAAGTGAAAGATATCGAAGCAGTTTTGTCTGAAAGACCTATTATATTTTTAGACGAAATACACAGATTTAATAAAGCTCAACAAGATAAGCTTCTTCCACACGTAGAAAATGGAGATATTATTTTAATTGGTGCAACAACTGAAAATCCATCTTTTGAAGTTATCTCACCTCTTTTATCAAGATGTAGAGTTTTAGTTCTAAAACAACTTAGTGAAGAAAATTTAAAAGAAATTGCAAAAAAAGTTACAAAACATTTAAATATTAAAATTAATAAGAAAGCTTGCGCTTTCTTGATAACTGCTTCAAACGGTGATGCAAGGATACTTATAAACACTTTAGAGATAGCAGCAAGTTTAAGTAGAGGTATAAATTTAAGTGTTGAAGAAATAGAGGAAGCAATGCAAAAAAGAGCTCTAAGTTTTGACAAAAATGGTGACAATTTTTATGACACTATTTCAGCATTTATAAAATCAATAAGAGCATCAAATACTGATGCTGCCCTTTATTATCTTGCCAGAATGATAACAGCCGGCCAAGATCCACTCTATATTGCCAGAAGGATGGTTATATTTGCATCAGAAGATATTGGTATAGCCCAGCCTACTGCATTGGTTGTTGCAAATAGCGTATTTAGAGCCTGTGAAATAATTGGTCTTCCAGAATGCCGCATTAACCTCGCCCATGGAGTCGTCTATCTATCGAATGCAAATAAAGATAGATCAAGTTACAATGCCTTAGATCTAGCCACAAAAGATGTGGAAACTTTTGGCAATCTTCCAATAAAATTAGGTGAATTGCCAGAAAAACTGAAGAATAAAAAATATTTTAAACTCTAATTTCGATTTTTTCCTTGCCCATCCATTTTTGAAGGGCTAGCGGGACATTGACTGATCCGTCTTCATTTTGATAATTTTCCAAAATCGCAATTACAGTTCTCGACGTGGTTGCTACGGTTCCATTTAAACTATGAACATAAATGTTTTCATTTCCAACTTTTGCTTTTATATTAAGTCTTCTAGCTTGAAAATCAGTAGTGTTACTTGCTGACGTTATTTCTCTATATTTATTCTGTGAAGGCATCCAAGCCTCAAGATCATATTTTCTTGATGCTGCATTTCCCAAATCACCTGTTGCCATTTTAATAACTTGGTAAGGAATTCCAAGTTCTTGATAAATTTCCTCTTCAATTGAGAGCAGTTCTTCATGAATTTTATCTGAATCATCAGCAAGACATAAAACAACCATTTCTATCTTTTTAAATTCATGGACTCGCAGTATTCCCCTAACGTCTTTTCCATAACTTCCAATTTCTTTTCTGTAACAACTTGAAAGTCCTACGTATTTAATTGGTAACTTTTTAGAGTCCACCACTTCATCCATATGCATTCCCATCAAGGTAATTTCAGCTGTTGCTATTAAATCTAAGTCTTCACCTTCTAAATGATATATCTGTCTTTCATTATCACTTCTTGCTTGGAATCCACAGCCTACAATATTTCTTTCTTTTGCAACGTTTGGGGTAATTACAGGGGTAAAACCTTTAGACATTAATTTCTCAAATGCGTAATGCTCAATTGCTAACTCTAAAAGTACTGCATCATTTTTAAAATAATAAAAGCCAGATTGTGCAACTTTTGTTCCTCTTTCGAGATCAATAGAATCTGTAATCTGGCCAATATCAACATGATCTCGTACATTAAACGAAAATTCCCTTGGAGTTCCAACTTTTCTAATTACTTCGTTGTCTTTTTCAGAACCAATTTTAACGTCAGTTGCAGAGACATTTGGAATTTTAATTATTATTGAGTCAAATTCTTCTTCTTTTATTTTTAACTTCTCTTCAATTTCTTTTAACTCAACTTTTAACTTTTTGCCTTCTTCAACATCATCTCTTCCTAATTTGTTTTTCTTGGCTCTTATCTCTTCACTCTTTCCTATGAACTCTCTCCTCTCTTTATCAACAACAAGAAGTTTGTCTATAACAGTTTCATCAAAGCCTTTATCCTTGGTGGCCTTTTTTACAAACTCTGCATTTTCTCGAATGAATTTTATGTCAAGCATAGTGTAAGTATAAATCTAAGTTTACAAAAATGCTATTCAATTTTTAAGACCTTAATATTTTGGCTATTGAATTCAAACACGTCTCCTACTCCCTTTTGCGCAAGCAGACTACCAAGAGGGGTATCAATCGAGACAAAGCGAATATTATTCAGTTCTGATCCACCCATTCCTACAGGAACAACTAAAAGCTTTTTGAATTCAGAATTAATTTGTATCTCAATATATACCAACTTCGTGTCAGCAATCTTTTTCTCAATTTTCATTAATGCATATAAATAAAAAACACATGGCATAAATGCCATGGTTTTACCCCTTCTGTGGCATACTTTCCACTTGATTTTTAATGTATTTTTTAACCTGGATGAAACTTGTTGCACCCACTGATTCTGCAAAGTAGCCATCAGACCAGAATGAGTCACCCCAAAGAAATTCTTCTAACTCTGGAAATTCTTTCCTTAAGATTCTTGATGAACCACCTTTCAGTTGGTTAACAACTTTTGAGATGGACAAGTTTGGTTGGATTTGTATAAGCATATGTACATGATCATGCAATATTGTAATTTCTTCAATCCACCAGTTGTTAACCTCACATGCTTTGAAGAATAAGTCTTTAAGTCTTGTAGCTACTTTGCCACGTAATATCCTTTTTCTGTATTTTGGTAAAAATACCAAATGAATCATAATTCTGTGCTTTGTGTGTGCACCATGCCAGTACTTTAACATTTCCCTCAAGTATGCCACAAACTATACTTGCTCCACCAGCCTAAAGGCTGGGGATTAATGTGCAGAAGATTCAATTTCTAACGCAACCACAAGTTTTTCTGCCTGATTTCTCCTAGTATCAGAATGACTTTCAGTTGCATCCGGAGCATTGTCTCTCGCGTCTTTTGCTTTTTCTATCGACGACAGCAAATTCAATTTTCTCACTATAACAAGATTTTCAAACAATATTTTTTTATTCATCAGGTCATTTTTTGTAACCATTAAATGGATGTATATCAAAAAAGTATGGATTTTCCTTACCATTTTCCAACACAAAAGCCAAGGATACGATAAATTTTTCGTTTTCAAAATTCATAATTTTTCCAGCTTTTATCATTGACGGAACAAAACTAGATATTTTATGAATGTAGTTTGGAGCTACTGGCTTATATTTAGGACTATTTAATAACAAGGCATTATTTTTACTCAAAAAATCATCAACCCACAACTTAGCTTCATTTTTACTATCAAATGGTTTACCCCGTTTAACGACCTCTTTATTTATTTGATTCTCTTTCACCTTATTTACATATTTTTTATAACACATACTATCTACAACCTGATAGTTAATCAACTTAATAGTACCGCTATCATTAATCATGATTCCGCTTTCAGTAATAATATCTCTTTTGTTAATGTCAGTAGCACAAAAACCAGCTCCGACTGCCTCAATATAAAAACTTTTAGTATCACATGGGTCAACTAAAACATTCGTAGAAAAAGCATTATGGAAAATATCTCCGGTCGAAATGACCATTGGAAGATAACCCATTTTGAAAAAATTTTTTATGTTGACCCAAGCCTCATCGATTTTGCACCCTTGTACACTTGGTGCTTGAACAGCACCACCAGCAACATCGGTTCTAACTACAACTTCGTTTGTTTTCCATTTACGTAACACTTTATTGCACAGTTTCTCTGTACTTTCGTCGACATTCCCTATAATAATAGTCTTTGGAACAGGTAAACCTGATGCCCACATTGCCACCAGACTTTTATATTTCGGATAATCAATCAATTCAGCAAGAATACTGTTAACCAGTTCATCCGATTTAATTTCTTGTAGGTCAATAAATTTGTTCATAAATTTAATTCATCTAATATATCATGCATCAAATTTTAAAACAATTTGTAATTATTATTAATCAGAGGTAGTTCTAAAAACACAAAGCAGGCACAGATAGTCTATAATATAGATATGGCTGAAAATCGACAGCGAAACGAATTGTATAAATTTCACGAAAAAGAACCTGATGAATCTGTGGCTGTCGCCATAATAAATAATAAAGATAAAGATATTCAACCAACAAAATTAGAGTCCGGTGAAATATATAGTTATGTAGAACCTAGAAAGTTAATTAAGGAGGTCAGATATTGCAACAGACCAGACTTTATGGATACGTACGGAAAAAATCAACAGGCTTATAAATTATCTGCAGGTATGCTGCTTGCGACTGATCCACTTTCAAGTATAGGTGCGGGGGCTGAACCGCAAATAGGTCTTCAAATTAGACAATGGGAAGATCAGCAGCTATTAGACTTGCCAGTAATTGGACACATAGGAGAAGATGATATACCAAGTCAAAAATTCTCAATTAATGGGATATTCAAAAGTTTGACAAGAGAAGCTAAAGAAGAAACTGAGTTAGAGACCCAACCCGGTCGCTTTAATCTATTTTGGGTTACTACAGATGTGTCAGCTCAATTAACCGAAAACAGATTCCTTTTTTTTAGCAATAATCATGGCAGACAACTTACAGCCATGGCCACATATCATTTATCTTCAGCAGAACCAATAAATTTACCAAACATTAAATGGTTTACTTTTAGTAACCTTGCTGAAACTATGTATGAAGAATGGGATAGTTTTTGGGAAGGATGTTCAAAGAGATTACGGCTGGCTCTTGTCCATCACCCTCTCGACTTAACATTGGGCATAGGTTCTTTAAAAAATCAGTTTCGAATAAAGCGTATTCAGTCAATATTAAAATATGAAGTAAACGATCCAAGTTTAAATATCGAGCATCTTAAAAAAACACTTGAGGCATCTAAAGAAAAAACGGAAGCAATTGCTATGCAAGAAAGGAGACTAATGTCAGATTTTAGTAAAGGTTTACTTTCAAAAAAAGAATTACTCGGTGCTTTATCTATTACAGATTCTGACGTTTATTGATATCTCTATACTACTACAGCTCCATTTTATAATCCCAAATCACCAGAAATATTCTTCATTGATTTCAAAACTATTTCAATAAATTCAGGTAACTTAATTCCTAATTTTTCTTCACACATTTCTATATTTTTTCTATCCACTCCTTTTGCAAAGTCTAACTTTTTCCATTTAGACAAAACATTTTCTACAGTTACAACTGATAGTTTTCTTTCTGGTCTCACAAGCGCAACAGCAACAATTAATCCCGTTAATTCATCACAGCAGTAAAGACTCCATTCAAGATTATTTTTTGGTTCAGGGAAACCTTCTCGATATTCCCATGTGTGTGCTTTAATTGCATCTATAATTTCTGTTGGTTCGTTTCTTTTTTCTAGTTCTTCAATTATTTTATTTGGATGCTCTTTTGGATATTTGTCATAGTCTGCATCATGCAACAGCCCTGCAATTTTCCACATATTTTCGTTTCCATCAAAATGTTTGGCGAGTCCTCCCATTGCAGCTTCAACAGCCAGCATGTGTTTAATTAAATTTCTGTTTTCTGTCCAAGTGGTAACTAATTTGAGTGCTTCTTCGCGAGATATCATTACTTAGATGAAAGTTTTTTCTGAAGTCTTACTATCATCACAAATTTTGCCATATTTCCTAAAATTGTTAATATCCAAAAAAATGATGGAACTATTACAATTGCCTGCATTATTTTTAATGAAGATGGCAAATAAGGATTAATTATTTCAGGAAATACTGATGGTGCACCAATAAATAACAAAAGTGCAAGAATAGATGTCGAAGTTGAAAGATTAATTGCTTGTGACATGTCAGTTCTTAACATTAAAATCTTTTCTTTCATTTGTTCTGGAGATAATTTTATATCAAACTTTGACAAAATTTCTTTTAAAGTTTTGGTTTGCTTAACAACTTTAACTTCTTTTACTGCTTTTGTTACTTTCTTAACTGCTTTTGCCATATGTTTATATGTTTGTAATTTACAACCTTTTTTATTTAAGTAAAGACCTAAATCTTTCAATAACTTTTTCTTTACCAATATTTATAAGTAGTGCGCCTGCACGTGGTCCGTGAGTTTTGCCGATTAGCGATAAATAAATAGCAGCAAATCCATCTTTTGTTGGAATGCCCATACTTTTAGTAAGTTCATAAAGAGAAATCTGCAACGACTCGGCAGTTTCATCATTGTTATAAATTTTAATAATTTCTGATAAATATTTTTTCTGTAACTCACTTAAGTTTTTTGCCTTTTCGTGAATTTCAGAAGTTAATTCAAATCTATATTCATCTGGAGCAAAGTCTTTAAGCCAAATTTTTGCATATTTTAATCGTTTTTCGAAAACCGAAAGTTCCGAATCATCAACCTTGCCTTTTTTAATGTCTGTAATTTTTGCCAAGACTTCATTATCCGTTAATCCTTGTGATAAATAATTTGCGATATCTCTAAATCTCGGTGCAAAAAATCCCTTTTCTTTTTCTGGTATTGTATTTATTTGAGACAACACAAAAGTTCGTGCCAAATCTTCGTCTGTATTTTTTGTATAGCTTTCCCAACATTTATCATATTCATCAAATAAATCAGGAATTGCCATTGTTGCATATGGATCAAAGTTGCTTTGTTTATTTATGTCTTTGTTTATAAACAGGAATCTTGCTACTTCTGCTGGTAATATCTTTACCAAATCATGAGCTTTTAAGCCAACTCCCTTTGAAGAAGACATTTTTTTACCTCCAATAAGTAAAAATTCGATTGGTAATTTATATGGCATTGGATATTTAAAGATTTCTTTGCAAATTGTCATTGCAATGTCATAACTTCCACCCTTACTTGCATGATCTTTGCCAGCTCCTTCAATAGTTACTCCAATTACAGCCCAGTGAGCTGCCCAATCAATTTTCCATGGCAATTTTCCTGTTCCACCAAATGGAGTTACTTTTCCTTCATACCCACACCCCTCTGCCCATGTAACAAGTTTTGGTTCACATTTATAGGTAACTTTTTCTCCATCCCATTCATATACTCTGGTTGTACCCAATTTTCCACATTTTTCACATACCGTTTGAAAAGGTAACCAACCACCTTTCTTTTTCTGACTTCCAGAAATTTTTTGGTAAATATCTTGAATTTTTTCAGAATTATCGAGTGCCATTTTAATTACACCATCAAATTTTCCGGCTTTATATAAATCCCAACTTGAAATATATTTTGCTTCAAATCCTAAATATTCAATTGATTTCTTTAAATCATCTGCCAAGAAATCGGCCAAGTTATCAAATTCTGGAGAAGGTGAAGGACACATTTTTAAAGCTTTTCCTTGATGACCCTCAAGAGCTTCTTTTAAAATTGAAGGAAATTCATCTGCAGGATCAAAATCGTTAAATACATAAGTTAATACCGTTTCTTTTCCTTGATCTTTTAAGGCTCTATAAATTGCACTGTGCACAACAGGCCCCAGCATTGAACCGATATGAGCATATCCAGATGGAGTCTTCATATCATCGGCCCAGTAAGGCGTATATTTTCCAGATTTTATAATTTCGGTCGCTATTTTATCTGCCCAGTGCATAATTACATTATATATTAAAAAACCTCCTAATTTAGGAGGTTGTAATTTAAAATTGATTTGTTTTTTAATCAATTGCTACAACCTCGTATAGTATCTTACCAACAGGTGCTTCTACTTCAATTTTTTCTCCAACTTTTTTACCAACAAGCGAAGATCCAAGAGGTGAAGTGTGGCTAATTTTTTTCTTTAACATATCAGCTTCCCATTCACCTACTATTTCAAAGGTTGTTTTGACTCCATTAACCCTAACAGTAACTTTTGTACCCATTCCTACCAAGTTTGAGTTTCCAGAGTCTTTGACTACTTTTGCATTATTAATGACATCAGTGAGTTCATCAATTCTTCCTTCCAAGAAGCCTAATTCTTCTTTGGCATTTTGGTAATCAGAATTTTCAGATAAATCACCCTGAGAACGGGCATTAGAAAGTCTATCAACCAAAAATGGTCGTTTGACTTCAATTAACTCTTTAAGCTCGTTTTTAAGAGCCTCAAGTCCTTTTGCTGTTAGTTGTATTTTTTTAGTCATGTATGTTTATTAAAATAAAAAATCCCCCCATTCTGTGGAGAGATATGTCTTTTCCCTCCAACAAATTAGTCGGCCTTAATTAGGCAGTACTTAGTAAATTTGTTGGAATTAAAATTCATATGTTGTAATTATACCCTACTTGTCAACTCTGTCAATGAATCAGAGTATATCAAACTGAAATCGATAATTTTTGGTATACTATGAATTACGGCGCTTTCGTCTAACGGCTAGGACACTTGGTTCTCATCCAAGAAATATGAGTCCGACTCTCATAAGCGTCACTTCGCTGATACCGTTGCATAAACGGTCACTTGTTTAGCCTTAAATGATTTGTTGTTTTTCGTTAAAATAATAACACTTTCGTCCGATTACTCGGACAATGCTGAAATTGGTTGTAGAAGCGTTTACTTAGTGAAACTACCTTTTTAGGCCGAAAGTATAGTAAAATCAGTGTGTTTTAGGAGACCGAAATGTAACGGTCTCCACTTCGCTGGATACCGTTGCATAAACGGTCACCTGATTTTAATTAATTAGCTTCAAAACATCTTTTAAAATATAGGGGTCTTTTAAGGTAACTTCTAACGAGCATTTTCCATTTAAATTCTTGAAATGTTTTGTGCAGTCTGTAAACTTTTTTGTTCTTCTTTTAATAAAATATTGGTTTAACCAGAGTTTTGCCGTTTTGAAGTTTTCAAATCCTTTAATTGTTTTTAATCTCCCTTCAAGATGTGAGTTGAAGCTTTCAATTAAGTTGTTTGTTCTAGGAACATGATGAACCTTTGTATATGCAAAAAGATCAGGAGATCTTTTTGCAATATCAAGCATAATTTGTGTTTCTAGTTTGTTTCCCTTGTATCTGTCATATATTTTTGAAGCTAGTTTTTTGAATTCTCCTGTTTCCATTTTTCTTGAAAAAAGAACTTCAATTTCATTCATAAATTTAAGGTGTGATAGGTCTTTGTAAAGTCCTAAAGTACCTCTAATATTTTGTTTGTAGTGATTCTGGCAAAGTTGCCAGATTGCAGTAGGATAAACCTTTAAACACGCCTGTGGCGTGTTCTGATTGTCATCTGAAACAATTGCTTGAAGTGGATAATTTGATAACTTTAGTGAAGAGAAAAACTTAAGTAATAATCTGTAATTTTCAGATGGACCAAGCACAAAATGTACAATGTCGTGTGTGAGATAATCAATTCCATAGATAACTGGTATTTTTCTTTCGTATCCTTTAACTTTGATATATTTTCCATCAACTAAAAGTATTCCACAAAATTTAGAACAATAAAGTCTTGTGATATCAATACATTGCAACTTGTTTTCAATCTGAGATTGATATCTTCTGTAAGCTGTGCTTCCTAAAACATCTGATTTTGAACCTAGGGATCTAAATGATAAACCTAAAAAATGGTCTGTAACCAAAGAAGAACTGTTTAATTTTGGCCTTCTGTTTAACTGAAACCAAGCTCCACATATTTTGCAAAAATACTTAATTTTTCCTCTCCTAACTCCTTTTCTGATTGTGTGAATACTCCCACATTTTGGACAACTATAAACTCTTTCTCTTTTTTCATGCGTGAATCATACCTCATTTTAACTACAAGTTCACTGAGTGAAACTACCTTTTTTGATTGAAAATAGGAGATAAACAATTCATTTTAGGTGACCGAAATAGAACGGTCTCCTTCGCTTCGCTTAGCTCCGCTTGAGACTACGACTAAAGCGTCACAAAGGACAAAAAATTAAACAATTGGCCATTTGGTGAGGGCGACTGACAAAACATCTTCAAGTTTTTCTGCAAAGACAAACTTGATATCTTTTTTAACTTTTTCTGGCATATCTTCCATATCCTTTTCATTTTCTTTTGGACAAATTATAGTTTTAAGTCCTGCTCTGTGCCCTGCAATTGATTTTTCTTTTAATCCACCTATTTCTGTAACTTTTCCACGAAGTGTTATCTCACCTGTCATACCAGTATCTCTTCTTGTTGGAATCTTTGTTAAAGCAGACACTAGAGCCGTAGTAATTGATGTTCCTGCTGAAGGACCATCCTTTGGAACTGCACCATCTGGAACATGAATATGGATATCGAGTTTAGATGAAAAATCAGGTTTTAAACCTAAAAGTTTGTAATTTGATCTTGTCCATGTAAGAGCTGCTTGAGCAGATTCTTTCATAACATCTCCCAATTGACCTGTAAGAGTTAACCTTCCACGTCCTGGCATTAAGGAAACTTCAATAAATAATATTTCTCCACCGACTGAAGTAACTGCTAAGCCTGTCGACATACCTACTTCGTTTTTCTTTTCAGCAATTAATGATGAGTACTTAAATGTCCCAAGGTATTCCCTAATGTTTACTTCTTTAATTGTTTTTGGATATTTCTTTCCTTCAGCGACCAACTTTGCCACCTTTCGGATAGCAGTTGATAAGTTTCTTTCCAAGTTACGAACTCCAGACTCTCTGGTGTACTTTGAGATGACTAACTTCAATGCTTTGTCTGTAATTGTTATACCACGGTCATCTAATCCATGATTTTTAATTTGTTTTGGCCAGATAAAAGTCTTTCCTATTTCAAACTTCTCTTCTTCTGTGTAACCAGCAAATTGAATTATTTCCATTCTATCTCGAAGAGCTGATGGAATTGTTTCCATCACATTTCCAGTTGCTATAAAAAAGACTTCGGACAAATCAAACGGAACTTCAAGATAATGATCGGAGAATTCTTTATTTTGTTCTGGATCTAATGCCTCCAAAAGTGCTGAAGATGGATCTCCTCTAAAATCTGCTCCAACTTTATCAATTTCATCAAGCATAAAAACAGGATTTCTAGTTCCTGCAGTTTTAATTCCTTGGATAATTCTTCCCGGAAGAGCCCCAACGTAGGTTCTTCTGTGTCCTCTTATTTCTGCTTCATCACGAATTCCACCAAGAGAGATACGTGCAAATTTTCTGCCCATTGCCTCAGCTATTGCTTTACCGATTGAAGTCTTACCAACACCAGGTGGACCTATAAAACACAGAATAGTTGGTTGATATTTATCGTCTTTACCTTTTTGTTTTCTTTCTTCTAAGAGTTTCATTACAGAAAGATATTCCAAAATTCTTTCTTTGGTTTTTTTCAAACCATAATGCCTTTTATTCATCGTTTTTCCAGCCTTTACAATTGACACGTTATTGGGGGTTACCACACTCCACGGAACATCACAAAGCCAATCAAGGTAATTCCTAAGGAAACCTGATTCAGGATTAAATGAAGACATTTTTGAAAGTTTAGCTAATTCTTTTAAAGCCTTTTCTTCCACCTCTTTTGGCATTTTAGCGTCAGCAATTTTTTTCTTATATTCTTTGACTTCTTCTGACCCAACTTCACCGTCTCCATCTTCTTTATTTTCAATTGCACCAAGCTCTTTATCAATCGCCTTTTTCCTTTCTCTTAATATATTTTTCTTCATAATGTCATCAAACTGGGCTTGAGTATTTGAAGATATGGTTTTCTCAATTTCTAAAACAGTAATCTCTTTAGCGAGAAGTTCTTGAACTCTTTTCATTCTGTCTATTAATGGAAAGGTCTCTAGAAGCATCTGTTTTTCATACGGTTTGATATCTAAAACTGTTGCAATTTGATCGGTAATTTCTGAAGGATTTGAATTGTCGATGATTAATTTAACAACAGATAAAACCTCAACAGTTTTTCCTAGTGTTAATGCCTTTTTAAATGTTTCTGACAGGTTCTTTGCAAGAGCTAACACTTCTGTTGAATCGTCTATCACATCAGGAATTTCTTCGACAGATCCTACTAGATATGGACTTTGAGATACGATATCAGAAAGTCTTACCCTTACCTGCCCACGAACAAGAGCATGTACCCCATCATCGACCGACATCATTTGGGTAATTGTTACTAAAGTACCGATCTCGAACAGATCAGACTTTTCTGGGTCATTAATCCTTGCATCTTTTTGAGTAAATATTGCAACAAGTCTATCTTTTTGAAAAGCAGAATCAGCAGCGGAAACAGAGTTTGGTCTAGTGAATGAAAGTAGTGTATCCGTATTTGGAAAAACAACTGAACCCCGTATTGGTATTATTGGTACGCTTCTCATCGATTTAGCAGTCTAACAAAGTGTTTGCCAGATGTCAATCGCGAAATTACAGTTCCTAAAATAGCTCCACCTACAATATCTATAGGATAATGAACATGTGCCATAATTCTGGCAATACCGACTAAACCAGCCATAATAAGGTACAAAACACCAACTTTCTTATCATGTTTAAGTATAGTTACTGATAAGGCAAAGGCTACGGCAGTATGACTTGAAGGGAATGCCCCATCTCCAGGAATTGTAGCAGTTAAAGGTATCAGATCTTGAACTTGAAAGGGACGGAGTGTAGGAAAAATATATTTAATCAGCTCTGATACAGTCCATGCAACAAAGAATGAAAAAACAGCATGAATTACAGTCTCCCTTTTAATTTTTCCATCAATCACCCACAAAACAATTAATCCAAAAAACATAAGCCAAATTAAGGCACTTGCAAGAAAAGTTATCATCATAGTGAGTACATGTTATACTAAATACGAGATGCTTAAAAGCTTTAAATATGCAATCAATGGAGTACAAGATGCTTTAAAAAGCGAACCAAATTTAAGGTTTCATTTTGTTGCAGCGCTCGCAACAATTGTAATTGCGAAAATTTTAAAATTTAACAATCTCGAATTTGTAGCGTTACTTATTATCATCTCAATAGTAATTACTCTGGAGTTGATCAATACTGTCATAGAAAAAGTTGTAGATCTTCATTCTAAAGAAATTTCAGAAGAGGCCAGACAAATTAAAGACATATCTGCTGCAGTTGTTCTTTTCGGAGCATCAATTGCACTTATCTCGGAGTTATTTTTATTCGGGCCAAAATTGTGGTAAAAAAAAGAAATAAAACTAAAAATAGAGGAGTTACACTAATAGAAATACTTGTGGTATTAGTGGTTTTAGGCCTGTTATCAATTTTCTCTGTAGTCTTTGGTCCAGTTCAATTACAAAAGGCCAGAGATGCCATTAGAAAAGGGCAAATTGACAGAATTAAAAAGACGATTGAGGAATATCAACAAGATGATGAATGCTATCCACAGACGATACCTTCGTGTAAAAATCCTTTTTTGAACGGAAACTTGAATTTACTAGATAAAATTCCTTGCGATCCAAAAAACAATTTGTCATACACATACGTTCCAGAGATAAGTGACTGCCCAAAGTCATACCAATTATATGCAAACCTCGAATATTCTTCTGATAAAATAATTGACAAAATTGGATGTCGAAACGGATGCGGTCCTGAATGTCAGTTTAATTATGGTGTTTCTTCATCAAACGAAAAATTAAATCCTTTTTGTCAAGAAAATGTTGTAGCAGCCCCGACTCAAGATCGTTTGCAATATGTATGTTCACCAAGTGGAAGCTGCGCGAAGTGTACCATAATCCTGAAGTTTCTGGTTGTCCTGATATTTATTTGAATGACTCCACGTGTCAAAGTTTATGCAATGATAAGAAAAATCAATGTCATGATGCTCGTGGAAAAAATAATTAGTCCTGAGTTAAGATATAAATGAGGTTTGTTTTATCATCCGCAATAAATAGATTATTATCATTCATAATGATGTGCTTCAAATTACCGATCATCTCTCCACTTGTTTGAGTAAAACCACTCAAGATTGTTGTTTTGTCGCTAATGCTTCCAGCAAATGTTTTATATTTAACTAGTTTGTTCTCTTCTATTGAATAACTATTTCCAGACGTGTCATTCACAGTTAACCCATTATCTAGAACAATTACTTCATCTGAATCCGATTCGGAATCAGCAATCATATCCATATTTTTATCAGATAAAGATATAACTTTTCCTGACTTGAGATGAACTAGTAAATCACCGTTGGAACCAAAGGATAACGCCAAAGGTTTATTATTTTTCAAATTATAAAATAATTTTAAAATATAACCATTTTCAATTTTTATTGGAGAAAGAGTATTTTCATCCAATGGTAAATATTGTTTGATGTCTTTACTAGGAGGAATTATTTCAGGAAAATAATTTTTAAGAACATAGAAAGCCAATCCCCCGATTACAAAAAGTACAAATAGTAAACCAAATATTTTGTTCACTTCAATAAAAAACACATGGCATAAATGCCATGGTTTTACCCCTTCTGTGGCATACTTTCCACTTGATTTTTAATGTATTTTTTAACCTGGATGAAACTTGTTGCACCCACTGATTCTGCAAAGTAGCCATCAGACCAGAATGAGTCACCCCAAAGAAATTCTTCTAACTCTGGAAATTCTTTCCTTAAGATTCTTGATGAACCACCTTTCAGTTGGTTAACAACTTTTGAGATGGACAAGTTTGGTTGGATTTGTATAAGCATATGTACATGATCATGCAATATTGTAATTTCTTCAATCCACCAGTTGTTAACCTCACATGCTTTGAAGAATAAGTCTTTAAGTCTTGTAGCTACTTTGCCACGTAATATCCTTTTTCTGTATTTTGGTAAAAATACCAAATGAATCATAATTCTGTGCTTTGTGTGTGCACCATGCCAGTACTTTAACATTTCCCTCAAGTATGCCACAAACTATACTTGCTCCACCAGCCTAAAGGCTGGGGATTAATGTGCAGAAGATTTAAGAATAGCACAAAACATTTTCAAAAAATGTATCTATAATTTTCTTCTTTGAATTTGAATCTAAATTCATAGGTATTTCAGGATTTAATGTATCAAGTACCTTTCCTTCAGATAACATCCAACTTGTAATCATTCCATTATTTCTTGTATCTTTGTTAATTACTATTTTTTTGTACCCATTTAAAAAGACGTTATTCAGAATTGGGTCATCTATGCCGTTGAATAGAGTAAATCCTAATTTTGAAATTTGTGAATTATGATTTAGAATCATATTCTGTTTTAGATTAGTAAAACCCTCATCATAGATGTAATAATCAGGAAATTCAAAATCCTCATGGAAACTGACAAACAAGTCATATTTGTTTTCACCGATAATTTCTATGTTTGCCAAAACCTCAGGATCAGTTGAATCTGAGAAAAATATTCTATTCAAATCTTTTCCGTTATCGTTAATTCGAGTTCTCAATTTGACAGCAGACGGAGAAACAATCGGCACAAAAACAAAATCTGGCAATTGTTCCTCATACTTTATGACAGCATTCTCTACGTGTTTCACAACGTCGTATTCATCTCCATAAGTACCACAATGTATTAGAAGTTTTGGGTTATTACCTTTTACAAAATATTCTAAGTTAGATAAAATTTTTGAAGTCTTTCGTATCATATATATTATATATATGTATTATAGTCGATTAATCGGTCTTTTTGAAGTTTTCTGTAATTTTTTGCCAATTTACAATATTCCAAAAGGATTCAAGATATTCAGCCCGTCGATTTTGATATTTTAAATAATAAGCATGTTCCCAGAGATCTATTCCTAACAAAGGAATATTTCCTGTTAAAAGTGGAGAATCTTGATTTGACGTTGATATGACGTCAATTTGGCTGTTTTTGTTAGTAACCATCCAAACCCAACCGCTTCCAAAAAACTTAAGAGCCTCATTATTTAATTTTTCTTTAAAATCTATAAATAGTTTAGGAATCTCAGTATTGGTAGCTGGGCCAATAGTTTCCCAAAAAAAACTATGGTTAAAATGTCCACCAGCCATGTTTTTAGTCTCAGGAATTAAACATAATTCCTCAAGTGTCTTGTCCTTAAATTCTGGATTTATCTCAACCAAGGCATTTAATTTATCTACATATGTCTGATGATGCTTTGTATGATGAATCTCCATTGTTTTAGCATCAATAAATGGTTCAAGTGCATCATATTTGTATTGAAGTTTAGGAAGAGTAAACATAATGATATAATCATACCATATTACGGGTTCGTCTAATGGCAGGACAGCAGATTCTGGATCTGCTTATCGGGGTCCGAGTCCCTGACCCGTAGCCAACGACGGATACCGTTGCATAAACGGTCACTTGTTTAGCCTTAAATGATTTGTTGTTTTTCGTTAAAATAATAACACTTTCGTCCGATTACTCGGACAATGCTGAAATTGGTTGTAGAAGCGTTTACTTAGTGAAACTACCTTTTTAGGCCGAAAGTATAGTAAAATCAGTGTGTTTTAGGAGACCGAAATGTAACGGTCTCCTCTTTGGCGGTTTTACTTTCGGTAATAAAAGACACTATCTTCAAGTTTTCTTTTGCGGCGTGTTCTTCAAGTTCCGCAACTTGCGCCTCAATAGACAAGATTTGTCTGTCGGGTTCATCAGTAGATTTTCTGCAATATGCGATGTATTTAATCATTGTTTTGTTTTCCTAAAAGTTCTTTAACGAGCAGTAGCTCGTGCCTTTCTTTCGAGAAAGGCTAATTTTTGCGTTTTTTTTCTTCTTTTTCCGGCGGCTGTCCGCAAGTTTCAAAAAAGGCGGATTTGACGCGCTTTCCGCGGAGGCGGGCGCGGAAAGCGCTACCTCCCGACCTCTTTCCAATTCTTACTGGCTGGCGGTTTACGAAAAATGTCGAACTTCACTTTGTTAGCTCGGCCTTCGGCCTCGCTTGCTCCAGCGCGGCTCCCCCACCCGCCGCGCCTCCGAAACTGTCGGCTCGAACAATCCCGATGAAATCGGAATAAAAAAACGCAAAAATTTTAAAGAACTTTTACTAAACCTCAAATGGCCGCTCTGGTTGTACTAGTATCTTAGAGCTTAATCAATGACATTTACCCCCTTTTTTTGTATACTATTTACAGCATGAATAAATACCGTCTAATCCTTTTGCTTTTAGGGTCGCTTGTTGCCGTATACGCCTCAGTGAGTTTTTTTTCAATGAAAAAAGGAGCTACATCACCAGAATCAACTACGCCTACTGCTAAAACTACACCTCAAGCAATACAAGAAGCCTCCGGAGTTCCAGGTCTTGCAGGTAATACAGGGAGTAAGGGAAGTACGAGTGCTAAAGGTGATTCTGGTGCTAAAGGTGATTCTGGTGCTAAAGGTGATTCTGGTACTAAAGGTGACAAGGGTGACAAGGGAGACAAAGGGGATTCGGGAAGTTCTGTATCACTTTTAACAACTTGTTCCGATGGTCAAGTCCTAAAATGGAGTACAAGCAGCTCTTCTTGGGTTTGTGGTACTGACATCAACTTTTCAAGAAAGTTTACACAAGTCTATGATTCTACGGGGGGGGTGGACATCAATACCGTTACTCCTACTGCGATAAGCTGGGATTCACAAAGTTATGTCAATACCACATATTTTACTCATAGCACTTCCACGAACAATTCAAGAGTTTATTTAGTAAATGCCGGATGGTATAAACTCACATACGTCGTAAGCAGTGACAATAATACGGGTACGCGAGCTAATATTCTCTGTAGAGTGCGTTTAAATGGAACTACTTATAATACCCCGAGCGGGACATATTCCTATTCGAGAAATGACACTGATGACAACGGAACAAATACATCAATAGTCTTTATTCAGACAACCAGTAGCAACGAGTATTACGAAGTGATGTGTGATCGGGCTGGATCATCTGGTACAGCGACCATTGTTGCAAATGGTGCCTGGACTACAATAGAATATGTTGATTAGATTTTATCGCCCCTATAATATTTGATCCTAAAATCGCGCGCAAAAAATAGCGGAGGCGCGGCGGGTGGGGGAGCCGCGCTGGAGCAAGCGAGGCCGAAGGCCGAGCTAACAAAGTGAAGTTCGACATTTTTCGTAAACCGCCAGCTAAATGGATTTAAAGCTAAAATATTCGTACCAGACGCCCGCAGGCGGTGTTCTCCTGTCCATGCACATGGGCGTCAGACACGACTCTGTAAAATAAAATTATTGCTTTGGACTATCCATAAAGTAGTAGTATCTATCTTTTTTAGGGTTATATCTATCAAATTTGTAACCTAACTTTTCAGTTATATGCCTTGATGCCTCATTATAACCTTCTACATAGAGTTCAATTCTTTTAAGTTTCATTTCATCAAAAGCATAGTTATTGGAAAGCAAGATGGATGCTTTTCCATAACCTCTATTCTGAAATTTAGGATCAATTAAAGTTCCTCTACTTGCAGTTTGCTTTTCTTTATCCCAATCGTAAAAATTTACCATACCAACAATTTCATCATTTTCAAAATCTTTCACCATTAGTACCACACGTGTTGAATCACTTGCCCATTTATTTACTTCCTCGCTGTTTTCAAAAGTATCCATTCCCCATCCATACATTAAGTCTTTGTTCTGAAGCCAATTAGTTAGTTTTTGTAAATGATTGTTAGAATTATATGGGACCAGTTCAATTTGAGGAAGTAGTTGCTCTTTAATTTCAGTGTCCATATTTATAAAGTTTCAATAAATTTATTAACTTCGTTTCTGCTGTTTAAAATCACAGTTTTGTTTGAATACTTTTTTAAAATTCTATCAACTTTTCTTATTCTAAAATATTTAGGGTCTTCCGATTTTGATAAATTTTCTTCTTCTACGTGCTGTCTAATAAGATATTTGGATAATTTTAAGTTATTGATAAAACCATGTTCTCTGCGTTGCACCTCATCCGTTAGATATCGTCCCCACTGGCTTATTAACGTTTCAACTATATTTAGTCTTAAAAAAATAATTCTATCTGCAATTTCAAAAACTTCATTAATTGGATTGACTCCTTCAATAACGAGACCGTTACATTTCGGTCTCCTAAAACACACTGATTTTACTATACTTTCGGCCTAAAAAGGTAGTTTCACTAAGTAAACGCTTCTACAACCAATTTCAGCATTGTCCGAGTAATCGGACGAAAGTGTTATTATTTTAACGAAAAACAACAAATCATTTAAGGCTAAACAAGTGACCGTTTATGCAACGGTATCTTCAATAACCCAATCATCTTCTTCAATTAACTTATTTAATCTTCTCATCCACTCTTCATCTGATACTTCATCACGACTTTTAGATACTTTGTGATCAAAAAAAACATAATCCAGGTTTGTATGTGGAATGTTAAAATGCTTTGAGATTACTTTAGCAAGATACGTTTTTCCACTTCCTGATGGTCCAATTACATATATTCTCTTTTTGTTCATCACCATGAGATTTTAGCATTAATCAACAAAGGCTAAAAGAATAACTATTATTTATATGGAAGTTTTTAAAATAGCCTTATAAATGAAACAACCCTCGGTATTTTGATTTTTAGCTTTTGGCTAATTATCACCGAGGGGTGTTTCTTGAACTTTATTGCAGAATTTAATTGCGATTGAACACGATGGCGGCGCAGGTCAAAAGCCAAAGCAATCCTTCAAATGAGAAGGCAAGTGTTTGGAATCCTCCCAAAAAGCCGCCGAAGCGCGATGTGAGTAGCATCAAACCGAAAAAGACAATTGTCATGCCGATCAAAAGCCCAGCTTTTACATACCAGGGCTGTGGCAACGGTTTGACAAGTCCTTGACGTTCGCATATCATAGCCGCGTTGTAGTTTTCTCTGTCTGCAGGTAAGAGATTACCTTCCATCAGATTGTACAAACGAACGTAGTAATCATGATGCATTTGTAATGCCTTGCTTTGCTTGACCATTTTCCTGACTTCGCCAACCTAGTTTTTATGTAACTTCTTGAGGCTAATTGTTTGTATTTTTATGTACTTTAGGGCACTTACTGTTTTATTTGCTAAAATTAGGTTTGAATGTACTTAAGAAAGGTCAAAAACAAATCTAATACATCAGTTCAAGTTGCCCAAAAAGTTTCAGGAAGAAGAAAAATAGTGAAGCACATTGGAACTGCAAGAAATGAGTTGGAGCTAATTGAACTTACAAAATTAGGCTTAAAATACATTGATGATTGTCGTATCAAAGAAGGAAGAATTTCACTTTTTGACAACAGATTTAATCAATCTGAACTTAAAGAGCTACTTTCAAAGGTAACTTTTGGCAAAGTAATGGATACTGTCTCTTACAATTTTTTTGATTTTTACTATCATTTTTTAGGTTTAAATGACTTAAAAGACAATTGTTTTAAGGATCTTGTTATTGCAAGAATTTTAAATCCAACTTCAAAACTTGAAACTAGAAATTATCTTGAAGAGAAATTAAATCACAAATACTCACTTACAGAAATCTACAGAGGCATGAAAAAAGCCTTTGATGGTGGCTACAAAGAGATAGTTGAGGATTTGTTATTTAATTTTGCCAAAACAAATATTTCATCTGTAATTTCAGTTTTATTTTTTGATGTCACAACTTTATATTATGAATCTTTTACAGAAGATGATTTTAGAAAAAATGGCTTTTCAAAAGACAAAAAATCAAATCAACCTCAAATAGTTGTTTCCTTAACAGTCACAAAACAAGGTTTCCCTGTTCATATGCAGGCTTTTGAAGGAAATACTTTTGAAGGCCACACAATGCTTCCTGTAATGAAAGACCTCATCAAAAAGCATTCCTTGAAAGACATTATTCTTGTTGCAGATGCTGGTATGTTAAGTGAGAAAAATACAGATGAATTGGAAAAAGAAAACTTAAAGTTTATAGTTGGAGCAAGACTTGGTAATTTAGACAAAACTATTTTTAAAAAAGTAATTAGTGTACCTAAAATAGATGGCTCTACAGAAAGATTTGAACTTACAAAAACTAAATTTTTAATTATCAACTACTCAGTCAAAAGAGCATCAAAAGACAAATCAGACAGAGAAAAACAATTAAAAAGAGCAAATTATGCACTAAATAATCCAAGCAACTTAACTAAAAACTACAAATTTCTAAAAAAAGAAAAGGGAATTAAAAAAGAATGGAAAATAAATGAAGCTAAACTTAAAAAAGCAGAACAGCTTGAAGGCTTAAAAGGTTATGTTACAAATGCACTAGAATTAACAAACACAGAAATAATTACCAAATATCAAGAACTCTGGCAAGTTGAAAAGGCATTTAGAATCACAAAATCAGACCTCCAAGCTAGACCAATATTTCATACAGCCAAAGAAAAAATATTAACCCACATGTTAATTGTTTTTACCAGTCTTGCAATTACAAGATATGCAGAAATTAAAAACAACAAAAGCACAAAAAAGATACTACAAATTCTATCAAGCTTAAAAGAAATTACTATCAAAGACAAAATCTCAAATGAAGAAATATCAAAATTTACAGAACCAACAACAGAGCAACTTCAACTTCTTAAAAATACCAAACTTCTATCTTTTATTCAGGGCACTTAATTGGCGAAGTCAGGAGATTGTACAAACGAACGTAGTAATCATGATGCATTTGTAATGCCTTGCTTTGCTTGACCATTTTGTTTCTCCTTTTTTAAACCTGAATATGATTTGAATATGACTAACACTTTGGACACTAAGGTCGTCTTAATAACCAAAGTGTTAGTCACCTAAAAAGGATATAACAATTCCGCAATTTTAAAGTGCAAGAAACCTAACTTAAAAAAACAAGCATTGAGAAACTATAAGTAGCAAATTGAACTCTAATTTCTCAAAATTTGTATCGTAATACTAGCATCATTTCATCAGTTAGTCAAGGTTATAGGGTATGACTTTTTTGTGTTGTTTTCCTGCCTACGCACATGGCGTTAGCCACACCCCTGTAGCTTTGGGGTGTTTTGTGTTGGGCAGGATCCCTGTTAAGGGATATTTCAGGAGCAATTGTTCTGTTATGCCTGCAGCTTCCTAACCAAGTGCTGTGCGAAAGCACCTGTTCTGTTTTCAGCACTTGGGTAGTTGCCCGACAGGGCAAATTGCGACTGAAATGTACAGGTTTGATGTCCAAGTTTGGAGTTCTAGGTCGTTGCGGTGACCGCACCCGCAACCGCATGACCGCAATGCGGACAAAAGCCCTATAATAGGGCTAGTTTGCGGTATTCACTGAGTACCCTGCGGTATACCGCAAGGACTCCGTCAGGCGCTCGCAAGCGACTGACTACAAACCCCCTTTTCCTTAGACAATTGGGTTAGCGAACCCCACGGAGTGGGGTGAGCGAGAAGTCCGACCATACAGTGTTCGCGAGGCTCCGCGTAGCGGAGCTGAGCGGGAACCCGAGCTCCGCAACAATTCCTTCCCCTTTAACCCCTCCCTTGTTGCTCCGCTAAACATCAAAAATTTGTTGTAAAATAAGTCCGAGCTAAATCGTAGATACGAGCTAAAAAACAACTAAACAAAGGTGTCAATAATATGGATAAAAACACGAAAAAAATAATTATTGGAATTTTTATTGCACTTATAACTACACTCTTTTCAAGATCTATGACCTCGATAGGATTTATGGGCGGTCAAATCTACATGGGGTTTCCTATACATCTACGAATAGGATATGTAATGACTTTTCCTAACTATATCTATGTGGCGATGTTAAATTCGGTTGTATACATATCTGTAATATTTGTAATTGATTACATAAATATTTTAATAAAAATCAGAAAATAACTGTTAAATAAATCTACAGTACAAGTTTTAGAAACCCCAACATCAAGATTATTTTACAATTATTTTATTGCAATGTTATTTAACACGTCTATATTTTACTCTTGAGCGCCGGATATTAGCGAAAAAATTCCTATAGTCTTGACAAACAAAGATTGTCTGTTATAATACTTTATATCGCAAGTTATCTCCGGATACATCTGCTTACATTTTTAAGACCAAAGTTTTTTAAGATATAGATACCTCAAATTTAATTTATTTATAATTGTATCTTCACTTCTAGGACAATACTTATTTTAAGCAGATATATACGGAGACAATGTATAATATGGCTTCAATGAAGACACTTGTTAAATTTTTAATTTTATTTGTTGCTATATTATTTTTTGCTGCGAGTATTGCCTGGGCTTATTTAGGCCCAGTTAATAAATCCTCAGAGATAATTACTTTTATAATTCCTCAGGATAAAGATTCATTTAAACTTTCGGATGCACTTTTTCAACAAAATATAATTAAAAACAAAAAGGGATTCGAATTTTTATATAATAATTTTTCTAAAGGCAAAGAGATAAAATCAGGTGGGTACAAATTAAGATCTTCTCTGAATGCTTGGCAAATTATTCAAAAAATTACAGGTAAAGAAGATTTAAAGTGGGTAAATATATATTATTGCCCAAGAAAAGAACAGGTTGGAGAAAAATTGGCTACGACACTAGGTTGGAATCAAAGCAAATTGGATAAATGGAACAATTTGTTTAAAGATACAGAATATTATGAAGGAGTGTTTTATCCTGACACGTATTTAATTCCAGTTGATGAATCAGTGGAATTTGTTGCACAAAGGTTTGTAAATAGATTCAATGAGAAATTTGAACCCTATGCAAGCGACTATGTAGCAAAAAACATTAAGTGGGCTACAGGCTTAAAAATTGCATCATTAATTGCTAGAGAAGCCGCAGGAAGAGAAGATGCAAAATTAATATCAGGAATTATTTGGAACAGGTTAAATCAAGACATGAGACTTCAAATCGACGCGACAATGCAGTACACCCTTGGAAAAAACGAGAATGGTAGTTGGTGGGGAAATATAAGCTTAGAACAAAAACAAAGCGATTCACCGTACAACAGTTATAAGAATGAAGATTTACCACCTACTCCAATTTGTAGTCCAAATATTGATTTCATTGAAGCGGCATTAAACCCTGAAGAAACAGATTGTATTTTTTATCTTCATGACTCAAACCGTCAAATTCATTGTGCAAAAACATATGCCGAGCACAAGACAAATATCACAAAGTATCTAAATTAGATAATTAATTATATAATCTAGGCATGGCAACACTTGAGCAACTTGGATTTAGAACTATTGGAAGTTACATATCAGGAAAAAAAAATGTGTTGTTATCTGACGAGGGGTCAAAATTCTATAACGATGCCTATCCTGCCGACCCACCTATTTTTTCAGATAGAAGCCGTGTTGTTATAAAATCTCATCTACCTCCACAAGAAAGTACCGAAAGGATCACTGTATCTACAACAATTTTTTCAGTCAAAGAAAACGAGAAAGTCACAGGTCTTGTATTTTTTTCTACTGATGACCATTTCAGAATATGAGTAATTTTTGGCAGAAGTTACCCAAACCGTTTACAGTCCTTGCTCCAATGGAGGGAGTAACTGATTTTGCATTTCGTGAAGTTGTCGCAAATTATTTGCCAAAACCCGATGTCTTATTTACTGAATTTACAAATGTAGATGCCCTAAACTCAAGTGGTTTTGAAAAAACCATTCCAAGGTTTAAATTTAGTAAATCGCAAAGACCAATAGTCGCACAGATTTGGGGTACTAATCCAGAAAACTTTATGAAATCAGCAAAAATTGCCTCTGATTTAGGTTTTGACGGAATTGATATTAACATAGGATGTCCAGATCGGGCAGTTATTAAAATTGGTGCGGGGTCGGCACTTATAGACAATCGTTTATTAGTCTCAGAAATTATAAAATCAACTAAAAAAGGAGCAAATAAGTTACCCATTAGTGTGAAGACTAGATTAGGCAGAAACAAAATAATTACTGATGATTGGGTCACTTTTCTACTCGAACAAAATATTAGCGCAATATCTATTCACGGAAGAACTGCCAAGGAATTATCATTAAGTGAAGTCCATTGGGACGAAATTGCAAAAGCAGTAGAAATAAAAAATAAAATTTCACCCAGTACAATCATTATTGGTAATGGCAATGTCAAAAGTTACCAAGAGGTATTAGAAAAACATGAGCAGTACAAGGTTGACGGAGTAATGATTGGGCGAGGTATTTTTTTAAATCCTTGGGTCTTTGAAAAAGAAGCCAAAATACATACATTTGAAGAATCAAAAAAAGTTTTGATTAAGCACTTAAAGCTTTGTAACAACGAATATTCTGACGAGATCAAAAAATTCTATAAAATGTATGTCAATAACTTTGAGGGAGCAAGCAAGTTACGTGCAGCACTTATGCAAACAAAATCAATAAAGGAAGCTCTACAAATACTTAAATAATGTATACAGTTTACATTTTAAGAACATCGAGAAACACTCTTTATACTGGAATTTCCAATAATTTAGAAAAAAGACTAAATGAACATAGGATAAAAACCAAAAGGTCTGCTAAATATATGAGATCTTTTGATAGCTTTGAATTAGTTCACACCGAAAGTTTCGACACCAAAAGTCTAGCATTAAAAAGAGAGATAGAAATTAAGTCATTGACAAGAAAAAACAAAGAGAGTTTAATTAATACATAACTTTTATGATGAACTTAGGTGGATTTAATAATTATTACGGAAACTCCCAAATGATGAGTGGATGGCTTAGATTTTTATTACCATTAGTCATTCTTAATTTAATACTTAAAGGTTTTGCTCTATGGAAATCTGCAAGGAAAGGTCAATCTATCTGGTTTGTAGCTTTATTATTGGTAAATTCTATGGGAATTTTACCTCTTATTTATATCCTATTTAATCAGGATCAAAAAGAAGCTCCAAAGAAGGTTAAAAAGACCAAATAAGTACTATGGGATTGACATTTCAGAATATTGATGATATTATTCGTATATTGATTTAAAGAAAGACTGATTGTAACTGTTCTAAACAAATTACTTCTTCGGTTTTTCCCCAAGTTATTATAGTTTAAAAAATTATGTATAAAAATTTTAGTGGAGGATCTCGTGGCGGTTTTAAACCTCGTACCAATTATGGTGCAATAGGTAGACGTTTTGGTGCCGGTGGAAGGGGCAGAATTGCTAAGTCATTTGACCCTACTGGTGTAATTAATGCACAAAAAAATGAAGATGTAGCAATTGCTCCAGAAACATACATCCCAACTCACACTTTTTCTGATTTTAAAATTGATGCAAAATTACAGATCAATGTATTGGATCGACATTATGGATCCCCAAGCCCTATTCAAGATCAATCAATTCCAGAAATTTTAAAAGGTAGAGATTTAATTGGTATTGCAAATACAGGTACAGGTAAAACAGCGGCGTTCTTGATCCCACTTCTAGACAAAGTGTTAAAAAATAGAACAGAAAAAGTACTTATAGTTGCACCCACTAGAGAACTTGCAAGTCAAATTAGGGATGAATTTTATTTGTTTTCAAAAGGATTAAATATATATTCTGCTTTATGTATTGGCGGTGAAAACATAAATAGACAAAAACAGGAACTTCGTAGAAATCCAAATTTTATAATTGGTACACCAGGAAGACTTTTGGACCACGTAGATTCAAGAACCTTAAGACTTGATGATTGTGCTTCAGTCGTCTTAGATGAAGCTGACCATATGGTTGATATTGGATTTTTAAAGGATATCCAATACATGATTTCGTTATTACCACAAAAAAGACAATCTCTATTTTTCTCAGCCACTATTGATGGAAAAGTAAGATCTGTTTTAAATGCCTTTGTTAATAATCCTGTCACAATTTCTGTTAAAACAAGAGAGACAGCTGCAAACGTCAAGCAAGAAGTTATCAAGGTTGATAGTCCACACAAAAAGATTGAACAATTACACGATTTATTGAAGCAACAGGAGTTTGATAAAGTATTGATCTTTGCAAGAACTAAACATGGTGTTCAACATCTTGCTGATGAGCTTATTGCAAGAGGATTCAAAGCAGACGCAATTCATGGAAACAAAAGGCAAAGCCAAAGGCTAAGAACTCTAGATAAATTTAAATCAAGTCATATTAATATCTTGATTGCAACTGATGTTGCCTCACGTGGACTTGATATTCCAAACGTTAGCCATGTCATTAATTATGAAGCACCAGAAAATTACGAAACCTATGTCCATAGAATTGGAAGAACTGGAAGAGCAGACAAAAAAGGTACAGCGATCACCTTCATTTAAAAATAATTGCGTTAGGAATTCCTCGTCCTGGACCTACTTTGTAACCTCCATGCCATAATGCAGTTGAATCTCCGCTATCAAGATTCAGTGCGTTATTCATACCTAAAGCTTTCATTACTAATGCATTTTCAGCAACAGTCACATTTTGAGTGACGCCTATATAAACCTTATTATCTTTATTGGCTACAAAGCTTCTTGATCCACGGCTTCCTTTTTTAGGATCGCCATCTCCACCAAAAACAACATTATTATTAAAAACCAAAAGTGGATAATTCATTAGTACTCCATCTAGAGAAGTATCTCTTCCCCACTGACTACCAGCAGTTACAAAATTTACTGATCCACTTCTAAAACCAACTACAGGGTTATTACTATAAATGTTATTTGCAGAATTGAAATAATATTTGTCCTTGTTCATAACAAGCAAATCAAATGTGTTTTCTTTTCCTACACAACTTGGATAATCTTTCGGACAAAAATAAGATCCATTTACCCCCGCCCAACCGCCATTTCTTGTCACGTACTCGCCAAGAGACAAGGCAGGACAATTATTAAAACAGTCTGCTGAGGAAACAGTATCGACTATAACTTTAGTTGATCCTATATCGGCTGCAACCAAATTTACAATGAATATTCCAGCATCTGTTTTTACACTTTGTCTTGAATAACCAGAACTTGGTGGAGCATTGTTTACAATAGGAACAATAGTCGGTTTACTGGTAGGTTTGATTGTTGCAATTGGTTTTGAAGTAGGACTATTTGTTGGACTTGACGTGGCTACAGGGGTCATTGATGGCAAAGAATTTAAATAATTAATTGGTAACGGAGTTGCAACAGACGTCGCGACAAACAATGACAGTAACCATCTCAAAAAATTATTAATCATTTAAATTGACAGGAGACTTAAGAATTTTGTCCAGATACTTTGGCTAGAATTTACGACATCTCCCGTATCAGCATCGACAGTAACTATCTTAGGCAAATTAATTTCAAACAAACCTAATAATTTTTTCACTTCAATTCCCTGAATTTCATATTTCACTTTATTTTTATCACTTGTCTTTGCTTCAAATGAAGTTGGAGTATCCAAAATGTTGTCGTCGACCAAATTATTTACGGCGTCTTCAGGTTTATTTCCAATTTCCATCTCCCCCGAGGCGGTCTCGACAATAGTTTTTCCATTTACAGTCTTTGATTTAATCTTTAACTTGAATTTATTAATTTTTCCATCTGCTGAGGCTGTTTCGGATTCATTCTCAATTTCAATTTCGCCCGAGCTTGACTCCACTTTTTTTGGTTCTTCAATTCTCTCAGGTTCCTCTTGTTTTGCAACATCATTTTTTGTATCTTTAGTTTCAATATTATCTTCTTTTTCGATAGATTCACTCAAAACACTCTGTGTATTTTTAACTTTCGAATCTGAGATTAGTGTGTAGTTAACTAAGCTAACGCTTAAAAATAATGCTGTAATGGCAAGAAGAGGAAGAAGATTTTTACTAACTTTTTTTACTGCCATATTTAACTTTAAACAAATTAATAAATCTTGTCAATAACGAGGTGTGATCTGAAATCTGAACCTTTTTGCTCCAAACAGATAAGATTATCCATTCTTTCTTTTCATTCTGTTTTGCCACGACTTCAATTTTAGTATCATGCCAAGTTCTATAGTAAATCCACGCGTTCTTATCATTTGAATATCTACTTTGATCTGGTCTATTCCACACGGCCCAAGCATCACCCTGTTTAATTCCACGTTCAGTTAGCCTAGCCAAAGCATGATTGGTCCATATTATTCCACCGTAATTACGATCCATTTATTTTAATAATTGTAATTCTTTGGAAAGTTTTTTAATTTCAACTTTTATTAACTTTTCGACATCTTTTCCAATTTTTAGATTTAAATAATCAATGAGCCCCCTATCGTGTGGAGCTTTATGAAATTTGTCCAAAAATTCTTCATGATGTTCTTCTGGTAAATTTCCCAAACAGCATTCTAATACTCTCGTATGGATTATTTCTTCGACATAGGACCATAGCTCTTGCATCTCATCATTTGACTCTGCATGTTTTTTAATCTTTTTATCAAGATTATTCACAAGAATTAAATGGTCAAAAAATAACGTGCTCATATATTAATCAAACTCCCTTCAGGTAAGTTTACTTTATTATATTGTATAGGACCAAGTGGCACTTTATTTTCTGGGTCATCAACAAAGAAGAGTAGAACAGCTCCCTTTTTATAACGAGACCCTCCAAGATATTCCATGACTTCTGGACTTCCTCCAAAATGCTTACCTGTAAAAGCTGCAGGTCCAGCGTCAGCAATGGCGGCAACTACAGCATTGCCATTTTTTGTATTTAAAATCATAACTTTTCTATATTTATACCAATTTCGAAGATAAGGCTGTCTTTGTGACCAATCTGGTAAGTATAAAGTTTGTACCACAGCATACCATTTTTCAGTTTCAATTAAGGATGAATTTAGTTCAATCTTTGATTTTGAAAAATATCCCCAGGCACCTAATCCTGGCGCAATGTCTTTCTTATAATATGGGCCATGATTTTCAATAATATCTCCTGGGTATCTTTTTAAATGTTGCTCTGCTCCAATATAACCATACGAAGTATTTAAATGTTCACCTTCTAAGCCAGCCTTTGCAGATATGTTGGTCAAGTTTTTGATAACAGTCTCAATTCTTTTTTCCTCATCTCGAGCTAATGGTCTAACACTTTCTGGAAGCATATTTTTTAAACTGGAAATCATTTCTTTCTGGGGTAAAATTTGTCTATTATCATTATTCAAATCGTCAATACTTTTAACAATTTCAGTAGGACTTGGAAGTTGACCTATTCCTGTAGGAGGAGTTAATAATAATGTACCTGTTAATGCTCCTGCAGAAAGTATCTTTGCACTATGTTGACGTAAGCTTTTGAATTCAAGGCCTCGATCTAATAAAAATTGATGAGCAATAGGGAATTTCTTTTGAAAATTATTTCTTGACTCTAAACTTTTTAACTTTAAAGCGTCCCTAAAATTACCTTGGGCAGTTTGTTTCATCTATATTAATTTCTTTAATCGATCAACTGTTTCTACCTTTCCTAAAATTGCAATCGATTCGTTAATTGGTGGTGTAAATTTCATACCAGTCAGTGCCACACGAAGGGACATGAAAAAATCTCCAGTCTTAAAATTATTTTCTTTAACGACTTCCATCAGATCTCTATTTTCATCAATTCCCTGAATAGCTTTTTCTAAATGCAATTTATAATCGGCACCAAATAATTTAATATCAACTTCTGGTTCTTCAAAAAAGAATTTTGTAAGCACCTTAAAATCTGAAAGCTTCTCTAATCGATCTTGAATTAAAGCAACTATAGATTTATTTTTTGGATTGTCATCAATTTCTAATTTCTCCAATAAACTTTCTACCGACATTTTGCGGATATACTGTCCATTAAACCAATTAAGTTTTTCTCTGTTAAATACTGGGTTTGATTTCTGGAAACCGCTTGGGTCAAAATATTTAACAAATGATTCCAAATCAAACAATTCCTGGTTATCTTTTGGAGCCCAACCACAAAGTATAACAAAGTTAAAAAGTGCTTCTGACAAATAGCCTTCATCTAAAAGTCCCTGTACAGAAGTACTTCCTTTTCTTTTAGATAACTTGCCTCCATCTGGATCCATTATGTCAGTTAAGTGCCCAATTGCAGGAACTTCTAACCCTAAATATTTATATACCAATAAATGTATTGGTGTTGATGGCATCCAATCATGACCTCTTAAAACATGAGATATTTTCATATCTGTGTCATCCACAACTACTGCTAAATGATATGTAGGATAACCGTCAGATTTAAGAAGAGTTGCATCGCCTACAATATTTGTGCTCCAAGAAACTTTCTTGTTTATTACAAAATCAGTGAAACCAACACCTTCATTATCAGGAACCAGCAATTTAATAGCGCCAGTTGTAAACTTCTTGTCTCGACAAGGATCTCGGAGTTCATTTGAAAAACCGTCTAATTTTGCATTTTTAGCTTCGCACTGACAATAAAAAGCGTGTCCACTGTTTATTAATTTTTCAGCGGCTTCTTTGTATTTATCCAATCTTTCTGACTGTACATAGTATTCATCCCATTTGATACCAAAAATACCAAGTAGTCTTTTTATATCTTCAACTCCGCCTTCTTTCTCTCTTTTTTTATCGGTATCTTCAATTCTTAATATGAATTCACCATTACTATGTTTTGCAAGCGCATAAGCATAAAATGCTGTTCTTAGGTTTCCTATATGCATCGACCCTGTTGGACTTGGTGCAAATCTGGTTCTCATGGTAATATTAATTATAGCATCACAGATGCTGAAATATCATGGCTACACTTACAGAAGCATCAATCGCATCAAGAAAAGGGGTACGATACACAATTTATGCCATATTCATTTTTATGATTCTTAGATCATTATTTTTTGCTACGATATCAATTTATAAAAAGATCTTTCCACCTGCACCTATACCAGCAACTGTTGCGTTTGGAAAGTTATCAAAATTGCCGTTTCCAACATTTAATAAAAAGGCACTAAGCTTTACCCTAGAAACTGCCAGTGGAGATATACCAACTTTTCCGAATCAATCAAAGGTATATTTCATGCCAAAAATATCGTCTAATCTTTTGTCTCTGGACTTCGCAAGAGAAAAAGCAAAAAAATTAGGCTTTGATTCTGACGCCCAACAATCTACAGAATCTGTGTACAAATTCTATAATAAATCATCTCCATCTACTCTAGAGATGAATATTATTACTGGTACATTTTCAATAAGCTACGATTTAAATACTGATCCAACACCATTAACTGTTCATCCAAAACAGCCTGAAGTTGCTACAGCATCTATTAAGTCATTCTTAGCAGGAGCTACACTTTATCCTGAAGACTTAACAGGCCAGCCTCAGCATAGATTTCTAAAAACACAAGGTGGCGGTTTTATATCAGCACTCTCAATATCTGATGCAAATCTTATAAGGATAGATTTGTTCAGAAAACAAATTGATGAATTACCAGCTGTTACTCAAAATCCATTAGAAGGAAATGTTTGGTTTATGGTTAGCGGTTTGAATGACCGAAATAAGGATGTTATTGCGGGAGAATACCATTATTTTCCTGTGGATGAGACTCAGGTTGCAACATACCCAATAAAAACTGGACAAAATGCGCTCCAAGAATTGTCTAATGGTAATTACTACCCTGCTTCATTTGGGACTACGTCAGAAAATGATAGTATCAAAATCAGAAAAATATATTTAGCTTATTACGATGCTGGAGTATACACAGAATTTTATCAACCTGTTTATGTTTTTGAAGGAGACAAAGATTTTGTAGGTTACGTCCCAGCAGTAACTACTGATTACTACGGTGAATAAGATGAACCGGAGCTTTGCTCATGGTGAATAGGGTTTTACTTCTTCCCAACTGTAGTTACCATAAATCCATTCTATAAGTTCCTTTGTTTCTCCAAAACGATCGGACGAACCTAATAAAACCACCATTACTTTTCTGTTATCACGATTAATATAGGTTACTAAATTTTCTCTAGCATTTTCAGTCCAACCAGTTTTAACGCCCATTACTCCAGGAACCTCCCCTAATAACTTATTTATATTCACTAATCTATGAACAAATCTATTGTCTATACTTTTAACAGTTTTCTCCTTAGTACCTACAATTTCTGCAAAAGTAGGATTTTGCATGGCATATTTTGCGACAATTACTAGATCACGTGTTGTGGAGTATTGCGCCCCATCATCAAGCCCAACAGGATTTGTAAAATGGCTATTAGTTAAACCAAGATCTTTAACTTTCTTATTCATCAACCCGATAAATACTGCTCGACCAGCAGGATGGTTTTGGGCTAAAACTTCTGCTGCATCATTTGCAGAATAAATAAGCAATCCATTTAATAAATCTATAAATTTCATTTCTTCTCCAGTTACTAAACCCATTTTTTGACCATCTACGCTTATCCTACCAACTTTTAAGACCTGTTCCGGTGTGTAAGTATCAAGTGCAACTAATGCAGTTAAAATCTTTGTTGTGGAAGCAGGAAGTAGTGGCTTATTTGGGTCTTTTTCATACAAAGTCACACCAGAAGTTAAATCCACAGCCATTACAGACTGAGCAGAAAGAATTGGATACTTGGCTTTTTCTTTAAGAACGGGTAAATCTGAATAAACCTTTGAATTTTTTTGAGGGTATATATAGGTCACAAAATTGCTTAGATTATTATTTAGTGACATTGCTGTTGTAGAAACTAGCACAAAAGTCAACGCTGACAAATACAAAAGATTATTATTCTTTTTGAAGTTATTTTTTGACATCCACTTTAATTCCCAATTCTCTTAATTGTTTTTCACTTAGTTCACTTGGCGCGTCCATTACGGATGTTTGACCTCTGCTTGTCATGGGAAATGCCTGAACTTCTCTCAAGTATTTCTCATTAGTTAAATTCATTATGCTTCTCTCTACTCCAATTGCGATTCCACCATGTGGAGGAGTTCCTAATCCAAATGCCTCAATCATATGACCAACACTTTCCTTTATTTCATCTGCAATCGCAACCAGCGATCTATCTTGTCTCTCAGTGTCACGGCTGAGCCCTTTTTATTGGGAGTTGAAATGATCATGTTGGTCAACTATGGAAGAGTCTTTGTCCAGTACGTATTTGGAATGCTCCTGATACTCAGTACGGCTTCACCCCTGTTCGCTCAGCGCGACTGTCTCAGTGAGTTCGTCGGCACATCCAACGTCCGTGGGACGACGGGCAGTTTTGTCTTGCCCTCCAGTCTTTCGTTTGACGTATTAAATGGAAAACGCGCCACTGGTGATTTTGCGTTCTTAGAAAGATCTTTAACCGGTCAAGTAGAAATAGAAGCGTTCTCGGCCGTCGCAATTGTCACCCAAAATGGTCGTTGCTTGGCACAATTGGACGCAGCTCGTACCGGTGGATCACTACGGCTGTTTGAGGCAAACTTTGACGCAAACGTATTTGCTTTGGTTGGATCCGTCGAATTCGACCGCGATCCTGGAAGCGTACGGCTAGCGCCCGGGAAGGCTAAAAGGTTTCGGGGGATATCCGCAACCTGTGGTCGACCCGATCGTTATTCCTCTTAAACGGAGCAACGTCTTTCTTGAAAGCAGTGTAACAGGGCAAAATTCCACACATGTCTGGGATGTGGAGGAAGCACGTGAATTCGGAACGGCAGTTGGAACGTTTGATACCTACGACATCGTTTTGTCGGCGAGTCCACGATGGCTCTATACGGTCGGTGTCTCAGATGGGATCTTTTTCTTCACTTCACGCACCGCAGTTACGCTGGACAGCAAAGGAGAAATGATTGGCGCGGTGGGTGACTACATCGAACAGGACTCGAATCGCAAAATCCTCGATACGGGAACGATGACCCTAACGCCTGTCGGCAACTAGCCCACGAACAGCCAGAAATGCGAGACGCCAATCAGAATGCCACCAAAGAATACCCCAGATCGAAAATCACCAGTACGATATGTCGATGGGCTCAATATCCTGTTGGTGGTGTTGTCTGCAGCGGGCTCAAAATCTGGATCCCTTTCCAGTTGTTCATCGTGGCCTATGCTATTCTGGGTCCCTTGCATTACTTGACCGAAATCTCTTGGCTACATGACCGAAGTTACTTTCTCCCACAAAAGCGGGATGGATGGTACCTAGTCCTCAATCAAGCGAACGCTGAAACCGTTTCGCCATGATTTTTTCTAGAAAAATCGGCGCATGAATTCGCTTTCTGGCTATGCCATGCTCTTGTTTTAAGTTGTGTTTTTTCCATTCAGTGTAACTTTCTTGGGTTCGATGTTGCGGCGGACCAAAGCATCCAGACTTTGGCTTCAAATCTGTTGGCGTCAGCAACGCAAGGGACGACTGGCATGCTCGAATAGCATGAACACCGTTTCGGCAGAACTTCGGAAGGTCAACAATCGGTAGATCAATCGCCGTGACGTTCGAATGATCTGAGCAGGGATCTGAATGATCGTTTGCAAAAACGTGCTAAACTCCATTCGGATGACGCGTGTCTTTGTCTCGCTTTGCTGCACTTTCTGTTTCGCTGTGCCTTCTGGCCGAATCATCAGACCGCTCCAACACTTTAGTGTCCACGCCAGTGATGCAATCGCCATGTAAGCTCCATTGCTCTCCAGATTGTCCAGCGGGGCTGAAAGCGCACCGCACGCGTGTAGCTGACTTATGGTGTTCTCCTGGTCGCAACGATCATTGGCGTGGAACACAACTTGACGTGCAGAGCATCGGGCAGTGGGCTCATTGGTGATGTAGAAGAAGTAGGCATACTCTTCGAACAAACGCTCTCCCGCTCGCGCTGTTTCGATCAGCTTTCGTACGGCAACCAGTCGGTATGCGCGATTGCAGTTGCCAGGCTGATAGTCAAACTCGGCAATCCACTCGCCGATCAGCCGCTTGTCTAAGTACTCGTTGTCTTCAATGATGCCTTGCTTGTAGTTGGGACGCTTGGATCGGCGAGCTGACTTTGGCGCCTCGGGATGACGGCGGCGAAGAGGCTTCCACGCGTCGTTTTCCAGGGTTTCGGCCATATCAACCAGATTGGGCTTTGCATCATACCCGAAGACAAATTTGACTTGGGCCTGGTCCCAACGATCGAAGTTTGCGGTCAGTGCGAAGTCCGTATCGCCACGCAATAGGATTTCTTTGAAGCCTGCCGCTCGACACAACTCGATCGACCGATCGAAATAGAAGGCTGAGTTTTCATGACTTGGGCGATTGCCGCTCCGATTGTGGACATAAAGAACCTCTTGGGTATTGGCAAGCGTAACAACCAGCGGGTGGTACCCCCACTGCTTCTTGTAGTTCATGCCAATTCCCTCCTTGCGTTGCCCCGACGTTTCAACCATGGTGCCGTCGGCTTCGATGATGGCCCGTTCGAAGAACTCAACAGGCTGCTCCCTCCAAACCTTGCGTCGCGCCATGTTCAAACCCTGTTGCAACATGACGGTTTTCATTGAGTTAAAGCGTCGACAGAAGTCACCAGCCGTGGTGGGGTCAGGAATCCTCTGCGCCCCAAGAGCATTGAGGTAGGCTTCATCCGTTCGTCGAATTTCCAAATGGTCAAGGCAGGTGCCACCAGCAAGTAGGTTCAACGCGATGTTCAAGACATGGTCGGCTTCATCGTAGGGAGCATAAAGTTTAAAGATTGGAATAGCACTGTTGATATGATTCCTTAAGTCGAGCGTCTTGATCATCTGCATAATTGGACACAGGCCACCAGCGGCGACAGCCTGAGTCCGATCGGCAAGCTCCAGTTCGAGCGTTGGGGTCTTGATAGCGGGCGTCGACGGCATGCTTTTCTTATCGATGCGATTGAGCAATCGGCGCTTGCGTTGCTCTAGTCTTTTTCGTAACTTAGCGTTCACTCGAAACCCTCCGTTGATTGATGATGAGCGATGTATTCAACTCATCAAACACCAATCGATTGGCAGGGTTTCCGAGTTTTTCTAAAAGTTTCGTTTAGAAGGCATGCTTGATCGAGGACTAGTAGGTCTGTGTAGCCTTGGCTTTGTTCTCGGCGGGATCATTCAATTCGCGAGGGGGGGAGGCGGGAATGATTCCGAGAGATTCATTTTTGTATTCGAGAGCATTCAGAATCTTTCCGTGATCGCCATCTTTTTGGGTCTGGCGGGATCCTTTGTTTGGACCCAACCCTGGTTGGGAAAAAACAGGATTGCAATCTTGATAGTCCTGTTGTTTGTTGGAATCGGATTGTCGTTCGGAGGGCATGCGTACACGTTCTATTTGTTATTCGCTGTATTCTTGCCAACGCTTGTTCACACCCATTTTTTTACTGGCACCTTCCTGCTTCAAGGGGCGATGAAAAACAAAAGCCCACTAGGTTTGGCCTGTTTCTTTACTTTCGTTGCGTGTTCGATTGGAATTTTTTTGGTCCCCGTATGGCCGATGAAAGACGATTTGGCTGACGGATGGATCTATGCTTATTCCGCAACCCTCGCCTATCTAAATAAAGAGATTCTCGAGCTGTTGTCACATCAGGCGATCGTAGCATCCGATCTTTTCAAATCAACGAACGGAATTCTTGTCGCTAGGTTGATCGCGTTCGCGTATACCTACCACTATCTTAACTGGTTTTCAAAGACGACGGTTATTCGTTGGCACAGAGTCAGTCGCAGTCGACTCTGGATCGTGATCGGCGGATGGATGGTGATGATGGCGGTCTACTTTATTGATTTTGGATTGGGCCTCTTTTTGGTTGGCTTCGTCGGACTACTCCATGTTTTCATGGAGTTTCCGTTAGACGCGATCTCGGTTGTGGGCCTGTTTCGCGAGCTTCGACTCAAAATCCGGAAAGCCGGAATCTGATTCCGATGCCATGCGCAAATAGACACCCCTACACACAGGCACTGCGGCCAAGATCTCCCGGCACGATAAATCCATGACATTTCAAGCTCGCGATCTACTTCGTCTGCCTTCGGTACCTGCCCGGCGAAGTACCGAAATGTTTCTTGAAAACCACACTCATGTACTCGGTGTGCTCAAAGCCCGCATGCCTGGCGATTTCATCCAATGAAAGCTCACTTTGTTGGAGCAATCGTTGAACGCGAGCGATGCGAATGGCTGAGATCATGTCATGCGGCGTTTTTCCAGTGGCTTGGAGGAATTGAGACTCGAGCGTTCTTCGGGAGAGGTGAATATGAGCCAATACGTCACCTACATCGATTCCGTCGCAGGCATGGTCTCAATTGAATCGTATGGCCGCCGCAATGTCTTCGTTGGATACGGCCGTGATGTCGGTCGACTGACGCTGGACAATTCCCAATGGCTTCATTAAGAGCGATGTGAGACCGCTTCCCACGCGACCATTCATCAAGCCGTCGAGCAGTTGGGCGGCATGAAATCCAGCTCCACGCCAGGCCGGTGCCACGCTAGTCAAGGAAGGATGCGAGAGCTCGCAAAGCAGAGTGTCGTTGTCGACGCCGATCACAGCAATTTGTTCGGGAACCGCCACACCGATATTGCGACATGTATCCAACACAATCTGCGCCTTGAATGTCATACGCACACAAGAGTCCCGTTGGCTTTGGCAACCCCAGTAACCACTTCTCGAGCGACGTGGACTTGGTCGTCCGGTTGGGAGTTCTGGCATACGGCGACTCCGTCTGATAACACGCGCATGGAACCGAGTTGATTTGACACCTCGAAACGAAATGCTCCATCCGCCAGGTGGACCAATTGAAACCCATCGGGCCACAAAATGCAAAGTGCCGGAATCCTCGTTCAAAAAAATGCTCAAACGCGATCGCTGCGATGGACCCATCGTCCGTTCTACCACGGAATCTCCGGGACACGCCTGGATGAACTCAGGTCGACCACCGGAAGTTGCAGTTGTGAAATACATCTGGCAATCTCAGCCGTCTCGATTCGGGCAATCACCCCGTCCCCCTTCCAATTGTAGGCCATTTCGGGGGCGCCCCCCGCTCTTGCTCGGGGAGATACACAGACCATGAGTCTCGTTGACGCTGGTATTCAACGATTCCCTCAAGCAATCCGCGCACTAAGCATTCGAGGTCTCAATCAGCAAGGCGACCGATTTGCGTTGTTTTCTTTGCTTCGCGAGTTTTGTCACGGCTGACCCGACGCGGTTAAAAACCTCATCTTTTTTGCGCAATTTATCATGGTCTAACGTCGGATTAATTGCCACACTTATCGAGCAAGAAAAACACTCGGACCCTTAACCCCTCTCAAATACGCCATTCCATGACTCAAAAGAAAATCAATGTCGCGATGGTTGGACTCGCACTTTGACATCGCCCATCTTGCCATCGCTGATATGGATAAAGGCGGGAATGGCTCCGCGCAAGTCCAGCAGCGTATGCATCTTCACCGCCGCCTTGGTACTGCGAAATGGCGCCCAGTCGAACAGGCTCAGGCA
>CAWASW010000004.1:0-6424 GCA_963784785.1 Candidatus Woesebacteria bacterium | reverse complement strand
TCCTACTTAATACTTAAACTATATAAATTAGGTAAAGAGGAAGAAGAGCCCAGTTTTGTTAAAATTAATAGTTTACTTGCATTAACATATGGGTATGCATGAGGGGAGACATAATCTCCTGAAAAAACAGTATGTCTATTTGTTCCGTCATAATCCATAACTATAATTTTACCTTCATCAGGAAGAATTAAATGCCTTGATGTAGGAAGCCAATAAAGTGATCTCCCAGTGTCTGCCACCATGAAATTTCGGTCTTCTTTGATATCGTAAATATAGGTTTTACCCACTTTGATATCCCTTTCTTGTTTTTGTGTCGAACTACCTGGTAGTTCATTTATCAATCCGTCTTTAATATTTGCTGAGCTACTGGCTGTATACATTACCATTGTCTCATCAGGTGAAAATGCAAAACTTGAGGTGTTTGTTTTTAAAACTTTTGCAATTTCATCAGGTACTAATTTATATTCTGAATCTTCTTTTTTTGTTTTTTCTAATTTCCAATTCTTGAGTATTGTTTCCTTTGGAATAATTGAAAGCACAAGATCAACTTGTTTTGCAAATTCATTAGTATTTAATAGATAAATTCCTTGTTTTGTTTCTAACATCAGTTCTCTGTTATTAGGGGAGAAGGAATAAAGAACATCTTTTAATACACCATCTGTTATTAGTTTTGGCTCATTTGCAAAGCCAATAGGAAGGGAAGAAACACTCATTATCCAGAGCCCATCATTATTAATATATGCAATCTTGGAGAAATCGGCAGATACTACGGGGTTAATTGCTCCATCGAACGTAACTGGGGAAAAAGATGGTGCAGTTTTAAATAGCTGAGCAGTGATTTGTGTCACTTCCTCTTTTTTAATTGTTAAGTTTTTCTTCCAAGTTATATATCCGTTTTTTCTGATTTCTACATCATATGACTTTGGAGCTAATTTCAGATTGGTGTTGGTTGCTCCTCTTAAATTGCCATCAATAAAAATTGATGCTCCATCAGGATCTGATTTTACAACTAGAATTCCATTAGCTAAAAATTTATAGGTAACTGTATCAAACTGATATCCTCTAGCAATTAACGCAACAAAATAACCTGCTAAACCGACGATTAGGGCAGTAGAAAATAAAACAAAAACTCTGATTTTAGTCATATTTCCTGCTTTCGCCATATCTGGAATTATACTATATAATTGTAAATATGTTTTCTCGCAAAAATATAGCAATAGACCTAGGTACCGCTAATACTCTTGTTTGGGTAGTTGGAGAGGGAATCGTTGCAAATGAGCCGACAGTTGTAGCAACATCCGTTGATGACAATAAAATTGTGGCTGTTGGGGAAGAAGCAAAAAAAATGTTAGGGAGAACTCCAGAGGCACTAAATGCAAACAGGCCAATGAGAGAGGGGGTAATTGCAGATTATCAGGCAACAGAGGCGATGCTTAAGTATTTCATCGGAAAGTCCCTTTCCGTCGCGACCAAAGGGAGTCTCAGCAAAGCAATTTTAAAATTTTCCTCCTCTCTTTTTTCGTCCAGATGTCATGGTTTGTGTTCCTGCAGGCTGCACTCAGGTTGAAAGGCGAGCAGCGCTAGACGCAACACTCCAAGCAGGAGCAGCTCACGCCTATTTAATTGATGAACCTCTTGCTGCAGCAATTGGAGCAGGGATTCCAGTTTCAGCGCCTTCAGGACATATGATAGTTGATTCTGGGGGAGGGTCTACTGAAGCTGCAGTTATTTCCTTGGGCGGAGTTGTTGTTCATAAGTCAGCAAGGGTTGCAGGAACAAAGTTGGATGAGGCCATAATTAATCTTCTAAAAAAGAAACACAATCTAGTTATTGGTGACACTACGGCAGAAGACATAAAAATAAAGATTGGATCTGCTCTTCTTCTTCCAAAAGAAGAAAAGTTAGAAATTTCTGGACGAGATCTTGTCTTTGGTCTTCCAAGAACTGTTACAGTTACGTCAACTGAAGTAACTGAGGCAATTAGACCTGTTTTGATGCTGATGATTGGAGCTGTAAAGTCTGTACTTGAGGATACTCCACCGGAGTTAGCTTCAGATATTATAGATAAAGGGATAGTAATGAGTGGGGGAACATCATCACTTCGTAACTTTAATAAATTAATGACGGAAGAAACTGGAGTACCAGCACATCTTGCCGATGAACCATTACTTTGTGTCGTTAGAGGTACTGGTTTAGTTCTTGAAAATATTGAATTATGGAAAAGAAGCGTTACAACAAAAGGATAACAAAACGAGATAATTAGTTAATTGGTTGATTAGAAACTTATAGTAAGATAGCAGCAAAACAAAATAATTGTGAATAGCTTGAGGATAAGTAATAAAAAGTAAGGCTAAAATTTGAAGTAAAAAGTTGTACAAAAATGTTTAAAGAGACGACTAGAGTTATAGACTAAGATGTATATAGTAATTTGACTAATGTAAAGTTTATTTGCGGTTTAAATGCAGTTATTGTTTAGACCTTTTTAAAGTAAAAATACAAATTTTATTGAATTCAAAACAAAAAAATGCCAAAAATTAACACATGGATGGGGCTAAAACACGGCACTTTGTTTGGAGTGAAGGTCACTGTCACTTCAAAGGAAGAAGTGCTAAATTTTGTCAAAGATAGGCTCGATTTGAAAGAAAAATTTTATATAGTAACTCCAAATCCTGAAAATATTCTAATTGCCAAAGATGATTGGCTACTTAAAAAATCAATTCTTAGAGCTGCTATCTCTGTGCCAGATGGAATTGGACTTAAGTTTGCTTTCAAATTTTTGTTAAATGTTGATTTAAACATTATAAAAGGCAGGGAGTTATTCATGGATATAATTAAAATTGCAGATGAGAGGCATTTAAAGGTCTTTTTATTTGGCGGTGAGAATGGAGAACAAGAAAAAGCAAAAGAAGTATTAGAAAAAACATATAAAAATATAATTTTTAAGACTCACCATTATTCTCCAAAATATAATAGAAATGGGCAGCCAATTTCTTTAGTTGAGAGAAAAATACATAAAAGCGTTGTAGGAAGTATCAAATTATTTGAGCCTGATTTTATTTTTGTAGCCTTAAATACTCCTAAACAAGAAAAGTGGATTTATAGAAACATCTATAGAATTCATACAACAGGAGCTATGGCAGTAGGCGGCACCTTTAATTACATTGCTGGCAACATGAAGTACCCTCCAAAATGGATGGAAAAAATTGGTTTGGAATGGGTTTACAGGTTAATTCAGGAGCCTAAAAGAATAAATAGAATATTTAAAGCTGTAATTGTCTTTCCTTGGGAGGTTTTTTTAGTAAAACTTCTTAATAAACACTTCAAAACTTAAAGCTTAGTAAAAAACTTTCTCTGGACTAAAATATATTTGTGCTTTACGCAATTTCAATATACTTTAAGTCCAGAGAGACTTGCTACTGACGATTTGGTTTCCATCCTTTTGGCGCCCAAATTAGTTTGGTTGCCTTGACATATTTCCACCTTTCTTTTTGTAAGGCTTTTATCAGATCTTCTTTTGAAATGTTTTGGCCATCAAGGCATTTTTCATTAAGTACATAACTATCAATTCCCCATGCAATCGAGCTTTCAGCGATTTTTAAAGCCAATTTTTTTGCAGACATTTTTTGCCTCCATAGGCGCTTACACATATAGCGTAAGCAAAATAAAAAGATATGGATAAAGCATTTTATCCGATAGTAGTATATCAAAAAGATTGCCAAAAATCGAATTTCTGAAGGATTAGGCCGTGATATTTTTTCCGTAATATTCTTTGTCTATCCTTTGAGAAAGATAAATTTTCATAAGAGATTGATAGGGTATATCTTGTTGGTTTGCAAGCATCCGAAGATCATCAAGCATCATCTGGGGCAGTCTCAGAGTGACCTTGGCAGTTGATGGTTTTAACTTAGAAAAATCAAGTTTTATAGGTTTAAAGACATGTAGATAATCAGTTAAATCGTGAGTATCCCAGAATTCTATCTCTTCGTCCTCATTTTTAAAACGAGGAATCGATGGTAATATCTTTTTTTGTCTACTTATTTTCTTCATATATTTTTCTTTCTTTTTTACTTTGGTCTCTTGCTGAGATTATCCTGACTTTACCTTTTCTGATTGTAAAAGTGATATGTAATTTTCTCTTTTTTCTTGTGATTCCCAAGATTTTGTATCGTATTTCCAATTGGGAATGTAAATAGTCTTCAAATTGAACTGCTTTTTTATCAAAAAATACTTGTTCAGCTTCCTTTATAGTAACATTATGTTTCAGTTTGTTTTTACTCTTGTTACCTTCATCCCAATCGAACTCTTCTATCATATAATTTAATTATACATCAAACTATATGTACATCTTTATACCATACATTTTGGTATTTTGTCAAGAAAATAGCTTTGCAAAGGCTTTTTTGGCTCTGTAGATTTTGCCTTCAACTGCGCGGGGAGAGATTTGGAGTATCACTGATATTTCCTTGTGTGACATGTCATTCCAATATTTATATTGAAGAAGTTTTCTTTTTTCTTCTGGTAACAAATTTAAAACTTCATTTACTTTTGACCTCATTTCGTTTAACACCAGCTTTTCTTCAGGTGTACTTAAAGGGTTCGCCCCTTCAAGCTGCTCAATTCGGGCCCACTGCTTTAAAGTTGGCACCACGAAGTGGGAACGTTTATTAATTTGATCTTTGTAATAATCTGCAATTTTGTTTAGGGCAATTCGGCAAAGCCAAGTAAAAAAAGAAGATTTTGCTTTAAAAGTTTTATATCCTTTCCAAGCTGCTGTAAAAGTTTCAGTTACTATTTGGTCTGCCATTTCGGGGTTACTCCCAATTCTTTTAAAAACAAAACGGGTAAGAGGGGAGACAAACTGCTTGTACAATTTTGTAAAAGGCATAAAAGTAGTATACCAAAAATTGCCAAATATCTTATAGTATGATAAAATTGCACTAGTCATTTTCAATTAAATTGCTAATTGAAAAAAAATATATTTGCCAAAGGAGGCAAAAAATGCGACATGAATTTGGAATGGTATTGATAATGTTCTTTTTTGGACAGGGGATTGTATCGGGTGTAATTACGACGGTACAACAAATGTCCGACATAGGGGGTTTGGGGACATTGATTTTGTTTATTGTGTTGGAAATTTCTTTGGGGGTTGCCATTCGCATTTATTGGAAAGGCAATTAGTTTTGCAGACCATAATTATATTTCGATTTTTTTTGAAATTGATTATGGTCTGTTTTTTTGCCAAAAAAATACTCCAACCAGTTTTGTTTTTGCAAACGCAACTGGTTGAAGGACGAACTAATTAAAGGTCTTAATTAAAAGAATATCGATATTCGGGTGTTGTCTCCACCTATACTTATTGATAATAATAACCAGTTCTTCGAGGGAAAAATCAGACTTATATATGAAATAAGTCTTTCCGAGAAGCCATCGCTTCTTGGACTTAATTTTTTTCTTTAACTCTTCGGACATGTAAATTCTCCTTTGAAACAAATTTGAAATCAGGTTATATTTTACCATTTTGCGTGGGCTTTTGATACAATCAAGCAAAATGAAGGACTTAATTTTAGTCAAACTTGGAGGAAGTGTAATAACTGATAAAGGTAGGCCCTTTATTGCACGAATCGAAACGATTCAAAAACTTGCAAAAAAAATTAGAAGTTTCAAAAATAAAAATACAGATTTAATAATTGGTCATGGAGCAGGTTCTTTTGCTCACGTTCCGGCTGCAAAATATCAGACACAAAAGGGATTAATAAACAAAGATAGTTTGTGGGGGCTAGCTTTGACGGCTGATGCCGCAATTCAAATAAACAGAATAGTAATTTCAGAATTTTTAAAACTTAAAATATCATGTTTATCTTTTGCTCCACTGAGTTTTATATATAATACAAAAATAATTGTTGAGCATCTTCAAAAAGCATTAGATTTAGGAATGACCCCAGTTATCTATGGTGATGTAATTATGAATAAAAAACAGGGGTTTGAAATTTACTCTGGTGAAAAAACACTTGATATACTGGCTTCCAAATTATCAAAAAGTTACAGAAAAATTAAAATTATTTACTTTACGGACACCTCGGGGGTGTACGATGACAAAGGAAAAACAATTCCTGTAATTACACCAAAAAATTTTGGCGAAGTTAAAAAATTCCTACAGGGAAGTGGAAATACAGATGTCACTGGTGGAATGATTCACAAAGTAGAAGAAAGTTTAAAACTAGTTCAAAAACTTGATGCAGAAGTTTATCCAAACTCTGCAAAGCAGAGGAGTGGTCAAACTAGCCGAGTGAAGCGAGGACACAACAAACGAAGTGATGTTGTGGTTTATATTACGAATGGTTTTGATCTAAAGAAAAAGGGAACTAAAATATCAAAATTCGTCTGAGTCATCAATTCTAAACCATTGCATCCCATTTAATATTTG
>CAWASW010000003.1:0-123875 GCA_963784785.1 Candidatus Woesebacteria bacterium | reverse complement strand
CGGAGATCAAGTCCCTATACATCAAATAGTAAGGAAGAAGGAAAAGAGGGGCGACAAACGATAATACAAAGGATCCAACGTAAGGGACAATTGATAAGAGTATCGATATCAAAAATGTGAATAATCCAAAGACAGCAGATCTACCAAGAATCTTCCAGAATTTTCCATTTACTATTTGTTTACTGGTCCTCAATGCATCTTTGACGCTCATATTTTTATCAAGAACTAACAAAGTTGAAAACGAATACCAAACCCCAAAGATGATTGCTGGAATAATAAGTAAAATTGCACCGCCTAAAATAATCAAACCTACTATTGATGAAATTACTAAAAATTTCCAAATTTTCTTATAACCAATTACAAATATCTCTTTTTCTGATTCGCCCATTTTGATAATTACAAAATACTGAACAAGTTGTGACCATAGACCGACAAATGCCCCAAGTAATGAAGTTACTATCAATCCTATCAACATTGGAGTATTTGAATAATCAAACGAATCTAAATTTGTCCCAGTTGGAAAAAAATATCCTGATACAAAACCAATTGCAGCAGACAATAAAACCAAAACGGCCATGATTCTAGCAAAAAATACAAAATTATCTTTTTTTGTATAAATTACCCAAGCTTCTTTTATATATTCTATTGGACCCTTCATTTTGTATGTTCAGTACATAGCAATTTTGACAATTTTGGAAATAGATCGATTGCTTCTGATTCAATTATACCATCAGTCATGATAACTATTACAAATGGTTTGTCTCCCGTTACTATTCCTGCATCATTTATTACATGTTCTTCCCTTCCATATTTATGAACTAAAGTAATTTCGGTAGGAATCCCAGGACGTAACCAATCTTCAAAAATAGTATCAGTCATATAACCTTCTAGTTTTTTTGTCTTTTCATTGTTTAACAGTTCTTCTTTATACAATTTTTTAAAAAAAATACCAATTTCCTCGGGAGTAGTTAAATTTTCAGAAAGTGAAGTATGCGACATTCCCAAATCTGAAATGGTTTTATTTACTTCTTCCTTGCCAAAACTGGCAACCATTTTAGTAAATGCAATATTATCGGATCTCTTTCCCATCGCTTCAACCAAAGTCAAATCTTTATCCTCTCTCATTGCCATGTACATGACAGGCAATTTTATTAAAGATGCAGCCTGCATTACTTCTTTGTGATTTAAACCGTAATAGTAATCTCCCTTTAAATCATAGATATAAAAAGCATATATTCCAGAGTGATTGTCTGTTGCTTCTTTAAAAAGTTTCTTTGTATTCTCTATTTTTTCTTGAGATATTTTTGTGCCTCTATTACCAATTGTGATAACTTGTTCTCTAAACGGGTTTATTTCTGATAAATCAGGAATTTTGATTACAGGCAAATTAGGAAGTTTAAAATTACGAGCAGTTAAGGCTAAAATTCCTGAAATAGCTACAGTTACAAATAAAACAATTAAAACAACCAATCTTTCCTTTATTCCCCAAGGCTGAACTGGTTCTTTACGTGCTTTTTTATTTTCTGGATTTAGATCTTTGAATTGACGTTTAATTTGTCTTGGATTATCAGAAACTTCTAGCTCATCCTCCTCAAAATCAACATCCTTTTTCTTTCTGTTAAACAATCCCATTTACTTTCTTCTATTCTCCCAGACTTCTTTATTCGCAATATTTACAGGTTCTTTAGAAGAAAAGACGTCAAGTATCCCTGATACTGCAAGTTTAGCCATTGCTTCTCGTGCTTCATGAGTAGCTGAAGCAATATGAGGTGTTAAGATTACATTTTCCATTCCCACAAGTTCTGGATCAATGTTTGGCTCATTGTCAAAGACGTCAAGGGCTGCACCAGCCAAATGACCGTCTCGAAGACTGTTAACAAGTGCATGTTCGTCTACAATTGGTCCTCTTGCAGTATTAATCAAAAAACTTCCCTTTTTCATTTTTTGAAACGACTCAGTATTCATCATATGTCTAGTCTCATCACACAATGGAACGTGTAAGGTCACAACATCACTTTCTGTTAAGAGGGTATCAAGTTCAACAGATTTGTCATCTTTATTTCTTCTAGTGTACAAAATTTTCATTCCATATCCTTCGGCACGTTTTGCCACCATTGTTCCAATCCCCCCAAATCCCACTATTCCTAAAGTCTTTCCCATTAACGAAGTACCTAAAAATATATCTGGTTCCCAACCTTTGTACGCTCCCCTTTTAGTTGCTTCATCTGCTTCTACTATTCTTCTTGAAAGTCCTGAAATAAGTGCCCAAGTGTGCTCTGCGACAGCTTCGTCTACTTCCTCACACGGGGTATTGGTGACTATTATTCCTCTATCTGTTGCATCTTTTATATTGATGTTGTCAAAACCAACAGCATAGTTACTAATTACTTTTAGTTGTGGTCCGATAGCATCCATCACGTCCCCATCAATCTTATCTGTCAAAAGCGAAAGAAGTGCGTCAACACCCTTAGCCTTTTCAATAATTTCTTCAGCAGTTAATGGTCTATCAAATTCAGAAACAATAACTTCATTGCCATTTTTTAGTAATTCTAAATTTCCCGGAATTTTTCTTGTAACAAATATACGCATATATTCAATGTAACATTTCTTGTGTTAATATTAAAGCGTGGAACTAACCAATAGCCAACAGCCAAAGACTAAAGACTTTGTTGTTCTCTTATTATCCATTTTGCTAATTATCTCTTGTCTTGTTGCAGGTTTCTTTGCCTACAAAACTCAGAGTTTAGTAAAAGAAATTACAAAATTAAGATCAATCCAAACTCCAATTGTAAGAGACACCCCTACTCCCGATCCGACTGCAGATTGGAAAACATACACTAACGATGAATTGAGTATTAGCTTTAGATATCCAGCACAATGGTCAGCTAAATACAAAGATTTTCAAAATACAGATGCCATTGTTGAATTTGAATATAAAAATACACCGATCTTTTATATCATTGATGACAATAAAATCTATTCATCGATAGAAAAATATCTAGGCAACCAGAATGTTTTATCTTCGGATATTACTTTAGACAACAAACCAGCCAAAAAAATATCCGTAGCAGGTGACGATGGACACATAACGTCATTTAAACGTATTCTGTACTTGTCAAAAAATAAAAATGTTGTTGACTTAAATTATATTTGGCCATATTTTGATGAACATGAGAATGACAGAACATTTGATTTAATTCTTTCAACTTTTAAATTTACAAAATCTGAGGCAAGTTCTTCTCCGCTTCCTGTCCTGACTTCGCCAATTAAGTGCCCTGAATAAAAGATAGAAGTTTGGTATTTTTAAGAAGTTGAAGTTGCTCTGTTGTTGGTTCTGTAAATTTTGATATTTCTTCATTTGAGATTTTGTCTTTGATAGTAATTTCTTTTAAGCTTGATAGAATTTGTAGTATCTTTTTTGTGCTTTTGTTGTTTTTAATTTCTGCATATCTTGTAATTGCAAGACTGGTAAAAACAATTAACATGTGGGTTAATATTTTTTCTTTGGCTGTATGAAATATTGGTCTAGCTTGGAGGTCTGATTTTGTGATTCTAAATGCCTTTTCAACTTGCCAGAGTTCTTGATATTTGGTAATTATTTCTGTGTTTGTTAATTCTAGTGCATTTGTAACATAACCTTTTAAGCCTTCAAGCTGTTCTGCTTTTTTAAGTTTAGCTTCATTTATTTTCCATTCTTTTTTAATTCCCTTTTCTTTTTTTAGAAATTTGTAGTTTTTAGTTAAGTTGCTTGGATTATTTAGTGCATAATTTGCTCTTTTTAATTGTTTTTCTCTGTCTGATTTGTCTTTTGATGCTCTTTTGACTGAGTAGTTGATAATTAAAAATTTAGTTTTTGTAAGTTCAAATCTTTCTGTAGAGCCATCTATTTTAGGTACACTAATTACTTTTTCAAAAATAGTTTTGTCTAAATTACCAAGTCTTGCTCCAACTATAAACTTTAAGTTTTCTTTTTCCAATTCATCTGTATTTTTCTCACTTAACATACCAGCATCTGCAACAAGAATAATGTCTTTCAAGGAATGCTTTTTGATGAGGTCTTTCATTACAGGAAGCATTGTGTGGCCTTCAAAAGTATTTCCTTCAAAAGCCTGCATATGAACAGGGAAACCTTGTTTTGTGACTGTTAAGGAAACAACTATTTGAGGTTGATTTGATTTTTTGTCTTTTGAAAAGCCATTTTTTCTAAAATCATCTTCTGTAAAAGATTCATAATATAAAGTTGTGACATCAAAAAATAAAACTGAAATTACAGATGAAATATTTGTTTTGGCAAAATTAAATAACAAATCCTCAACTATCTCTTTGTAGCCACCATCAAAGGCTTTTTTCATGCCTCTGTAGATTTCTGTAAGTGAGTATTTGTGATTTAATTTCTCTTCAAGATAATTTCTAGTTTCAAGTTTTGAAGTTGGATTTAAAATTCTTGCAATAACAAGATCCTTAAAACAATTGTCTTTTAAGTCATTTAAACCTAAAAAATGATAGTAAAAATCAAAAAAATTGTAAGAGACAGTATCCATTACTTTGCCAAAAGTTACCTTTGAAAGTAGCTCTTTAAGTTCAGATTGATTAAATCTGTTGTCAAAAAGTGAAATTCTTCCTTCTTTGATACGACAATCATCAATGTATTTTAAGCCTAATTTTGTAAGTTCAATTAGCTCCAACTCATTTCTTGCAGTTCCAATGTGCTTCACTATTTTTCTTCTTCCTGAAACTTTTTGGGCAACTTGAACTGATGTATTAGATTTGTTTTTGACCTTTCTTAAGTACATTCAAACCTAATTTTAGCAAATAAAACAGTAAGTGCCCTAAAGTACATAAAAATACAAACAATTAGCCTCAAGAAGTTACATAAAAACTAGGTTGGCGAAGTCAGGAACAATGTATTTTAAGCCTAATTTTGTAAGTTCAATTAGCTCCAACTCATTTCTTGCAGTTCCAATGTGCTTCACTATTTTTCTTCTTCCTGAAACTTTTTGGGCAACTTGAACTGATGTATTAGATTTGTTTTTGACCTTTCTTAAGTACATTCAAACCTAATTTTAGCAAATAAAACAGTAAGTGCCCTAAAGTACATAAAAATACAAACAATTAGCCTCAAGAAGTTACATAAAAACTAGGTTGGCGAAGTCAGGAGAATGACAGAACATTTGATTTAATTCTTTCAACTTTTAAATTTACAAAATCTGAGGCAAGTTCTTCTCCGCTTCCTGTTGCTTGTACTGAAGAGGCAAAGATTTGTCCTGATGGATCAGCAGTTGGAAGAAGTGGCCCAAAATGTGAGTTTACTGCATGTCCTACATCTCCTCTACCTTAACTCCTGAAGATTTAAAACGCTCAACCCACATTTGCATATCTTCTTCAACCAATAATCCTTTTTGTGCTCCTGTATAACCGATAACCGAAGCTGAATTAACTGTTCCCCATATAAGTGACTCTTCTAAGGTCTTGCCTTTAACTACAGCTGCCAAAAAACCAGATCCAAAAGCATCTCCCGCTCCAGTTCTTTCATATGCATCCATTGGCATAATTCCACAATGTAAAAAATTGTGCCCATCGAAAACATAGGCACCATTACTACCATCTGTGATGACAGAGGTCTTTGGTCCAAGACCAGAAAGGGCCATTAAAAGTTCTTTTGTTACTTCCCCTTTTGCCTCATAATTTGTGAGTCTTTCTGCTTCCTGTTTGTTTACAAACACGATATGAGACAGTTTAAAAACATTTCCAATTTCTTTAACGCCACCTCTTAATTGCCAGCTTCCAGGGTTAAAGGCTAACTTTACTTCGGGATTTCTAACTAGCCACTCTGTCATATGGTTATAAAATGGTCTGTATGACTCACCCATAGAAGTTAAATAAACCCAAGGAACTTTAGGAAGTTGAACAGGAAATTCATAGGAACGTGGTGCATGATAAGTAAAAATAGTCCTTTCTCCTGTATAAGTAACAACAACATTAAAATTAGATAAAGTTGCAGGCTGTTGAATACAATAGGTCAAATCTACATTTTCAGACCTCAGTTTCTCTATGATTTGAATTCCAGTACTATCATCACCTAAAGTTAGTACAGTTCCAACATTTACTCCTAGTCTTCTTGCCCCAACTGCATTATTTGCAGCATTTCCACCGACTGAGAACTCAAGATTTTTTACTGGAATTTTATCTCCATATGAAAAAGCTATTAAACATTTCTTCGTATCAATTTCACATAAAGACTCCGATTCTGATGGAACAATGAATGAGTCAAGATTGGCGTCGCCAATCGATAAAAGATCAAGATTTGCCATTATAGTTCTCCCATTCTTGCTTTTGAAACTTTTTGAAGTCTTTCTATAAATACTCTTTGTGCATTTGCAACGTTTTCTACTTTACCATTCCAAACTTTTAATGCTTCTTCCTGTAAAGCCCTGCCAAAAGAAAAAGATAATTCCCACGGTCCAAATTTGTGGTCTTTGTTTAATTTATTAATTTCGTTTAGATTAAAGGTTGCCTGATCTGGCGTCTGACCTCCTGAGAGAAAGACTATTCCGTTAACTTCTGTGGGGACAGAATTTTGGAGTGTTCTAAGCGTAGAATTGGAAACTTCCAATGGCATGACAATCACTCCACTCTCTTTTCCTGGAATCACCATACTAGCTTTTAAAATTAAATTATCTAAATCTACATTTTTTTCTTTTAGTACTTCAAATAACTTTTTAAGTGTCTTTGTAGTTATTTCTTCGCAGCGAGTATTGGTATGATTACCGTCTAATAAAACTTCTGGTTCTACAATTGGGGTCATACCTTTTTCTTGCACAATTTTGGCGTAATCAGCCATTCTGTTTAGGCTCTCAGCCAAAAATGGTTCTGAAGGAAAATTATCTGTAATTTTAACCACCATTCTCCATTTAGTAAAAGTTGCACCTAAGTTTTTGTATTCATCTAATCTTTCTCCTAATCCATCAAGTCCTTTTGTAATTTGTTCGTCTGTTCCATTGAAACTTTCAAGGCCTTGGTCAACTTTAATACCGACTTCAATACTTTTATTTTTAAGTATTTCAGCAAAAGGCTTGCCCTGAGCTTCTTGCCGAAGGGTTTCTTCAAATAAAATCACACCGCTTACATATTTTTCGACATCAGGGGCCGTAAAAAGCATTTTACGATATTCTTTATTTAATTCTGGTGTTGATGTTAAGCCAAGACTTGCAAATCTTTTTGTAATTGATGGAGTAGATTCATCAGCAGCAAGTATTCCTTTATATGGCTGTAACAAATTCTGGGCAGTTTGATTCATGTCTTAATATTACTATGTTTTTAGGAATTTTTTCTAGTGATGACTTTTTTCACTGCTTTTTCTATATCTTCTTTTGTTAATCCGTACTCTTTAAACAAATCTTTAGGTTTGCCTGATTGACCAAATCTATCTTGTACTCCTAATATCTCCATTGGAACTGGAAAATTTTTGGATAAACATTCAGATACTGCAGACCCCATTCCCCCAATTACTTGATGCTCCTCAATTGTCACAACAGCACCTGTTAACTTTGCAAAACGAACAATCGTTTCTTCATCAAGTGGTTTTATAGTATGCAAGTTAATTACAATTGTTTCAATTCCATTCTTTTCAAGTTCCTTGTAAGCAAGAAGTGCCTCGTAAACCATTAAACCACAAGCAATAATTGTCACTTCTGGCTTTTTACTTTCAGTTAAAACATTGGCTTTTCCAATTTTAAACGGAGTTTTGTCAGTTGTATAAACAGGGCTGTCGATACGTGGCAATCTCATATAAAAAGGTTCCATAACTTTTGCCATCTCAATAGTCGCTTTTTTGGCTTCTGAATAATCACTAGGGACAATTACGTTCATATTTGGAATTACTCTCGTTAATGCAATATCCTCCAAGCCTTGATGAGTTACACCATAATGGCCAATGTTTAATCCACTTTGGGCTCCAATTATTTTTACTGGATAGGCATTTATTCCAATTGTGGTTCTTATCTGTTCCCAATTCCTACCGGGAGAAAAAACTGCGTAACTTGTTGCAAATGGAATCTTTCCATAATTTGCCATACCAGAAGCTATTGTTACTAAGTTTTGTTCTGCAACACCAACTTCTATAAATCTTTCTGGAAATTTATCTGCAAAAAGTTTTACTTTAGTACTATCTTTCAAGTCTGCGGTTAAAGCAATTATTCTTTCATCTTTTTCCCCTGCTTCTAGTAAACCTTCACCAAACCCATCTCGCATGAGTTTAAGTTCTATTTTTTTACTAAATATATCTGGATTTAAATTTAATTTTGTGTTTAACATAACATTAAGATAAATAGATTATTAGATAACTAGATAATTAGTGTAACCACTATTTATCTAATCTGCTAGTTCTCTAGTCCACTCTCACTTTACCTTGTAAAGTTGAAATTTCTTTTAAAGCCAATTTTGCCTGTTCATCATTTGGCGCTTTTGCGTGCCAGTTTGGATTATTTTCCATAAAGTCCACTCCCTTACCGGGAATTGTGTGGGCAATTATTACAGTTGGATTTTCATAAATTGATCTAGCTTTACTACATGCATTTATTATTTCTTCCATGTTATGACCGTCGACCTCCAATACTGACCATCCAAATGCTTTGTATTTATCAGCCAAAGGTTCTAGTGGCATTACATTTTCTGTAAAGTCATCTATTTGGATATTATTTCTATCAATAATCATTGTGAGATTACTCAGATTATTTTTTCCAGCAAACATCACAGCTTCCCAATGATTTCCTTCATCGTGTTCTCCATCAGAAGTTATTACATATGTCCTAAATCTTTTTTTATCTGCGCGCGCGCAGAATGCAATTCCCGAAGCTTGAGCCAGACCGGAACCTAATGGACCTGATGTTGTTTCAACAGATTGTAAATATCTTTTGTCTGGATGACCTTGAAGTATTCCTCCCATTTCACCTAAATGCATAAGTTCTTTGTGATCAAAGTAACCACTATGTGCCATTACTGCATACCTTGCAGGACAAATATGACCATTAGAAAGGATTAATCTGTCACGATCCTCCCAATCAGGTTTTTTTGGATCGTGAAGTAAAACTCCGTAATAAAGTGCAACAAAAACATCAACCATTCCTAATGATCCTGCAGGGTGACCATAACCAGATTTTAGAATCATCTTGATAACATCACCACGCACCTCTTTGGAGATATCGTTTAATTCGTCAATTGTGTATTTCATTGTAGATAAATAGTGAATTAGATAACTAGATAAATAGTAAAAACAACTACTTACCAGATAGTCTAACCTTACTCATTAAAGAGTTTAGCATTTTCATCACCTCAATTAATAGTGAGCTAACTTCATCAAATTCACTTTGTGAAATATAATTCAAATCTTTTGATATCAAAATTTGTGTTTCTAGTTCAGCCCCTGAAGCAAAAGATATCTGTAAAAAATGGGCAAATTCTAATTTTCTGTATCGAGAATAACCTTCAGCGATATTCGACGGAATCGAAACAGCACATCTTCTGATCTGAGATGTTAAACCATAAACTTCGTCCTTTGGAAATTTTTTAGTTAATTTATAAATTAAAATTGATAGTTCATACGATTTCTTCCAGACAATTAAATCTTTATATGAATTTGTTTTACTTGAAGCTGGATTACTATTCATCTAATTAACTATTTATCTAGTCTTCTAGATCTGAAAAGCCTTGTCATATTTATCCATCTCATCATCTTTCGAATGATCTCTAGCTGCCATTTGTTTTTCAAACTTTTTTATAATTGGCAATACATCTTCTACTCTATTTGCTATTTCAAAGACAGAAAGTTCTTTAGCGTCAATGTTCATATTTTTTCTGAAGACGTCAATTATCTCAGCCCAATAACTACCAAATAAAATAAATGGTTTGTGATGACCATAATATAATTTTGCTAAAACCCAAGCTGTACCAAATTCTGAAATTGTGCCACTCCCGCCTTTAAACAAAATGAATGCATCACTATATTCCATTAACTTAAACATTCTTTCAATATAGTTAGTGGTAACAATTTCTTCGTCAGGAACATTTCCGATATATTTTCCTTCAAACCCAGGAGCGTTTGTCGGATCAAAAGTAACCGTGATTGTTTCACCATTAGCTTTTTGAGCACCAGTTGTAGCTGCCTCCATAACGCCGGGGCCACCGCCATCGACAATCACATATTTTTCACTTGCTAGTATTTCGGCAACCTTGAAGGCTTGTGTGTACGTTTCGTCGGTTACAGATATGTCAGCATCACCGAAGAAGGCAATGTTTTTTATATAACCTTTTTGATTAGAATATTTCTTTTCTTCCATAAAAAATTGTTAATTGGAAATTACGGCGTTAGTCATAGTAATTGCATCTGTAGGAATTTTATTACTTTCAATACTTCTACCTACTCTTATTACTTGTTCCACAAGTCTATTTGCATATCCCCACTCGTTGTCATACCATGCAAAAACTTTGACCATATTACCTGCAACAACTTGCGTTAATGGTAAATCAACAATTGCAGATTCCGATCTTCCAACAATATCACTTGAAACTAAAAATCCGTCAGAAACTGCCATTATTCCCTTATATATGGGATTTTTAACAGCCTCCCTAAAGGCGTTATTTACTTCTTCAACTGTGACATTTTTCTTCAAAAGAAATGTGAAGTCAGTAATAGATCCTGTAGCTATAGGAACTCTTAAGCTCATTCCATCAAAGAGCCCTTTTAATTCTGGAATGGTTTCGGTGACAGCAATTGCAGCTCCTGTTGATGTCGGAACAATATTAACTCCTGCTGCTCTTGCACGTCGAAGATCTTTATGTGAACCATCCTGTAAATTTTGATCATCTGTATATGAATGAACTGTAGTCATCATGGCTTTTTCTATTCCAAAGGCCGCGTGCATTACTGCAGCAACTGGAGCAACACAATTTGTAGTGCAACTAGCATTTGATATTACCTCACCTTGTGGAACTTGACCTTCAAGTTCGTTAACACCTAGTACATAGGTACCCACATTACCACCCTTGCTAGGAGCTGATATTATTACCCTCTTTGCTCCGCCTATGGCATGTTTTTTAGCACCCTCTTCATCAGTAAAATGACCAGTAGATTCTATAACAACGTCTACTCCATATTTACTCCATGGAATAAGGGCAGGATCTCTCTGAGCCAAAAGCGGAACATCAACATTGCGCTCCGGAACCTTTATCGTTCCAATCTTTGTATCTTCGTTTTTTTCTGTGTACTCTGTACTTTGTACTTCATACTCAAATTTTCGATACATCGTATCAAAATTTGTTAGATGTGCCCAACCAGAAGCTGGCATACTTCCTGAAGTGTTTATTGCCCCTATTTTAATTTCATCTGAATGTTTGGATACAGCAATCCTAAACGCTAAACGTCCTATCCTTCCAAATCCATTAATTCCAATTGTAACCATAGAGCAGTATACATACATATTATATGTTCTCTTGGTATAATTAAAGTATGAAAGACAAAAAATTAACAATTATTATTCCCACTCTCAACGAAGAAAAGAACTTGCCTAATTTATTAAAAGATCTAGTCAACCAAACTTTTACCAACTTCAACGTAATAATTGTCGATGCTAAATCTGAAGACGATACAATCAAAAAAGCTAATTCATACAAAAAAGAAATTAAAAATCTAAAAGTACTAGTTTGTAGTGAAAGAGGAGTTACTTTTCAGAGGAACATGGGCGCTGAAAATACTAAAACTGAATGGATTGTATTTATGGATGCTGATAATAGGATTCCTAAATACTTTATGCAGGGACTAAAATTCTATTCCGAAATGATTAAGGCAGATTTTATTACGACATCGATCAAACCAGATACAAACAATTCATTAGATTCAGCAACAGCAAATATAATAAATGCTGCAATAGACATTAGTAAAAATACACCAAATCCATTAGTTCTAGAATCTATGATACTTGCCAAAAGAAAATCATTTCTAAAATTAAAGGGTTTCGATACAAATATTCATTGGAGTGAAGGAAATGATTTATTAAGAAGATCACGTGGTCAAAGTATGAAGTTTGAAGTTATTAAAGATCTTAAATACACATATTCATTTAGAAGATTACGAAAATTAGGTAAATTCTCAATGTTGCAAAAGATAATTCAAATGGAAATGGCCAGAATTACAAAACTAGACAATATAATTGATTCAAAATTGCTTTACCCCATGACTGGTGGCACGTACTATAAAGTAGATAAGAAAAGTGAAAGAAAAATCAAAGATATTTTCTTAGATTTATTTAAGTAAGGCTTCAATTGCAGGAAGAGTTTTATTAACCAAGAATTCCAACATTGCCCCACCGCCGACAGAGACCCAATCAAATTTGTCAGTTAAATTATATGTCTGAAGACACTTTTCAGTATCTCCTCCACCAGCAATCTTATAACAATTAAGCTTTGAGATATATTCAAATATCTCTTTTGTCCCCTGTGTATGTCCCTCATCTTCATATCTACCAAGTGCTCCTGCAAGAATCACAGTCCCAGCGTGAGATAGTTCTTCTTTGAATCTTTCAATTGTGTTTAAAGTAATATCTTCTTTATCTTGGTTTAAATTTCCAATAATTAAATTGGTTTGTTGCAATCTGATCGACTCTAATCTTGCATCTCCAAAATACTCAGGTAGGCGACCTCCCACTAAAACTTTGTCGTATATTTCGGATAATTTTACAGCCATTTCTTTTTTATCTTCCTTAATACCACTAATCACTACGTAAACTGGTTTAACAAATTCTTTTGAAAGTGTTTCTATTTCTTCAATAAATCTAAACCCAAAAGCTGACGGTAATAGTTTTGGAATACCTACAATTGATGCATGGTTTCTGTGTGAACTGGCAAAAGCATCATTTATAAATACATCTCCGAGTGATGATAGTTTCTTGGCAAATTCAGGATTGTTTTCTTCTTCCCCTTTATCAAATCTTAAATTCTCCTCTACTTTAGCTCCCCATTTATCAAAAATTTGCTGAAATGGCTTTAAACTTAAAGACTCATCAAATTTTCCATCTGGTCTACCTTTGTGGGCTAAAATAATTATTTCTGAAGCTTTACCTCTTAAAAAATCCAGTGTTTTAAAGGACGATTTTATTCTAATGTCTTCTGCGTTTGGATCTGTATCTAAATCTAATCGAAGCAAAACTCTCTTGCCAGCAACATCGACATCTGTAGTTCGTGGAAGATTCATATATTAATTGTATCAAAACCTTTCATACTTTTGGTACTTGTAATACTTTTATTACTTTTAGTTATTAGCCTCTATTTTTTCAATCTCTTCCAGTCTTCTTTCTCTTCTTACGTTCTCTTCATATTTTGTTTCAATAAAAGCTATTAGCATAGCCTTCGCTTCTTTTTCAATTGTAAAGTCCGATGCAATAACCAAGACATTCATGTCATCGTCTCTTCTTCCAGCTTTAACTTGCAAAACATTTTTTCCAATTGCCGCCCGTATACCATCAAACTTGTTGGCAACAACTTCCACCCCTACTCCACTTCCACAAAGCAAAACGCCTTTTGAATGAGGTCTCTTAGAAACAATAGAAGCAACATCTGCAGCATATTTTGTATAGTCGTCAGAGCTATCTAAATGATTTGCACCTAGATCCTCGAAATCATAATTCAAATCAAATAGCCATGTAGCTATTTTTTCTTTCAGCTCGTATCCTCTGTGATCTGCCCCCAAAAATATTTTTAACATATTATTTTTTAAATCCTTCTGCCAGGTCTAACAATTCTTTTCTAGGGTCGATTGCGTTCATTACATCTGATGCCACAGCAACTCCAACTGCGCCAAGTTCTAAACATTTTCTAACATCTTCCTTTGAATGAACACCTGCTCCGACAATTAATGGAATATTGTACTTTTTTGAAATCAAAGAAGCTTGAGCAATTATTTCAGGCTCTGCGGTAGCGACAGATACATCTTTGCTTCCAATTAGAGCCGGTGGTTCATACGAAATATAATCAGGTTTAAGACCTGCTACTTTTTCAAGTTCTTCTAAATCCTTTGCAAAGATTAAAGTTTTCAATCCAATTTTTTTGGCTCTGTCATGTGTTTTTGATAAAAGATCAAAATTTGGAAATCTATCTTCTGAATGATTGAGAAGCGTACCTACAGCTCCGGCTGCAAAAACAGCCTCAGGTAAAATTGAACCAGTGTGTGCACCATATTCATCAGGATCAACTTTCTGAGACCACGTCCCATTACTGATATCCATTGGTTGAACACAGGAAATTATTTTAATTCCTGTTTCTTCAGAAATATCATTTGCAATTTTTATAATAGAAATGGCATTTTTACCTGTGCCATTTTCATAAGTTTTAAAGTTTAAAAATATCATCTAGTTTTCCTTTGTCAAAGCCTACAACTGTAACAACTTCTCCATTATCTTTGGTTATGACTGAAAATGGAACACCTAAAAAACCTCCTGAAATATTTTCTAATTCATTTTTTGACGCTTCATCTTGATCTACAAGTTTTTCTACATAAGCAACTTGTTTGGATGTCAAATAGTCCTTTAACATCTTACAGTAAGGGCATGAAGTTGTGGAATATATAGTAAAATTCAATTTGATTCACCTGCTTTCATTATTTTTTCAATCAATAGTTCTTTTGTAATCTCTCCAGTATATTTAAAATTAACTGCCCCTTTTTTATTTAAAATAACATAAGTATTTTCCTTAGTTATATCAAATTTCTTAGCTAAAGCATCCGTTTCGCTAGTTGTCTCTGAATCTAATATATGAATGTTCAGTCCCACAATAGCTTGAATCTGCATTTCGTTGAAAAGTGATTTGTTAATTTCTTCTTGAGATAAACAATTAGAGCACCAATTTGAGGTAAAAAATAGAAAAACCACCCTGTTTTCTAAGACTGCTTTATCATAGTCCTCTTTTACATAATTTTTATATGTTGACGATGGATTTTTTGGTAATTCTGTAGGAATTGTTTGATTTTCGACCGCGACAGTTTTTGTTTTAAAATAGTTATTTTGTAATACGTATGAATTAAACAAAAAAGCACCAAATGCAACAAAAAGAAGGGAGAGTATAAAAAATAATATAAATTTCTGCATTATTTAATAATATCACATACTTATCTGAAGCTAGTTAAAAGATTAGTAATCTCCGCAGATTTAACGCACTATTAACGCAAGGGTTAGATGAGGTATTTTTTAGCCAATTCTCCAACTACAAATGCAACTACTGCAGAAGCGCCTCCAATAAATAAATTTTCCACAGCAGTTCTGGCTATATGCTTATTTGATATCACTCCTCTAAAAATCCCGACTATCAACAATGATACAGCAACTAGTATCATTGACACTTCAAAGCTATTTTTCATTTTGAACAGATACGAGGCAAGAGGAATAAAACCTGCTATTCCAAAAGAAACAAAGGAAATAAATCCATTTTTAAATGGCCTGCTACCAATTTTTATCTTCTGTCCAGAACTTTGTTCATACTCAATCTCTGACTTAACACCTAAATAAGCACTGGTCGAAATCGATAATCCATCAGCAAATAAATTGGCAAGACCCAAGACTATGACAACTGATGGAGGAAGTGAAGCCCCAAGAGATCCTGCAACTACCGCAAAGGTTGTAACCACACCATCATTAGCAGAGAGAACTATATCTCTTACATAATCTGCTTTGTTCTGTAATTTATTTGTTATTCCCACTTTACAAAAATGATATCATAGATTTAAATATGAAAACTATGAAAAAGTATTTATTTCCTATATTGATCTTAACTTTAGCTATCGGATCTTTTTTATTCAAAAAATATAATTTCAATAACATCCCTACCCCGGCACAAAATACCGGATACGAACAAAGGGTTAGCCTAAGTATAGATTTTGGAAACCAAGATATAAAAAACTACGATTTAATAATAAAAGCAGAAGATACAGCTTATTCAATATTAAAGAACACAACAGAAAAAGAGAAAATAAATTTAGAAACAAAGCAATATGATTTTGGAGTATTTGTTAAAAAAATTGGTACTTTTGAAAGCACTGCTAAGAAATCTTGGATTTATTACGTTAATGGAGAATCAGGTCAAATCGCAGCAGACAAAAACTTTGTTAAAAACAATGATAAAATTCTTTGGAAATTCGAAGCACCAAAATTATGAAAAAGATATTCGTCTGTGTGATATTTTTACTTGCGTTAATTGAAAGAGTTTGGTTTGATTTAGGTCCTAACATCGAACTTATTACTTTAGCTTCTATTCTTTCTGCTTTTTATTTTGATAAAAAACTTGCTTTGTTGTTAACTCTCGGAACATTAGTCTTATCAGATTTATTCATTGGTAACTCCAATATATTTTTATTTACATGGAGTGGATTTATTCTCCCAATTTTAGCCATAAATATGTTTAAAAACTTAAAGGTGAATAAAATATTATCAGGAACATTGGCAGGAATTTCATCTAATTTATTCTTCTTTTTTTGGACTAACTTTGGAGTCTGGGCTCTTGATTCTTGGGGAATGTATCCCAAAACACTATTAGGACTTATTAGCTCATTTTTTAATGGTCTACCCTTTCTGAAGTATAGCCTTACAAGTACTTTATTTTTTGTACCACTTGGATTTTTAATTTATGAAATAACTTTTAATTCTTTTCCTACTTTTTCAAAAATCAAAAGCGCACTTTCTAAATTTTCTTTTGTGTGAGCTGCTGAATTCATTACTCTTACTCTTGCTCTTCCCTTTGCTACAGTTGGATAGACAATTGCCTTAGCAAATAAATCATTCTCAAGAAGTTTCTTACTAAATTCCTGAGCAAGTTTTTCTTCACCTAACATGACAGGAATTATAGGGGTTTGACTGTTTCCTGTATCAAAGCCTAATTTCTTTAAGCCATCTTTTAAGAATTCTGCATTACTCCAAAGTTTTTTAACAACTTCTCCTGATTCAGAAAGGATCTCAACAGATTTTATGCAAGCTGCAACATCAGGAATTGTCATAGCGGAGGAAAATAAGAAAGGCCTTGCTCTTTGACTTAGCCATTCAATTATTTCTTTCTTCCCCGCAACCATTCCACCTACTACTCCAAAGGCTTTGCTCATTGTTCCTACCTCAATGTCTACTTTTCCATGTAGTCCAAAATGGTCAACTATTCCCCGTCCACTCTCTCCTAAAACACCTTCACCATGAGCGTCGTCAACCATTAGAAGAGTATTTTCAAATTTTGAAGTTACTTCATATATTTTGTCGAGTGGAGCAATATCTCCATCCATTGAAAAAACTCCGTCAGTAATTACAAGTTTCCTGCCAGAGGCAGGTCCACCTTGGGCGGATAGTTTTTCTTCAAGATCTGCTACATCTGCATGCTTATATCTAACAACTTCTGCTTTGGTTAATTTACAGCCATCAATAATTGAGGCATGATTAAGTTCGTCTGAAAAAATAAAATCCCCTTCACCAACTAGGGCTGGAATTGTGGCAAGGTTTGCAATGAATCCTCCTTGGAAAGTGATAACTGCTTCAACTTTTTTGAAAGTGGCTAATTTTTCTTCCAATTTTTTATGCAGTGATGTCGTGCCTGCAATACTTCTAACTGCCGCAGGTCCAATTCCAAATTCATTAATTGCAGAAATTGCAGCATCTCCTTGTCTTTTGTCATTTGCCAAACCTAAATAGTTATTGGAGCAAAAATTTAAAACTTTTTTTCCATTTAGAGTTATTTCTCCAGAAATTCCACTTTCAATTACAAGAATGTTGTTAAATAACCCCTGTTCTTTTAGACTGTCTACTTCCGTTTTAATCCAATCAGTTTTGCCTGCCATAATAGTTATTATACTACCTCAACTCATATTTGCTTAATAATTTTTTGTTTCCTGCAATTTGATACTGCAATAGCTCTTGGTACAGACCTTTTTTCTTTGCTAGTTTCTGAGGAGTATCATCCCCTACGATTGTTCCGTTATCCAAAACTATTATTCTATCTGCATTCTGAATAGTTGAAAATCTATGAGCGATAATTATTGTTAATCTGTTTTTAAATAATTTTTCTAGCGCTTCTTGTACGAGACTTTCAGATTTAGAGTCAAGGCTTGAGGTTGCCTCATCAAGAATTAAGATTGGTTTATCTTGCAATATGGCACGTGCTATCTGAATACGTTGCTTTTGACCTCCAGAGAGCTTTACACCCCTTTCTCCAATCTGTTCATCTAAACCGTTTTTAAATTTCTCTACAAAGTCCCAAGCGTTCGCCTGCCTTAGTGCTGAATTTATTTCAGCATCTGACTTATTTTCTAAACCATATGCTACATTTTCTCTGATATTTGATGAAAATAGTTCAGTATCTTGGAAAACCAAAGCCATATGACTTCTAATCCACGCATGTGAGTATGTTGAGTATTTCTTTCCAGAAAGTAATAAATCTCCCTTTGCTGGTTCATATAGTTTTAGAATTAAATTAATGAGAGTTGTTTTTCCTGCACCAGAGTGACCAACAAGGGCTACAGTTTCATTAGATTTAAATTTAATGTTTAAATTACGAAGCACTTCTCCGCCATCTTGATACGAGAAGCTTACATTTTTAAATGCCACTTCAGGTTTTTTAGACAATGCAGAAAGCTTAGAATCCTCATACTTTTCAGTTGATTCAAGACTTAAAAGTTCAAAAAATGTTTTGCTGTCCGCTTCTGCCCTTTGAACTTGTTCTAATATAAAACTCATGGCAAATAAAGGCCACCTTAGCTGATTTAATAGCTGAATAATAAGTATCATTTCTCCTAACGTTAAATTGCCATAGAAAGTTCTGTTAAAAATGAGGTAAAGAATTACAACAAGGACAACTTCTAATCCAAATTCCCGAACAAAATTTAGGATATGATAACCATTTGATTGTTTATCATATAGCTTATTAATTGTTCCAAAGTTTGTAGATACATATTCCCATTCATGCTTTTGAGTGTTATAAGTTTTAACTAATCTAATGTTATTTATAACCTCTTGAATTCGGCCTCTTACTCCATCTTCGTATACATTTTTCTCCACTTGTATCTTTCCCCACCTCTTAGTTGAATAAGCCGTAATAAAAATATAAACAGGAAAAACAGACAGAGCCAAAAGCCCTATGGTTGGATCAAAATATGAAAGGACTGCAACTCCAAAAATCGTTTGTAAAAGTGCAGGAATTATAAAGTTAGTAGCACTATTTATAAAATCTCGAATTGAGTTTATTCCCCTATTTAATTGATTTACTATTTTTCCTGAAATTTCTCCATCAAAGTAACTTTGAGGAAGAGTAAATATTTTTTTATAAAATATTTCTGTCAAGAAACGACCAAGACGAGAGGCTATAAAATCTCCAATTCTTTGATTAACAGAGTTTAAAATAGCAACTGATAAGTTGATAACTAAAATCAAAGCAAAAAGTGAAGTAACTGTCTGATAATTACCAGATTTTGTGGCAATTTGAGCTGATAATTGGTCGATGACAAATTTCAAAGTAACAGGTGAAGCCTGCTGCAAAACTGCTTGAATAGTAATTAAAATACAAGCAAACAATATCCACTTGTGTTGTGGTTTACTAATTTTGAAGATCTTAAAGATATTTTTCATCTTGTTAGATCAGGTTCCTCGTAATAGTACGACTGTTCAATACCTTTCATAAAAACTTCACGGTCATCAACTTTTTCAGTGAGTGCTGTGCGAAGAAGCTCTTGTAATTCTAAGTTATTTACATGGCTTCGTATCATTGCGCTTAAGTATTCGTTTTTATCAATTTTTTGCCAATCGATACATTTATTCAATTGTTTTTTCAAGATTAAATCCAGCCAAATTCGCATGCTACGCCCGTTACCTTCCATAAAAGGATGGGCAATATTCATTTCTGAGTACTTTTCTACAATTTGTTCGAAAGTAGCCTCAGGCATTTTTTCGATTTTTGTTAAAACTTCTGACAAATAAAGGGTATTAGCAAAACGAAAATTTCCCTTACTGATATTTTTAGTACGTATTTCCCCTGCAAAATCGTACAACCCATCAAAAAGATATTTGTGAATTTCTTGAAGCCCGCAAGTTGTTCCTATTTCAAAATTTGTAATTTCCTCACTCCCAAAAAGTTTTTTAGCCTGTTCTTTACTAGCTTCATCAACATTTTTCATATAAGTGTATTATATAACATCTAGGCTAGATTCAGCATGAACAAGTTAAGATACATATGCGACATTAACAAACGCATGTTTATATGAACTTCTACTCTCAGGCACGCTTCAAACTTGGTAGAATCAAAGGCTCAAAGAAGTTGATTAAAATGATTGAATCTTTAAGAAGGTTTGATATTGATGAAGTTGCAAAACAAAGATTAAAAATAATTAATTTCTATGATGTTCATGGTGAACAAGCATGTATTGAAGCTTTTAGCGCAGACAGGAAAGTTATTTCAAGGTGGAAACAAAGGTTAAAAGTTTCAAAAGGTAGTTTAGCTTCTCTTGCTCCAAACTCCACAAGACCTATTAATGTTAGGACACCTCAAACTAGGCTTAAAATTGTGGAGTTTATCAAATCTCAAAGAGAAGCTCACTTTAGGATCGGAAAGGAAAAGATTAAAGTGTTCCTTGATTTTTACTGCAAAGAAAATGGAGTTAAGTCAGTTTCAGAATCTACAATTGGAAATATTATCAAAAGAAATAATTATTTCCATCAAACTGCAAGAAAAATATATCATGATCCAAGTTCAAAGTGGGCACAAAAGGACAGAATTAAAACAAAGAGATTGAGAGTTAAGTATTCTCCAAAACCTACATATTTTGGTTATATAATTTCAGATACTGTAGAAAGGATCACAGATGGTGTCAAAGACTATTTTATCTCAGCAATTGATGTTAAATCTAAATTCTGCATGACCTTAATGTACAAGCACCAAAACTCAGAAAACATGACAGATTTTTACAATCACTTCAAATCTGTCTATCCTGGAATTATCAAAACATGGCAATCTGACAATGGAAAAGAAAATTTAGGTTTATTTGATCAAAAGTTAAAACAAGATCAAATACCACATTATTTTATCTACCCACATTGTCCAAAAGTAGATGGCTTCATTGAAAGATACAACAGAACATTACAAGATGACATTATTGATCCATATCTATACCTCATCCACAACAAAGGGGTCTTTGGAGAAAAGCTAACAGAAATTAGTATCTATTATAATTCCCAAAGACCCCATCACTCACTTAAAAACAAATCACCACTTCAGTACTTTATGGATGAAGGTGGAATGTCGCAAATGTCCTTGACTTATACACAGCATTTAAAAATGCTAAATAAAAAACACATGGCATAAATGCCATGGTTTTACCCCTTCTGTGGCATACTTTCCACTTGATTTTTAATGTATTTTTTAACCTGGATGAAACTTGTTGCACCCACTGATTCTGCAAAGTAGCCATCAGACCAGAATGAGTCACCCCAAAGAAATTCTTCTAACTCTGGAAATTCTTTCCTTAAGATTCTTGATGAACCACCTTTCAGTTGGTTAACAACTTTTGAGATGGACAAGTTTGGTTGGATTTGTATAAGCATATGTACATGATCATGCAATATTGTAATTTCTTCAATCCACCAGTTGTTAACCTCACATGCTTTGAAGAATAAGTCTTTAAGTCTTGTAGCTACTTTGCCACGTAATATCCTTTTTCTGTATTTTGGTAAAAATACCAAATGAATCATAATTCTGTGCTTTGTGTGTGCACCATGCCAGTACTTTAACATTTCCCTCAAGTATGCCACAAACTATACTTGCTCCACCAGCCTAAAGGCTGGGGATTAATGTGCAGAAGATTTAAAATGGTATAATAGCCTTGCTCTTTTTAATTATAATCCTCGGTAGCTCAACGGCAGAGCAGGATCCTGTTTTAGATGGCAGCATCTCATTGTGAAGTGGGAAAGAAAAATCAGGCTAATTCGGGGAACGCCAAATTAATTTTTGGTCAATCCCGAGCTAAATTTGTTTGACCAACTCGTCATGAGCGAAGTCGAATGATAAATGTGTAGAGACTATATACCTGACATCAATTTTTTGATGATGAGATAGTCCAATCCTTTTGGTAACAAGAGGGGAATTGTAAGATCAAGGTTGCACGTTCGAATCGTGCCCGAGGAGCACTTCGGCAAGCTCAGTGCAATCTGACTTGTCAAAAACCAATGTCTATGTGGTATGTTTATATGCTACTTTGCGATCAGAAAACTTTTTATGTTGGAATAACGCCCGACATTGTTAAAAGATTTCAAACTCATCTAGACAAGAAATCTTTTTTACCAAAAAATTTTCTGATCTTAAACTTATATACTCTGAAAAATGTCTAGGTAAATATCTTGCGGCAAAAAGAGAAAGACAAATTAAGGGTTGGTCCAGAGCAAAGAAGCAAATGTTGATAAACGGTAAATTGGGAACCAATACTTGCACTGAGTTCGCTGAAGCACTCGTGGCAAGTAAGAACGTTGTGAGTTCACCCTGAGTCTACCGAAGGGAATCGTGCCCGAGGAGCAATTAAACCAAATAGGATCTGTCTATTTTATTAGTCTAAAATTGTTGTTAATATATTTATATGAAAAAGGTGTTTATTATTCTTGGAATATTGGTTTTAGCACTAATTATAGTTAACGGTGTAAATATAAAATCAAACTATTCATATAAAATATCAGACAAATAAAAAACACATGGCATAAATGCCATGGTTTTACCCCTTCTGTGGCATACTTTCCACTTGATTTTTAATGTATTTTTTAACCTGGATGAAACTTGTTGCACCCACTGATTCTGCAAAGTAGCCATCAGACCAGAATGAGTCACCCCAAAGAAATTCTTCTAACTCTGGAAATTCTTTCCTTAAGATTCTTGATGAACCACCTTTCAGTTGGTTAACAACTTTTGAGATGGACAAGTTTGGTTGGATTTGTATAAGCATATGTACATGATCATGCAATATTGTAATTTCTTCAATCCACCAGTTGTTAACCTCACATGCTTTGAAGAATAAGTCTTTAAGTCTTGTAGCTACTTTGCCACGTAATATCCTTTTTCTGTATTTTGGTAAAAATACCAAATGAATCATAATTCTGTGCTTTGTGTGTGCACCATGCCAGTACTTTAACATTTCCCTCAAGTATGCCACAAACTATACTTGCTCCACCAGCCTAAAGGCTGGGGATTAATGTGCAGAAGATTTAAAAATTAAAATCAATAGTGGTGCAGGTAACGTAAATTTTACTTCTAATTCAAACGATTCTACTCTCTCAGGATATTTTAACCACAAAATCTTTTCAAAAGTTGGTTTTGTCCAAAACTCAAATGAGTTCAATCTAACTACATCTAAGGTAAACGGAAACGTAGACCTTCCAAAAAATACGAAACTTTCAGAAGTGTCGTTAGTTTTAGGTGCTGGTAACTTAGATTTAGACCTTAAAATGACAAATGTCCAAGAGTTGTCTCTCAGCTCAGGCGCTTCAAATGTTAGGCTAGTATTACCACAGGATGTTTCAAGCAAATTTAATCTAGCAATCGGATCAGGTAATTTAGATTTAGTTATTCCTATGAACGGAAAAATCGAAGGGGTAAAAATAATATCCACTTCTTTAACTAATATGAATCTTGGTGAAGCTTGGATTAAAACAGCTGAGGGCATTCAAACTAGGGATTTTCAAAAGGCTAAAATAACTTCAATCGTAGATCTATCCAAGGGAGGATCAGTTAATCTGGACATTACAAGTGTTGAATAATAATTGTTTATCAACCACTGTTTTAATATTCTGATAAGTGAATCCAAACTCTACCCTTCTATTCATAAACGCGTTTAACTTTTCAAACTTTTGTTTGGAATGACAAGAGGTTTGATTGCAAAAAATCAAAATTTTTATTAGTGGGAGCAATTTGTTTGGTGGTGGTATTTATGATAGAATAAAACTATGAAGGTGTTTAAATATGTTTTAGTCGGCTTGGGAGTTGTTCTCGGTTTATTTTTAGGAAAAGCCTTTTTAAGCGGTTTTGGTTCGAGTTTCGCTCCAGATAAAATGGTAGATAAAGCCCAACAAGCAGAATATGCAATAAGCACTTTTAATGCCGTGAACCAAGAAAGAAAGAGAATCGGCATTTCTGAATTAATCGTTGATCAAAACCTATGTGCGTACGCAAGGAAAAAATCCACAGAGTTGGCAATAAGTCTAGATGAATCACCACAAATTAATTTTGCTAATGAGATAAAGGATTCAGCTAATCAGACCTATTTTAATGACTTCAAAACTTTGGGATTAAATTATCAGGGTGGTGGAAAATTAAAAAGACCTGATAACAATTTAGCGCAAATGTTTTTATACCAAGGGACTAAGGCGGCATCGAATCCTGATTTCATTTATGGTTGCGTTGCTGATTCGTCAGGATCAAATGCAGGAAGAGTATATACAGTTTTCATTGGTGCGCAAAAATAACAACAATCTCCTTTTTCTCTGGCTTATTCATAATTAAGTAGTCCTAGTGCAATCCTACTTCTGTATAGGCTGGTTTATTGACGGCGGATACAGTCTTAAGTAGTCCATTATATTTGGTAGTTAATTATAATTAAATTCAACTTCATTGTTCATGAATGCGTTTAACTTTTCAAACCTAAATTTGAAATAACAAAAAAACCATGTTGAGAGATTCATTGATTGTTGAGAGTTTTTGATGATATTATTAAATAGCAATAAACAACATGGCTTTGAAAATTTTGGCTTTAATAACATTTATCATAATGATTGGTGTCAACGCCTTGGCAAACATATTGCCAATCAATAATTTAACCACAGGTGAGATTTCTGATTCGTTTCCAAATCTTTTTGCTCCAACAGGTTTAACTTTCTCAATTTGGGGTGTCATTTACTTACTTCTTGCCGTCTATTTGATGTATCAGCTTTTTTCCAAAAAAATAAATAAAAAACTATCCAAAAATGTTAATACATTATTCATCATTAGCTCTCTGGCTAATAGTGCTTGGATATTCGCTTGGCATTATAAAGTAATATGGCTAACAATATTATTGATGCTGGTCCTTCTCTTTACTCTTATCAAAATTTCGGATGCAATTAACAAAGAAAAATTAAGTTTAAAGGAAAAATTAATTTATAAAATTCCCTTTGGAATTTATTTTGGATGGGTAACAGTTGCAACAATCGCCAATATAACTGGCTTTTTAGTTAATATCGGATGGAATCGTTTTGGTTTATCTGAAGTCTTCTGGATGATAATAGTATTATTAGTGGGACTTGTTATTACCATTTGGAGAATGCATAAAGATAAAAACTTGGCATATGGTCTTGTCCCTGTTTGGGCCTACTATGATATCTGGTTAAAACACACCATGCCAAGTGGATTTAATAATTCTTATCCAGCAGTTATTACGACTATTGTAGTCTGTATATCTTTACTTATTATTTCAAACTTTATTCTGATAATTAAGAAAAAAATTATATAACCAAAAGGGATGAAATTAAACACTTTAAAATTTGCTTTAGCGGGAGGAATTTATTTAGCAGGATGCGGTGCTCTTGTCACAATTATGAGTCTTATCAATTTTCCAGGCTTTCCTCAATTTACAAAATCGTTAATTGATATATATGGTGCATATGGATATTCAATATCAGTAACTGGAATATTTACGGGAGCATTTTGGGGGTTTGTCGAAGGATTTGTTCACATAGGGCTGTTTGGCCTTATTTACAACAAACTTATTGCAAAGTAAAATTAGTATTTAATATTCTTATTTTTCGGCTTAATGGAACTAATGTGTTGTTTTTCTAATCCTGTTTTGTTTTATTATCGGCCTTCATTTTTTCAAAGTTGTAATAATATACAAACCATTTAAGGTAACTTTCCCAACGAGTCTTTTTAAGGCCTTTATGTCTTAACCATCTTTGTCCTATATGCCCAAATGTAGCTTCAATTTCATTTGTTGTTTTTGGCATAGTTGGGTGGTCTAAAAACTTGAATGAGGTTTTTGGAAGTTTAATTAGGATCCTGACAGCTTTTCTCACACCTTTATGAATATACCAACTGTGGCCAGAATCATCTGTCCTCATCTCTTTCAGAAAGAAGAAATTAGCCTTAACCCAATCTTTTAAGATTGTTTCCCAGTATTTCAAAGCTTCATGACTTTCTATGAACCAAATGTGGTTTGCAATTTTTATTAATTCTTCAATTCTTCTATCTTTTGAGTGTCTACCAAGTGCATTTACAATATCTCTATGCATATGAGCAAGACATATCTGATGTGGAGAGTGGGGGATACACTTCATCAACCGCAGAACAAATGGCAGTTCCTCCATCTGTTACAGAGCCTGAAAATGTGTATTTTAATTCCTCCTTTATGAACCTCAAATCCTTAACTATTTTTGTTGAAGCCTCTCTACCAGCAATAGATACATGCAAAAGGTACAAAGTTCCACTTTGTCTATACAGCATCAAGACAAACCATCTTCCAAACCAAAGCCCATCAATCAAAAGATATGCAGTATCAATTCTTCCAGACAAAGTTTGATCAAATCTAGGAAGTTTTCCTGACTTCGCCAACCTAGTTTTTATGTAACTTCTTGAGGCTAATTGTTTGTATTTTTATGTACTTTAGGGCACTTACTGTTTTATTTGCTAAAATTAGGTTTGAATGTACTTAAGAAAGGTCAAAAACAAATCTAATACATCAGTTCAAGTTGCCCAAAAAGTTTCAGGAAGAAGAAAAATAGTGAAGCACATTGGAACTGCAAGAAATGAGTTGGAGCTAATTGAACTTACAAAATTAGGCTTAAAATACATTGATGATTGTCGTATCAAAGAAGGAAGAATTTCACTTTTTGACAACAGATTTAATCAATCTGAACTTAAAGAGCTACTTTCAAAGGTAACTTTTGGCAAAGTAATGGATACTGTCTCTTACAATTTTTTTGATTTTTACTATCATTTTTTAGGTTTAAATGACTTAAAAGACAATTGTTTTAAGGATCTTGTTATTGCAAGAATTTTAAATCCAACTTCAAAACTTGAAACTAGAAATTATCTTGAAGAGAAATTAAATCACAAATACTCACTTACAGAAATCTACAGAGGCATGAAAAAAGCCTTTGATGGTGGCTACAAAGAGATAGTTGAGGATTTGTTATTTAATTTTGCCAAAACAAATATTTCATCTGTAATTTCAGTTTTATTTTTTGATGTCACAACTTTATATTATGAATCTTTTACAGAAGATGATTTTAGAAAAAATGGCTTTTCAAAAGACAAAAAATCAAATCAACCTCAAATAGTTGTTTCCTTAACAGTCACAAAACAAGGTTTCCCTGTTCATATGCAGGCTTTTGAAGGAAATACTTTTGAAGGCCACACAATGCTTCCTGTAATGAAAGACCTCATCAAAAAGCATTCCTTGAAAGACATTATTCTTGTTGCAGATGCTGGTATGTTAAGTGAGAAAAATACAGATGAATTGGAAAAAGAAAACTTAAAGTTTATAGTTGGAGCAAGACTTGGTAATTTAGACAAAACTATTTTTGAAAAAGTAATTAGTGTACCTAAAATAGATGGCTCTACAGAAAGATTTGAACTTACAAAAACTAAATTTTTAATTATCAACTACTCAGTCAAAAGAGCATCAAAAGACAAATCAGACAGAGAAAAACAATTAAAAAGAGCAAATTATGCACTAAATAATCCAAGCAACTTAACTAAAAACTACAAATTTCTAAAAAAAGAAAAGGGAATTAAAAAAGAATGGAAAATAAATGAAGCTAAACTTAAAAAAGCAGAACAGCTTGAAGGCTTAAAAGGTTATGTTACAAATGCACTAGAATTAACAAACACAGAAATAATTACCAAATATCAAGAACTCTGGCAAGTTGAAAAGGCATTTAGAATCACAAAATCAGACCTCCAAGCTAGACCAATATTTCATACAGCCAAAGAAAAAATATTAACCCACATGTTAATTGTTTTTACCAGTCTTGCAATTACAAGATATGCAGAAATTAAAAACAACAAAAGCACAAAAAAGATACTACAAATTCTATCAAGCTTAAAAGAAATTACTATCAAAGACAAAATCTCAAATGAAGAAATATCAAAATTTACAGAACCAACAACAGAGCAACTTCAACTTCTTAAAAATACCAAACTTCTATCTTTTATTCAGGGCACTTAATTGGCGAAGTCAGGATATGCAGTATCAATTCTTCCAGACAAAGTTTGATCAAATCTAGGAAGTTTTGGAGGATCAAGAAGCAATAACTTATGAAATTCACCCTCCAAATATCTTACAGACAAACCTGAGACAGAAGACAGCATTTCATATGTCAAACCCCACAAAATATACTGTCTGAAAAGATCAACTACTTTAAAATCTTTCTTTTTATTGTGGTAAATTCTTGAAGTTTTACAAACTTTACAAAACCATCTTTTCTTTCCAGTTCCAGTCTTTCCCCACAGAAACATTTTACTATTACAGGATATGCACAAAAGTGTTCTTTGACCCATTGAATACTATTCAAACTCAAAATGAGGCGTATTATCAACTATATCTTTCTGTTATATCAACACACTATGCTATTAAGCCTATTTTTCCAAACAAGAATAGGCAAATTCCATTTGTTGAGTTTCTTGATTAATTTTGTTATCTACTTTGAATTTACATTTCTTTTTGCCGCCTTTTTCGATACTCATACATCCTGTATATCCATCTTTATTAGAGTATTTCGAACAATCACCCACCATTGACGATCCGTTTTTCTTAAACAAAAAAACAAAACTCAATAATACTATTGCAATTGCGATTAGGCTAACTAACAAATACTTATTTTTCATATGAATCATCTTACCATATTTTCGAAGAACATTGTCCATTGAAGAAACAAATAGTTATTCAGCAACAACCTCTTTGGCTACTTTTGCTTTTTTGGCCTTTAATACTTTTGTGGGTTTGACTTCTACTTTTGATACCTCTGATACTTCTGGTACTTCTGCAGTTTCTTTAGGTGTTAACAATACTATTAGCTTGTCCATTTTTGTATTCAAGGCTTCAAATTGCTGTCCATAATCAACTCTTGGTGTTGAAGGAGCCTGATGTCTGTCAAAAGATGGTCTGTCTCTTCTTTCTGGTCTCTCACTTCTCTCAGGTCTGTCTGTTCGAGGGCTTATTCTATCAAAACATTCAGAGCAATATACTGGTTTACCATTTGTAGGTTTAAATGGAACTTCACATTCTTTACCACAAGAAGAACAAACAGTTTTAAACATTTCTCTTGGGCCATCGTTACCGCCACCTCGTCCAAGGGACGATCCGCCTCTGGAGGAAAATCCTCTTCCCCCACCACGGTTGTCTCTTTCACCTCTATTACTTGTGTCTCTATTAAAATAAGCCATAGATGGATCTTAACACATATATTTGCTATTAGCTAATAATTGGAACATACTCAGGTAATTGACGGCAATAACCCCAGTTAAGATAGAGGCGACCAACTCGCAAACATACGAATACCTTGTATATTATTTTTTTGGGATATTAGACACAATACTCGCATTTAGAATTACCCTTAAGTTACTTGGCGCAGGTACTGGAAGCTATTTTGTAAATTTTGTATATAACGTCAGCAAAATTTTTATTTTACCGTTTGAAGGAATATTCAGAAGAGTTACATCAAAAGGAATTGAAACTAGCTCAGTCGTAGAACCATCTGCTATTGTGGCATTAATAGTTTATGGATTTTTAGCAGTTGGAATAGTCAAATTAATTAGAATTTCATCAGGAGAGAAACAAATTGAAGGGGGTGAATAACATATGAGTATATTATATTGGATAGTTTTTGGACTTATTACAGGATCAATTGCAAACTTTATAGCACCGAGCACAGGTGGTATTCTTTCATCAATCATTTTAGGTATTATTGGAGCAGTCGTTGGTGGATGGATAGGAGAAAGATATTTTAGTACCGGAGTAACAGGATTTAATGCAACTTCATTTATTGTTGCAGTAGGAGGATCGCTTGTCGTAATTTTTATTAGCAGGTTATTTTCAAGAGGGTAAAGATAAAAAATGGCAACACTGCAACAAACAAAGGATGAAATAGATAGACAGGCGCAAATTGCAAAAGACAAAGTTGACTCTGATGCAATAAAGGCCAGAGATTTGGCTGCCAATGAAGAAATTAAAGCCGTTAGGCTTGAAACTGAATACAAAATTCAAGAGATTAAAAACAATGCACAAAAATAAGTTGGGCAAAGATATATAATTAGTAGATGTCTTCGAAAAAGAATAAAAATTTGGCAAAAGTTATTGGTATTATTTTTATTGTAATTTCATTTTTTATCGGTTTTAAAATCTATAAAAATATAAACAAAAGGCCATTCCCCACTCCAAGAGAAACAAACATCTCACTTATACAAAGTTGGATGACAATTGATTACATCTCAAGAACTTACGCAGTTCCTATGCCAGAATTCAAAAAGAACCTCAGGTATAATTTCCAAAATGGTAAAGTTAGTATCGAAAAAATCGCAATAGACAATAAAGTTGATAATAAAATAGTTATCGAAAAAATCAGCGAGATAATTACAAACTATAAGAAATGACCTTAGTTCTAAACTTTCTTTTAACCAATGTCCTTATCTATGGTTATCCAATCATAGTTCTAATGATAATCGGCAGCGAAATTGGACTACCGTTACCCACAGGAACTCTTTTAATTGCTGCAGGATCATTTAGCAGCAATGGGAGTTTAAATTTTTATCTATTAGTTTTAATTGCTACCGTAACTTCAGTCATCGGCGATTTCCTAGGATATTATGTCGGAAAGAAGTTAGGTCAAACTAAAGTTGACGCATACTTAAGTAAGTTTAAAATAAACAAAATTAAGGCAAATACATTTATTGTATTTATTACTCGTTGGCTTCCTCTTCCCTTAACAGTCCCTGTCAATTTAATTGCAGGATACACTAAATTTAATTTTAAAAAGTTTTCTATATGTGTATTAATTGGCGAATTTCTTTGGGCCTTTGGGTATGTTTATTTAGGATACTTTTTTGGAGCCAATTGGACCACACTTGTTAGTTTTATAAATGGTGCTCCAGTTGCAATAACTTTCGGAATAATTGGAATCGTTATACTTTACTATTCTCTACCTAAAAGATCCTGAAACTCTTGCCATTTAGCAAAACCTTCTTTAGTTTGATGCATTGTTCCTATACAGTTTTTGCTTTCGCAGCTGCAGTTATGTGTACAAGGGTTACAAGTTTTGTCTTTTGGAGGCAATAAATAAGAAATTGTTAGTTCTTCACCAATTTTGATATCTCGAAGCGCAAAGAAGTAGATATGGTTTTTGCGATTCAGTATCCAGCAATTAGGTTCACAAGAATGATTAATTAAGTGAATATCTTCTGTACCTAAATCAGGATAAATTGCGTATTTGTCATCTAAAAACATTAGATAAAGCCCATCTTTATCCTTATCTAAATCATATTCTTCAATTTTAACTTTAGTTCCTGTATATTCTCCAATAATTGTTTTTTTATTTATTTCTTTTTTACAAAACACTCCTCTCCCCTTATTTTTAGTCTTTTCTATCTTGAAGTAATCTTTGGAAATTAAAAACATTTTTAATTTTTCATTCCCAGTCGAAGTGAATTAAATATTGGTACAAAGTCTGTCAAAAAGTTAAAGGTGGCTGCACCGGTTGGTGATAACACGCCAGTAAAAACCAAGATTAAACCTATTAAATTAGTTCCTCCCCATATAGCAAAATTCTGCATAACTACCTGGTTTGTCAATTTTCCTAGCTTCATTACTTCAGGAATTTTTTCTAAGTTATCAGTCATTAAAGCAACATCTGCTGCATTAATCGCAGCGTCAGAACCAACTACTCCCATTGCAAAGCTAACATCAGCCATTGCAAGAGAAGCTGTGTCATTCACTCCATCTCCTATCATAGCTATTAATCCATTATTTTCTAACTTAATTTTTTGTATTTCTTTTATTTTTTCTTCAGGTTTTAAACCCATTTTATATCCGTCTAGTTTTACTTCGTCCGATACTCTTTTTGCCATTATTTCATTATCACCAGTTAACATAATCCATTTTAAAACCCCCATTTTTTTTGTGTCTTCAATTAAATATTTTGCGGAAGGTCTAACTTTATCAATAAAACTCAAATACCCAGCTAGTTTTTTATTAATGCCTACTATCGTCAAAGAAAATCCCTTATTATTTAATTCTTCAAAAATATTTTTGTATTTACTACTAATAGCAATCCCATTTTTTATGACAAACGATTCTTTACCAGCAACAACGTTATACTTATTAATCTTTGCAACCATTCCGTCACCAAAATCTTCTTTGAAACTGTCAGGTTTAGAAGCCTCAATTTTCTTATCTGACATATATTTTATAATCGCTTTGCTTATTGGATGATTTGAATTAGCTTCTGCAGAACCAAGAAGACTTGTAAAATTTCTTTCTGAATATTTTTCTATTATATTGATATCTTCAATTTTCGGTTTACCAAACGTTAATGTCCCAGTTTTATCTGTCACAAAAGTTTTTATCTTAGAAATCCGTTCTAAGACATCCGAACTTTTAATCAAAATGCCCCTTTGTGCGGCCTTGGCTGTTGCAACAGTAAAAGCTAGCGGCACTGAAACGGCAATATCATCGGCACAAATTACCAAAAGTACCGCCAAGACCATGTTTGTATTACGAGTATAAAAGTACAAAACAAGCGAACCAAATAATGTCACCAAGATATACCATTTGGTAAATTTAGAAACTATTTTAACCGTTTTTGATTTCTTTAATGAAGATTCTTCTATCAAAATTATTATTTTCGCTAGTGTACTATCGGCTGCAATTTTTTCAGCTTTCATATAAAACGATCCAGAGGAGTTTAGGGTAGATGAATAAACTTTGTCTCCTTTTTTCTTGGTTAATGGCACACTCTCGCCAGTTAATGTCGATTCATCAACGCTGCCTTGGCCTTCAATTAATTCCCCATCAACAGGAATTCGAACTCCTTCTTCAACTGAAATTATATCTCCAACTACTACCTCATCAATTTTTTTAATTACAAGATCTCCATCGATTAAAACCTTAATTTCTGTGGGTCTGTATTTTAATAGACTTTTGATAATTCCATCTTTTCTTTTTTCTGTCCATTTATCAAAAATCCTGGCTGAAGCTAGCATCAAATTAATAAAAACTGCAGAATGCCATTCCTTTGTCACAAAAGAGAATATCAAGGCAACACTTGCCAGGTGGTCAACAGCCACTTCCTTTTTTACTAAAGATTTAACTGAATTAATTAAAATTGGAATCGTACCTATTAAAGCAAATACAGACATTATCAAATCAGAATGAGGGAGAAGGTTAAAATAGTCTAAAATGAGGGTCGATAAAAAAATTGCAACTAAACCAATGTCTGAATAAATTCCGATCATAACTTTATATTACTTTAAATTACATTTACTGTATACTTTTTATTAGATAAATATAAATATGAAAGTAAAATTTCTCGGTGCGGCTGGGACAGTAACTGGATCTTCATATGTTTTAACATCAGATTCAGGACAATCAATTTTAATTGATTTAGGTATGTTTCAAGGTCCACCAGAAATTGAGAAATTAAATTACGAACCTTTTGATTTCGATATCTCTAAGTTATCAGGAATTATCCTAACTCACGCTCATTTAGATCACTGTGGAAGACTGCCGATTGTTATGCAAAAAGGTTTTAGTGGCAATATCTATATGACTCCTCCAACCAGAGATCTTGCAGAGCTTTCTCTTTTGGATAGCGCAAAAATTGCAAAGGAAGATTCGTCCAGAGGACGATCGTCCTCTGGACGAAGTATTCTTTATTCAACCAAAGATGTTATTGATCTGGTTAAACATTTTGTTGTGATTGAATACCATCAAGAGATTCATATTGGAGACTTTATAGCTACATTATATGATGCTGGTCACATATTAGGAGCTGCTTCCCTTTCAGTTACCGATACAAAAGCTACAACCGATATCAAAAAAATTGTATTTAGCGGAGACATTGGAAATTTTCCAGCATATCTGGAGGATAAAACTGAGTTTTTAACTTCAAGCGACGCTGTGGTTATGGAAACAACCTATGGAGATAGGCTTCATCCAGTGGAAAGTCCAATTGAAGCTTTGCAATCAGAAATAAATGCTATTGAAATTAACGGAGGAACTCTGCTTATCCCTTCCTTTTCTCTAGATAGAGCACAGGAACTACTGCATATGATTATGCATTTAAAAAAGGAGGGAAAAGTTTTAAACGAAACACCAATTATATTGGATAGCCCGATGGCCGAGAAAGCAACTAAAATTTATGTTGATTATCCAAAATATTTTAATCCGCACATTGAAGCAGAATATAAATTAGGTGAAATGTTTGATTTTCCAGGACTTGAAGTAACCAAGGATTGGAGAGCCAGCCAAGCGCTACACCAAAGGCAAGAAGCGAAAGTAATAATTGCAGGGGCAGGAATGATGACAGGAGGAAGAATAGTAGGTCATGCAATTTATTATTTACCTTTGAAATCGACAAGATTAATGATCGTAGGATATCAAGGCGAAGGATCCCTCGGCAGAGAACTACTAAATGGCAAAACAGAAGTTATAATTGATGGTCAAAAAGTATTAGTGAACGGATCAGTCCACGATACTCAAGGTCTAAGCTCGCACGCAGATCAATCTCAACTTTTTGAATGGTTAAAAGCAATTAAAGGAGTTAAGAAATTAGTTCTCACACACGGAGATGATCATTCTAGAATTAATTTTAAGGAAAAGGTAGAAAAAGAACTGGGTATCACCGATATAAATCTTCCAAAGCTTGAAGAAGAAATTACTTTGTAACCAAAACCAAAAATTCTCTGTTTTTGCCTTTTTCTCCTACTATTGGTGATTCGACAATATTAATTACTTTTCCACCGACAGCAATGATATCGTTTTTTACTTTTTCTAAAACTTCGTCAACATATTCGTCTTTTAATCTTCCCTTCTCAAGACATTCTCGTTGCGCTTCATAATGAGGTTTGATCAAAGAAATAATAGAACCATCAGATTTTAAATTATCTAAAGCATTTGGAATTGTTAAAATTTGTTTTGTCCAAGCAGTATCAATGGTTATTAAATCAACCTGTTCAGGAAGTTTCGCATGCATAGCATTTGTCCTCTCCATCACAACTACTTTTGGATTATTTCGAAGCGTCCAAGCGAGCTCTCCATATGATGTATCTATCGAATAAATTTTCCCTGCTCCATTTTGCAAAAGGCAATCCACAAAACCGCCTGTAGACGATCCAAAATCCGCGGTAATTAGTCCTGTTACGTCAAACTTAAATTCATCTAACGCAAATTGCAATTTGTTGCCAGCCCTCGATACAAACTGTTTCATTTCTGATATTATAATACTATGAAAGTTAAATCGTGGCCCAAATTATTGATTTCAATACTCATAAGCCAATCTGCAGGATTTGTAGGAACTTTCTTTACCATTAACGCCATTCCTACTTGGTATGCATTTTTAAATAAGCCATCTTTTTCACCTCCAAATTGGTTATTTGGACCTGTTTGGACAATTCTTTATACTTTAATCGGAATTTCTTTGTATAAAATATGGATCAAAAAAGGAGATTTAAAGTTATTCTTTTTTCATCTAGTTCTTAATGCAATTTGGTCGCCAATCTTCTTTGGACTTAAAAATTTAGGATTAGCCTTTTTAATAATTTTAATGATGGATATATCTCTCATCATTATTACAAAAAGATTGTTAAAAACAAACAGGATCTCAGCATATTTACTTATACCTTATCTATTATGGATCAGTTTTGCTTCTATGCTTAACTTTTCGATTTGGAAATTGAACCCTCAAAATAGCGTCAAAAACGTTTTTGCGCAAGATTTTAACTTCTCCAAAGCAAGAGAAGATTATATCTTTTCTGAAGATAACTACAAAAAAGATCTGTTCGACTTTAACTTAAAAAGAGCAGCATATCAACAGAATAAGACGCTGTCATTAAAAGAGGAGCTAAGAATTGCTTTGGCTAATTTTTTGAAGTCTAGAGACGAATTGATTAAAAATTATTTAACAATGATCAGAGTCAAGATGTCAGAGTCACAAGGAATAGACAAATCTGCAAAAGAATCAATTTATTCAAAAATTGATTCAGAAGTTAATTTATATATATCCCAAAAAAATGCTTATTCGAATTCAGAAAATGTCGAAAACATGTTAGCTAAGTCAAAAGATGAAGATACTAGATACAATAACGAGACCTTACCTGTTATATATTTATCACTGTCTCAAATTAGCTTAGGTGAAGTTAGAACAACAAAGAACGATCATATTAAAATCTTTTCAAGTCTTAAAAACGAGTCAGAGCAACTCATAAAACTTGGCCGAGCAGATTCAGGGATATTTGATCGATGGTTTAAAGATATTAACCAAGAATTATCTACTGTATCAAACATTGAATCATTGACCCAAACTCAAATAGACAAGATACTTGGTAACGATGAATATGAGCGATCATCAGCATATAACAAGGCTAATGAAGAACTCAGTCCTTCGAAAACAAGCTTACTTAAATTAAATGGTTTTGTTAAAGAATTGGAAAATATAATATCAAACAAAAGATGAAAGATATATTTGAAAAAGCAAAACAGTCTTTAGCTATTGGTCTTTTATCATTAGACAATAAAGTAACAGTACTAATACCTAATCCAAAGATAAAAAAGATCCTTTATATAGGTATAGGATCACTTTTCAGTGTTATGCTTATAATTATAGTGTTGGGGCTATTGTTATCCCCTTTTAGAAACAATCAGCAAAGTACAGATACTATCTTAAAAAAACCAAACATTGTAAACAGCACAACACCAGAGCCTCAAAAAGAATTAACTGCTGTGGAGAAAGAAATATTAAATCTTGAAACTAGAATAAAAGTAATGACTTTTCCAGAAAGCAAATTGAACATTCCTCTGATAGAATCTAACTTGAGTATATGATTAACACCGAAAATCTTTTTTACGGACAGCAAGAGGGTGAAAAGGGCTTAATAGCATAGTGTGTTGATATAACAGAAAGATATAGTTGATAATACGCCTCATTTTGAGTTTGAATAGTATTCAATGGGTCAAAGAACACTTTTGTGCATATCCTGTAATAGTAAAATGTTTCTGTGGGGAAAGACTGGAACTGGAAAGAAAAGATGGTTTTGTAAAGTTTGTAAAACTTCAAGAATTTACCACAATAAAAAGAAAGATTTTAAAGTAGTTGATCTTTTCAGACAGTATATTTTGTGGGGTTTGACATATGAAATGCTGTCTTCTGTCTCAGGTTTGTCTGTAAGATATTTGGAGGGTGAATTTCATAAGTTATTGCTTCTTGATCCTCCAAAACTTCCTAGATTTGATCAAACTTTGTCTGGAAGAATTGATACTGCATATCTTTTGATTGATGGGCTTTGGTTTGGAAGATGGTTTGTCTTGATGCTGTATAGACAAAGTGGAACTTTGTACCTTTTGCATGTATCTATTGCTGGTAGAGAGGCTTCAACAAAAATAGTTAAGGATTTGAGGTTCATAAAGGAGGAATTAAAATACACATTTTCAGGCTCTGTAACAGATGGAGGAACTGCCATTTGTTCTGCGGTTGATGAAGTGTATCCCCCACTCTCCACATCAGATATGTCTTGCTCATATGCATAGAGATATTGTAAATGCACTTGGTAGACACTCAAAAGATAGAAGAATTGAAGAATTAATAAAAATTGCAAACCACATTTGGTTCATAGAAAGTCATGAAGCTTTGAAATACTGGGAAACAATCTTAAAAGATTGGGTTAAGGCTAATTTCTTCTTTCTGAAAGAGATGAGGACAGATGATTCTGGCCACAGTTGGTATATTCATAAAGGTGTGAGAAAAGCTGTCAGGATCCTAATTAAACTTCCAAAAACCTCATTCAAGTTTTTAGACCACCCAACTATGCCAAAAACAACAAATGAAATTGAAGCTACATTTGGGCATATAGGACAAAGATGGTTAAGACATAAAGGCCTTAAAAAGACTCGTTGGGAAAGTTACCTTAAATGGTTTGTATATTATTACAACTTTGAAAAAATGAAGGCCGATAATAAAACAAAACAGGATTAGAAAAACAACACATTAGTTCCATTAAGCCGTGAAAAGATACTCTATGTTACAAAGCCTCACCAAATTTCCGCTGTTTTTGGTATGTTTAAGACTATTATAATTGCTTTAATTACTTTTTTGATATTTATGTTTATCGGAAATGAAGCTAGTAATCTATCTAGCGTCTTTTACCTGCTAATGATATTAATACCGATACTAACAATTTTTTTAGGATTAAAATTAGTAAAAAATTTTCAACAAAAAAACATTAGTTACATTACGGACAGAAGAATCGTTAGATTTGAACCAACAACGTTTTTCGCAACTAATATTAGATCGCTTTCCTGGGACGAAGCTGTAAAAGTAAAAACATTTGCGCCAAACATATTATGGAAACAATTAAAAATTGGAACAGTTATAGTTCATGCAAGAACTACAGTCAAAACAATCGACGAAGAATCGAGACACTCTCTTTCAGCTGACGATATTGAAATAAATGATGTTTATTTGTATAGAGATTTAGGTAATTATATTGACAAAATTCTATTTACATACAAACAGATGCCTACAGGCGTCTCTGAAATCAGACCTTTTGTAGAAAAACCAAGGGGAGAACGATATTAATCCAAATAATCCTGAAGTTTTTTACGACGAGATGGATGCTTAAGTTTTCTGAGCGCTTTAGCCTCAATTTGCCTTATTCTTTCTCTTGTAACACCAAACACTTTACCAACTTCTTCCAAGGTCATTTGCTTTGTTCCCTCTAATCCAAACCTAAGTTTTAGCACCTTTGACTCTCTTTCTGTGAGTGTTCCCAATACTTCATCCAAGTGATCTTTTAATAGTTGTTTACTTGCCTGATCAACTGGTGAAAGCTGACTTTCATCTGGAATAAAGTCGCCAAGAATACTTTCTTGATCTTCTCCAACAGGCGCTTCCAAAGAAGTTGTTTCTTGTGCAATTTTAAATATTTCTCGAACTCTATCAGCATCAAGTTCCACTTCTGCTCCAATTTCTTCAGGTGTTGGTTCTCTTCCCAATTCTTGCATAAGTCTTCTACTAATTCTGTAAAGTTTATTAATAGTTTCTACCATATGAACTGGAATTCTGATTGTTCTTGCTTGATCTGCAATTGCCCTAGTGATTGCTTGTCTAATCCACCACGTCGCATAGGTTGAGAATTTAAAGCCTTTTCTCCAGTCATACTTCTCAACTGCACGAATAAGACCTTGATTGCCCTCTTGAACCAAATCAAGAAGCGACAGGCCTCGTCCTATATACTTCTTAGCAATTGAAACAACCAAACGAAGATTGCTTTCAGTTAATTTGTCTTTAGCTCTTTTATCTGCCTTTTCATAACGTTTCGCATATTCAATTTCTTCTTCGGCATTTAAAAGTGTTACTCTTCCAATTTCTCTTAAATATTGTCTCACTGGGTCAGTAGACTCAATGCCTTCAAGACGAGTAAGCATCTCAATTTCTTTGTCTAATTTATCTTTTGAAGTTTCACCCAATTCTCCATCTTCTGTAGTTACTGACTCAAAAACGTCAATCCCTTCTGAAAGAAGTTGATCATATAAATCATCCAGTTCATTTATACGGCTTTCAGCATCTGGGAAAATTTCTAGTATCTCTTCTTGAGTTAAAAAACCCTGATCTCTTGCTTTTTTAATTATTTCAATTACTTGTTTTCGGATCATGTTGTATATTATACTCAGGAATAGCCTTTACTTAAAGAGTTGAAAGTTTTTTGCTCAAAATACTAAATTCTTTTAATAACTCTTCATCATCACTTTCTGTTTTAATTCTTTCACCTAAATCCTCTAATTTTTGTTTAGTATCCAATATTAGTAGTTCTTTAATTATTAACTTAGTGTCTTCCTTGTCAGGATTTTCTAGGATCATATCAGCATATCCTTCTTCCAATTCTTTTGGTAATGGAAATTTATTTATCAAAAGGTAATCAATAATTTTTAATATAAATTTTGAAGAAATTAATTCTTTAGGAATTTCAATTACTTTATCGAGAGAATTTACTAACAATTTTTCTTCTAGCAACTCCCTTCTTGTTTTGCTTATTTTGTCTACAGATAAACTAGTTTTTGGGTTACTATTTTCAGCAGCGACCCTGTTCACTTCACTAATAACGACATCTGTAGGAACAGATAATTTTCTAGCAACAATTTCCACATAAAATGCTTGCACAATTTTGTCATCGATTAATCTTAGTAATGGAATTATTTCTTTACTTATTGCAGATTTTCCATTTCCAGTTCCTGAATCGTATTTATTAAATACAGAATTTATTAAAAACTCCCAGATATCAACTGCGTTAACAATTGCTTTTTTGTAAGCTTCTGGATCTTTTTTGGCAATTTCATCAGGGTCTTTATAACCCTCTAAGTGAGCAACTTTTACTTCAAATCCCATATTAACCGCCATTACAGATCCTCTTTTAGCAGCTTCATCTCCTGCAAAATCTGAGTCCAAACAGAGAACAATTTTTTTACAAAATCTTCCAATTAACCTGAGTTGATCTTCAGTAAGTGCTGAACCTTTAATTGCAATTACATTTTTAATTCCAGCCGAATATGAGGAAATCATATCTAGTTCTCCTTCAACTATTACAGCAAACTTACTATCTCTAATTTCAGATTTGGTAATATCCATTCCATATAAAATATGGGATTTATGGTATGCAGGAGTATCAGGAGAATTTATGTATTTTGCCATGTCTTGATTTACCCATGGCAAAATTCTACCTGCAAAACCTACAATATTTCCTCGATGATCTGAAAGAGGAAAAATTACACGACCTCTAAATCTGTCAATTCCACGTCCAACTAATAGTCCAGCTTTTTCTAAATCGTTTTTATTTAATTTCTTTTTTTGAATTAAATAATTTGATAAGGCATCAAAACTTTCTGGAGAATAACCAAGTTTAAAAAGTTTAATAGAATCATCACCAAGTCCCCTAGTTTTTTTGAGGTACTCCAAAACTTTTTTTCCCGATTCATGTTCATGCAGAACATAATCGTAAAAATTTAATGCAGACTTATTTATTTCAATTATTTTTTCTTTTTCTGAAGTCTCTTCATTTTTAACTAAGGTTAGCGTTACCCCTGCTTTTTCAGCTAAATATTTTAAAGCTTCCGAGAATTCCATCCCCTCATGTTCTTCAAGAAAAGTGAAAACGTCGCCATGCCTTCCACAACCAAAGCATTTATACATTTGGAGTTCTGGAGTAATCATAAACGATGGAGTCTTCTCACCATGGAATGGACAATTGGCCTTGTAGTTTCTGCCAGCCTTTTTAACTTCAATGTATTCAGAAATGAGAGATACAATATCAGTTTTATTTTTAACTTCGTCAATTTGATTATTGGCCATTAAGGAGATTATATCATCAGAAACAAAGGTTCATTTAATTCTTGAAACCAACTTAACTTTATTTGTTTTAATTCTGTAAGAATTTTCATAAAGTACATCTCCAATTTCGCATTTATATACTAAACATATTTGATGATGTTTTTCTTCCATATATTTATGAAGGGTATTTGCACCTCCGATTGCTCTTGCCACCCAAATTCCGCCCCAATCACCGTTCCCATATTGAATTTGATCTGCCTCTAATTCAATCCATTTACCTTCAACAAATTTCATAATATTAGGATTTTTACGAAGCCCCAATGATTCCATATTCTGAGTAACGACCTTGTATCTAAAATCAGTATCTTTCATTATCTAACTTTTCGTCTCATTAACGAAGCCTTTTCTTTATCAGTTAATCCAAACTTCAAAGTTAAAGCAGTGTGAATATCAACGGCTTCAGTAAGAGACGACGCAGGAATTACGCCTTTATCTTTTGGTAAAAGTATAACTGCCTGTCCACCTTCTGTAACTCTCTTTTGATTTCCTTTTCCACCTGAATCAAAATCTGAAAACCATCCTGGTGCAATATACACAGTTTTTTCAGTTTGCATGAATCCTGAACCCATCATATGTCCTCCGGCAACAACATCCAAACCAAGTTGAGTTTTCCTGTGAGATTGAACAAGTCCCCTAAATGGATCAAAGAAACTCCCAGATCCTTGCAACCTATCCATCAAAAGCATGTTATATTCAAAACCATTCATAGCAAACGTCAAAATTGATTCATTTAAAAGCAGTGGTGTTTTTGGCAACAGCTTTTTATATAGCAAATTACCAGGTAAGAACCCTGGGTAGACTTTACCATCATCTTTTAGATCTCTCTTCCACGCATTATTTCTAAGCGAAGATGATAACACAATACCCAACAGTGAATTAGAGTCATAGGCCGGTCTCAAATCATCAGCCATTTCGGAGAGCACACCTTTTCTATCAAGTAGAGATCCCACTCCGTTGTCAATTAGATGCCTCATTCCAACTAAACAAGCGAGATTGTTTTTTGACACAATATTTACAACAGCTTTAAACTTTTCTCTATCTCGCTCTCCACTTGTACTTCCATATCTAGCGTTACCTAAAAAATATACTGCCACCGGTAATTCACCGTTTGAAGATTTCCATCTCGCCAGCTCAAACAACGGGACTTTGACTTCATCGTCTTCGTTAGTTTGAGCTCTAGATTTTGATCTCTCAAATTTAATTTCAGGTTTTGGATTTCTGTCCATAACTTTTTGATGCAATTCTTCTGTAATTCCGCTTCTCTCCGCTTTATCCCAAAGTTTTGCAGCTCTATACATATGACCAAGTTTGTCATATCCAAAGGTCGTCCAAGAAGAATGTTCCGAGTTACTAAAATTTAGAACAATACCAGCGCCAGGTTTTTTGTTTTCTTCCTTACCCATGGCATTGATAAAACCGTCAGGCTTTTTTCTTTCAATGGATTTATGCGTTCCCAAAGCCATGTAAACAATTGTTTCTGTTTTACCATTCAATTTATTTAAAACACGTTCCTTGCTTACTGCAGCTCTATGATGCATATGCCCACCAACAACTGCATCAGCCCTATCGTCAGAATTTAATGGTCTTTTCCATCCTTGGTATCTCTCTGACCCAAGAGGATTAATATCATCCGATCCACCAACGCCAGCGTTATGAAATTCACTAAATCTAAATATTTTTTTATTTGGCAATTTAATGACAATGTCACCACCGTTAATAAGTGTTTGCACCGGTGAACCGTCTGGATGATACAAGTCATCAGCCATATTAACTACTGCGTTAATGGTTGCATTTTTCTCTGCCCAACCTTCATGCCCATTAAACACAGCCACCATTCCTAATAACTGACCGCTTTCTGCATATTGCCTCAAAAACTTTTTGCCTAATCTCATTTGATCTCCACCAGACAGCATAACCTCACCAATATGAGATCCTATTCCAGGATTAGCAAATTCCAAAAAGTCACCGCACACTACCATCAATGTATAGGGGTCTTCAAATTTTTTAAAAAGTTTTCTCACAGAGTCGTAATTAGTTAGAGCAGTAAACAAATGTGTGTCTGATACCTCTATGATTCTGACTGGTTGACTGGCATCAATATTTACTGTGATTTCTGGTTGTGGTTGCAAAAGCATGCCTCTTAAATTTTCAGTTTGTCTCTGTGTCTTTTCAATCTGATTCAATATTTGAAGTGAAGTAAACTCTCGAGGTCGAATTCCAAAAGTAGTGATTGGTCTGTGATCTGCTGTCATCTACTCTGGATTTTAGGTTCAAATAGGATTATTTCAACTGTTGATAATAATTATGAGATAACAGATAATGAGGAAGCCCTCAAGAAACTTCAAACTCTAAAATTAGAGGTAGGTGATCGGAGACTTCGACATCAGGCACTTCAAAACTTTTTATTTTTATACCATCTGAAGCAAAAATATAATCTGAGTCAAACTGTTTTACAAAACCAGGATCATTTTTGAATCTTTCCCAAGCAATATTATTTCTTGTGGACTTAATATTAAAATCATTAATTAAATTTTTATACCCTAGTTTCTCGAATACTTCTACACTTTGTGTATTGCGCAACAAGTTGAAGTCTCCACCAATTATTATATTCCCTTTAGTTTCGAAACTATTTAAAATCAAATTTGATTGCTCAATTCTAGAATCTGTATCTTTCTTATCACCAGGTGCAGCAGTTCCGTGCACATTACCCACAGATAATATTTTGTTTTTTATCTTGATATCAACCTTTAGTAAAAAACCAATATCCCTCATTTTTAATTCGTGTAGCAATATCTTTTCAGATTTTATGATAGCAAGATCCTTTTTGACGTAAATTGCTTGACCCGCTTCTTCGTTGCAGTCCGAAAGTAAAAAACCTATTTCAAAGGATTTTGAATAATTTACCAAAATATGAGAAATCTTTTTTTCTAAACTCACAGAAACTTCTTGAAAACATAAAATGTCAGCATCTTCATTCACAAGTGAAATAAAATCCAAAAGTGCTTTTTCAAGATGACCACTATAACAATTAAGAAAAATTATTTTCATCCTGCGCGTATTTACAGTTTGGCTCGAACCTATTTTATCACAAATTTTTGAGTTGTTGTGCGGAGCAACAAGGGAGGGGTCAAAGGGGAAGGAATTGTTGCGGAGCCTCGGTCATGCGCTACGCGCTCGGGTTTGTTCGCTCAGCCACTGCGTGGCTTCGCTTAACACAGCAAAGCCGAGCTTTGCGCTCACCCCACTTCGTGGGGTTCGCTAACCCAATTGAAAGGAAAAGGGGGTTTATAGTCAGTTCGCCTGCGGGCTCCTGACGGGTAGTTAACGGTGTCAGGAAGATGGTCCATCGACTCCGTTAACTGGCCGTATTTACGGCCTTTTGTCCGTGTTACCGTCCAGCGGACGGTTAACGGCTAGCCGTTGGGACAAAATTGGACATTAAACATGGACTAACTGATGAAATGATGCTAGTATTACGATACAAATTTTGAGAAATTAGAGTTCAATTTGCTACTTATAGTTTCTCTGATTTGTATTTTTTTAGTTTTGTTTCTTGCACTTTAAAATTGCAGAATTGTTTATCTCTTTTTACTTATGATTGGTAAGTAGTATTTTGAATATTTGTTTAGTGTTTAAAGTTCTACTTATTCAACCAACTTAAAAGGAGAAAGATTATGGAAAACGTTTTGTTTGTAGTCGGAGGTATTTTTACTATCTATTTTGCAAGCCTTGCAATTAACTGATTTGTAATTCAGATTGTTACCTCATCAGATGGTGGACCCTTTGGCATACAAAATCGCGTGTTCGATCTTGTCATCGATCGGGATTATCTCGAACTCGAGTGGCGAGACAACATCGTGAGATTATGTCATTGGGGTGGCTTTTTGCTTTGGATGTTCTTTGTCTATGTTCTTGTTCGAGACATCCTGATCAAAATTGAAAAATCAAAGTAAATTCATCAAACAAGGAGACAAATATGAACGGTGTAAATTACGAGACCGTTACATTTCGGTCTCCTAAAACACACTGATTTTACTATACTTTCGGCCTAAAAAGGTAGTTTCACTAAGTAAACGCTTCTACAACCAATTTCAGCATTGTCCGAGTAATCGGACGAAAGTGTTATTATTTTAACGAAAAACAACAAATCAATAAAAAACACATGGCATAAATGCCATGGTTTTACCCCTTCTGTGGCATACTTTCCACTTGATTTTTAATGTATTTTTTAACCTGGATGAAACTTGTTGCACCCACTGATTCTGCAAAGTAGCCATCAGACCAGAATGAGTCACCCCAAAGAAATTCTTCTAACTCTGGAAATTCTTTCCTTAAGATTCTTGATGAACCACCTTTCAGTTGGTTAACAACTTTTGAGATGGACAAGTTTGGTTGGATTTGTATAAGCATATGTACATGATCATGCAATATTGTAATTTCTTCAATCCACCAGTTGTTAACCTCACATGCTTTGAAGAATAAGTCTTTAAGTCTTGTAGCTACTTTGCCACGTAATATCCTTTTTCTGTATTTTGGTAAAAATACCAAATGAATCATAATTCTGTGCTTTGTGTGTGCACCATGCCAGTACTTTAACATTTCCCTCAAGTATGCCACAAACTATACTTGCTCCACCAGCCTAAAGGCTGGGGATTAATGTGCAGAAGATTTAATCCTATCTGGCGAAGCGTTGCTCTCTTTGCAATTATAACATTCTTCATTTTTATGTCTGATTCAATATTATCATTCTGGGTCCCTAATTTAATGAGCGAGAAACTTGGAAGTCCTCAGCTAATGGGTATAATATTTTCCTTTTCCTCAGCAATCGGTTTTTTAGCAGATCTAATCTTACCTCAAATAATTCGAAATACATCATTTATTAAGATGCTTTTAATAACGTGCATTTTAGGAATCCTATTTGCAATATTACTTATACTCGGTTTGTCATGGCCTTTAGTACTTATATTTCTACTTTCAATGGCCGTGTGGGGCATATATTATGAATTTCTTTCTTTTGCAGATCAAGAATTTGTTACAGGTCACATTCCCTATAATTTACACGCATCAGCATGGGGCATACTAGGAATATTCAAAAATCTTGCCTATTTTTTAGGTCCACTTTTAGCACCAATTATAATTCTCAGATCTGAAAAATATATGGGTGTAAGTGCTATCGTCATGTCAACAATAGCGCTTATTGGAATATTTGTATTTTATAAAAGAAAACCGACAAAAATAGTCATCGAGGTTAAAAAGATTAACATAATAGATGAAATGTATAAGTGGAGAATTTTGTTTTATAGAATCTGGCCAGTGATTATTCTAAGCTTTATGGTTGGTATTATTGATTCTTTTTTTTGGACAACAGGAGCTGTATTAACTGAAAAGTTAGCAGTTGAAAGCTTTTGGGGTGGATGGTTTTTATCTCTATACATGCTTCCCCCTTTATTTATTGGCCTAATCATTGCAAAGTGGAAACCATATCAAGGTAAAAAGAAGGTATCTGAGTTTTTATTTCTGCTCGCGGGTGTTTTTATGATTTTTTTAGGTCTTCAGCAAAACATAATATTGTTACTATTAATAACGTTTTTAGCTAGCCTTTTTATAGCAATTGGATATCCTCTAATACAAGCTGTAGTATCTGATTTTTTAGGGAGAATGGGTAAAAGTAAACGGCACCTCTTAGGTTTTTCATCATCAGCAGTAAGTCTAGGTTATATTTTAGGTCCAATCATTGCTGGTTTTATTACAACTGCTGTAGGTGAGAAATTAAGCTTTACTTATCTCGGAATATTTATTTCTGCAGTAAGCTCAGTTCTTATCGTTCCTGACTTCGCCAACCTAGTTTTTATGTAACTTCTTGAGGCTAATTGTTTGTATTTTTATGTACTTTAGGGCACTTACTGTTTTATTTGCTAAAATTAGGTTTGAATGTACTTAAGAAAGGTCAAAAACAAATCTAATACATCAGTTCAAGTTGCCCAAAAAGTTTCAGGAAGAAGAAAAATAGTGAAGCACATTGGAACTGCAAGAAATGAGTTGGAGCTAATTGAACTTACAAAATTAGGCTTAAAATACATTGATGATTGTCGTATCAAAGAAGGAAGAATTTCACTTTTTGACAACAGATTTAATCAATCTGAACTTAAAGAGCTACTTTCAAAGGTAACTTTTGGCAAAGTAATGGATACTGTCTCTTACAATTTTTTTGATTTTTACTATCATTTTTTAGGTTTAAATGACTTAAAAGACAATTGTTTTAAGGATCTTGTTATTGCAAGAATTTTAAATCCAACTTCAAAACTTGAAACTAGAAATTATCTTGAAGAGAAATTAAATCACAAATACTCACTTACAGAAATCTACAGAGGCATGAAAAAAGCCTTTGATGGTGGCTACAAAGAGATAGTTGAGGATTTGTTATTTAATTTTGCCAAAACAAATATTTCATCTGTAATTTCAGTTTTATTTTTTGATGTCACAACTTTATATTATGAATCTTTTACAGAAGATGATTTTAGAAAAAATGGCTTTTCAAAAGACAAAAAATCAAATCAACCTCAAATAGTTGTTTCCTTAACAGTCACAAAACAAGGTTTCCCTGTTCATATGCAGGCTTTTGAAGGAAATACTTTTGAAGGCCACACAATGCTTCCTGTAATGAAAGACCTCATCAAAAAGCATTCCTTGAAAGACATTATTCTTGTTGCAGATGCTGGTATGTTAAGTGAGAAAAATACAGATGAATTGGAAAAAGAAAACTTAAAGTTTATAGTTGGAGCAAGACTTGGTAATTTAGACAAAACTATTTTTGAAAAAGTAATTAGTGTACCTAAAATAGATGGCTCTACAGAAAGATTTGAACTTACAAAAACTAAATTTTTAATTATCAACTACTCAGTCAAAAGAGCATCAAAAGACAAATCAGACAGAGAAAAACAATTAAAAAGAGCAAATTATGCACTAAATAATCCAAGCAACTTAACTAAAAACTACAAATTTCTAAAAAAAGAAAAGGGAATTAAAAAAGAATGGAAAATAAATGAAGCTAAACTTAAAAAAGCAGAACAGCTTGAAGGCTTAAAAGGTTATGTTACAAATGCACTAGAATTAACAAACACAGAAATAATTACCAAATATCAAGAACTCTGGCAAGTTGAAAAGGCATTTAGAATCACAAAATCAGACCTCCAAGCTAGACCAATATTTCATACAGCCAAAGAAAAAATATTAACCCACATGTTAATTGTTTTTACCAGTCTTGCAATTACAAGATATGCAGAAATTAAAAACAACAAAAGCACAAAAAAGATACTACAAATTCTATCAAGCTTAAAAGAAATTACTATCAAAGACAAAATCTCAAATGAAGAAATATCAAAATTTACAGAACCAACAACAGAGCAACTTCAACTTCTTAAAAATACCAAACTTCTATCTTTTATTCAGGGCACTTAATTGGCGAAGTCAGGAGAAATTAAGCTTTACTTATCTCGGAATATTTATTTCTGCAGTAAGCTCAGTTCTTATCGTTGTTACACCAAAAAAAATAAAACTCCCTCAGCAAGAAATTGAGAACTGGGAAGACCCTAATTTAGTTTCTTAATTACTACCTTTCCCCAATCATTTGGATGGAAAATAGCACGAGTGGGAGTTATAACTTCACGAGTAATCTTTTTGGACATATACCAATATTGAATTTTGTAGGCAAGTCTTTCAACTATAGTACTTAGTACATAGTACTTAGTACTTAGATTTTGCTGTCTTTGTACTGTGTACCGTGTACTTTGTATTGCTACAGAGTTTGGCCAATAATTTAAAATCCATCGATTTAAATAAATAAATTTTTCATAAGTTTTATCTTTATTAACAAGCGGCACAATTTGTGCAATTTCATGAGCAGTATAGATATTTCTGTCTTTCTTATCCCAAACAAAATCTGTCTCATCTAGCCACATATTAAGACATAGCCTATTTTTTTCGTCTCGCTTACCAGCTCTTCGAAAAGGTATACGAAGTATCAAAAGTATCAAAAGTATCAAAAGACGCGTTAACCAAAGAGTATTACTTTCTGTAATAATCATTAAATCGATATCAGAATCACGATTTGAATTCATCATAGCAAGAGATCCTGTAATTCCAACAAATTTGACCGATGGAATTTTAGAAATTAAAGTTGCAGCTCTATTTGCAATCTTTAATTTTTTTTGTGAGTGTTTTTCCCGTTCAATTCTATTTTTACTTTTTATACTTGTAATACCTGTAATACTTGGTTTTTCTCTTTTGTATTGCCACTTATTAATTTCTTCCTTTGTTAATTTAAAATCAAAGATATTATGATACCTAATTGAGGTTTGATTATTGGACTTTAATGCCATACTGAGATAATACCTGAATTACGCCGGCAGCAACAGGCTCTAACGCAATTTTAGACTCTTTACCGGTATTTACCAAATTAACTGCATCCTCAAAATATTTATTAATTTGAGAATTTATCCCAGTTGGTCCATCCCAAGTTCTACTTTGCAAAAACCAACTTTGTGATGTCTTTGCACCAGCGATTGTAGATCCTATGATAGGGTGATCTAATAAAAGCGAAGACATATCTGTTCTTGGGTAAGGTTCTCCAAACATTCTAGTTTTAGATGCCTGATTGTATATTTTTTGCAAATTATCGTTTTGCGAAAGAAACTTCAAAAAATTCCAAGCAGCTACCTTATTTTTACTTCTCGACCACACTCCCTCAGCCCAGTATGAAGCATAATTTATATCTACTTCATTTGCCTCAGTTTTTGGAAGTTGAGGAACAGCAACAGTTTTGAACCTCAAATTAGGATTTTGTAATCTTATTTCAAAAGCTCTCCAAGATGGCCCTAAGTACATTGCAAGTTTTCCGCTTGCAAAAGTTACTGTTGAAGAAGGCAATGTCGCATCCCAAACACCGTCAGATGAAGAAAATATAGTAAAAAAGTCCAAAGCATCTTCTGCAAGTTTTCCTGTTGGTTTCGTTAAGTCGACACCATTTTGCAACATCATCAATCCTAATATCTCAGGCCAATGATCTACATTTTCAGTACGGCCCAAGGCCGCACCTGCTTGAGTAATCGTCCCATTTTGATCCTTAACAGTTAGCTCTCTGGCAGTCTGCCTTAACTCATTCCAAGTATTTGGAACGCTTTTACCTGCCTTCTCAAAAATCTCTTCATTAATGTACAAAGACAAACCATCATACTCGATAGGCATTCCAACAATATTTGAACCTAAAGTTAAATCAGATGAGGCGATTGGATAAAACATACTAGTAAACTCTGAGTTTGAATATACATTAAAAGGCATTTTGTCCAATTCTGTCTTGTACATAGGTACCCAGGAATTGTGGAATCTAAATATATCTGGTCCAACTCCCTTTGCAAGCGCATTTGTCAATCTTTCTCTATAATCCTCTTTTGATTGTCTAACGTATTTTATTTTCACACCAGGGTTCTTTGACTCAAAGTCAGAGATAACTGATTTGATTACACTTTCATCTTCCCATAAACCCCACCACACGACCTCACCACCTGATGTGGTTTTAGAATTTTTTCGCAATAAATAACTAGTTAAAAAATAACCTACTATTATTAGTAATAATATTCCGAGGGCTATTCCAATCATCTTTATAGGCAACTGTTTCTTTGGAGCTGGAGGCTGCTGTACAGTAGTTATTGGCTGGCTTGATTCCATACTTAAATGATATCATATAACATATGACTAAGAAACGAATTAAAAATATATATTTATTGTTTCTGTATTTTGCATTTACGATTCTTCTTCTGTTGGCCGTTATTATATTGCCTTTTATTGGTAAAATTTACCCAAACATATATGTGTCGGGGATCTATTTAGGAGATAAGAGTAAAACCGAAGCCTTGTCATATTTTAAAGAGAAATACAAAATAGCTGAAAAATTTCAGATAGAAATAGAAGGAAAGAGTAGCCTCATACTTACTAATGAAATCATCACAGATATAAACTTTGAAAAAACAATTGAAAGAGCTTATAATTATGGTCAAGGCCTAAATAAAATTAATTTAATTTTTAAACCTGTTAATCTTTATCCAATAGTGTCAGTCGATGAAAGCAAACTTTTGGAAACGCTTCTGATTCTTTCAGAGAGTGTTGGTACAAAGCCAGAATTCCCTAAGGCAACAAAAATCGGTAACTCCATTATGGTAAATCCTGGTAAAAACGGTGTTAACATCGATTTAGAAACTGCAAAACAAGACATTTTAAATTCTTTACTAAGTGATAAAAATTATAAGATTAAAATCAAGTTAACTGAGACGAAAGTTAGTCTTACTGAAATTGAGGCTAGTAAATTCAAAATGGAAGCTGAAAAGTTACTAGGTAAAAATATCACTCTAAAGTTGGACGGCATAACAATTGTATTAAATGACGGTGATTTAATTAATTTTTTGACTCCAAGAGGATTTTCAGATGATTTAATTAAATCAAGAATTTTAGAGATTTCAAGACAACTCAACAGAAGTCCACAGGATTCTGTGTTTATTATAGAAAACGGTAAGGTGGCTGAGTTTTCCCCTTCAAAAGAAGGAATTGTTGTAAATGAAACAGCATTATTAAATGATATAAAAAATCTGTATTCTGAAATTGAAATACCAGTTATTAAAACTTCACCAAAAATTAAAAATAAAGACATAAACGATTTAGGAATTAATACTCTGTTAGGAAAAGGCAATTCAAACTTTTCTGGATCTATTCCAAATAGAATACATAATGTTAATTTGGCTCAATCAAAATTTAAAGGCATATTAATATCCCCTAATGAAATCGTTTCATTTAATAACATACTAGGAGATGTGTCCAGTTTAACTGGATATAAATCAGCATACGTAATTATGGATGGAAAAACTGTCTTGGGTGACGGTGGTGGAGTTTGCCAAGTTTCTACTACTTTATTCAGAGCTGTGCTTGCAGCGGGGTTACCTGTAATCGAAAGAAGAGCTCATGCATATAGAGTAGGATATTATGAGCAAGGTTTTGCTCCTGGACTCGATGCGACTGTATACTCGCCTACTACCGATTTTAAATTTAAAAATGATACCGGTGCATATTTATTAATTCAGCCGACAATTGATCTGTCTAAACCGGCATTAACATTCGAAATTTATGGAACGAACGATGGTAGACTTTCGGTAGTATCCAAACCAATAATTGTATCGAGTGTTACACCAGGACCAGATTTATATGTTGATGATGCGACGCTACCATTAGGAACAATCAAGCAAATCGAACATCGTGCATATGGAGCAAAAGTTATCTTTGACTACAAAGTCACAAGAAACGGAGAGGAATTAATTAATCAAAAATTTGTTTCTAATTATCGTCCATGGCAAGCAGTTTATTTAAAGGGAACGAAACAATGATGTTATAATTTTTTAAATATGGATTTACTCCAAATTTTAGATACATTAGCAAGTCTTTTTGAACATTGGGGATACCCAATAATTTTTTTTGGGAGTTTAATAGAAATTACTCCACTTGGTTGGACTGTGCCGGGTGGTGCGATTTTATTGCTCGCAGGATACTTATCTAATGGCAGTCAGCTACTACATTTGGCTCCAATAATTATCTGGGGAACATTCGGCGCTTGGATTGCACTTATTATTGCCTACTTGTTAGGTGTAAGAAGTGGCAACTGGTTAATTAAAAAATTGCATCAAGAAAAAAACGCAGAGATGGCTAAAAGAATGCTTAAAAATAATGGAGCAGTTGTATTAACAACCTCAATGATGGCCAATTTAACCCGATTTTGGATAAGCTACATTGCAGGGGTAGAAAAATATAATTTTGTTAAATTTAATATTTTTGCATATGTAGCGTCATTAACTTGGGTTACTTTAATGGTAATGTTGGGATATTTTGCAGGTTTTGAAAAAGAAAATTTAAGGAAGATTGCAAGCAGCGCAGGCATGTTATCTTGGGTATTTCTATTAATCGCTGCAATTGTCATTATTTTTGCAATCAAACACGAACGCAAACATTTTAAAGATAATGATCATATAAATTAATATGAATGATTATAATCAAGAGATAACTAAATTTATTCAGAAATTGGTTGCCATACCTTCAGTAAATGGTATTAATAATGAAATAGAAATTGTTGAAATATACGTTAAGACCGCGCTTATTTTATAATCGATAATGTCAATATTCACTGAATTAACAGAAGATTTTAAATATGGATATGAAGTTATGTTTGAAAATGCAAAAAGTGAGTTTGAGTTTAAGGGTACTAGTGGACCAATAATAGCACTTCATGGATTTGGAGGTGGATGGGCAAAAAATGGATTTAGGAAGTATATGGCTAAAAATCAGGTCAGTGGCATCCTAACGTATTTTGGAGATATTAAAGATGGGCTAGATAAATATATTGATCAATTAGATAAATACATAAATAGATATCCAGATTCTTTTATTTTAGGATTTAGCGCTGGTGGAATCATCGCATTAAAATATGCTGATAAATATGGTTGGGATAAATTTAAAAAAATAATAACAGTGGCATCCCCATTGTTTGGTTCACCCCCTGCGAATAAAATTAAATTTATGGGTGAAACTTTAAAAGAATTAGTTGGTGGAAGTGATTATTTAAGAGAGATAAGAAATATTAGCCCTTCTAAAGGTAAAGTACTAAGTATTTTTTCAGATAATGACCTGAAAGCGCCGTTTAAAAGTCCTCAGACACTTAATTGGCCAATAATCTTGTTGGATGGTCATCCATCACACGGCCAAATTCATAGTGATTATAAAATATTAGAACCAATAATTAATAACGAATTGGGCATTATTAAGTAAAAACTGGTAAAATAGCTTCATTGTATGAAAATAATTCCCGAAAATGAAAGTGCTATAGAAATTGCCGTTGAAGCTTTAGAAAAAGGGCAGCTTATTTTTATGGCTACAGAAACTGTATACATCGCAGCGGTTGATGCCACAAATGAAGAAGCTGTAAAAAAACTGGTGAGTTTTAAAAACCGTCCTTTTGGAAAACCTTTTTCTGTTGGAGTAACTGATATTACAATGGCCAGTGAATATGTAGTTCTCAATGCTACTGCAAAAGACTTATATAAGAGATTTCTCCCCGGTCCAGTTACAGTCGTTTCAACAGGAACACATAAAGTTGCAAATGGTGTCGAAGCAGAAAACGGCACACTGGGAATTAGAATTCCAGATTATGATTTCTTTCAAAAAGTTTGTAAAAAATTTAATAAACCTATTACAGCAACTAGCGCTAATGCAAGTTATCAAAGGCGTCCATACAAACTATCTGATATCTTAGATAATATTTCAGAGAAACAAAAAAAGTTAATTGACCTGATGATCGATGCAGGAGAACTTCCACACAATGAGCCTTCAACAGTAATAGATACAACTTTAGACGATGAGCCTGTTATATTAAGGCAAGGTGAGATTAAACTAAGAGACGAAAATGAAGTCCTAAGTAGAAGTGAAGAAAATACACAAAACATAGCCAAAGAACTATGGCAAAAATATGAAAGTTTTGCTGAAAAAAGATCAATAATTTTTGCACTAGAAGGACAGATGGGGGCAGGTAAAACTCAATTTGCAAAAGGATTGGCTAGAGCTATGCAAATTGATGAAAAAATAACCTCTCCATCATACGATTTACTTAATTCATATGGTTTACTGACACACATAGACACGTGGCGAATGATAGAACCTAACCAAGAATTAAAGGATTTAGATATTAAAAATATTCTGAAAAAAAATTCTGTAGTAGCCATTGAATGGGCAGATAGAGCAATTCAAGAAATTAAAAATTACTCTGATGATGCGATAATCGTTTGGGTAAAAATTAAATACAGCAAAAGTATAGACGATAGGCTTATTAGTTGGGGTATATTTTAATATATGGTGATACTTTCAATTGATACATCTTGTGATGAGACTGCAGTAGCAGTTACCCACAATACCGAGATTGATTCGTCTGTAGTTTGGTCTCAGGCGGCAATGCATTCTACGTTCGGAGGAGTCATGCCTAGCCTCGCACAAAGACAGCACGAAGAAAGAATTGATTGGGTAATTGAGAAAGCAATGAGGAACGCGAAATTAGGAATGAGTAGCATCGATGCAATAGCAGTCACAATTGGCCCAGGATTAGGAATTGCACTTGGCGTAGGCATAAACAAAGCAGAAGAATTAGCCACCAAATACGATAAACCTTTAATTCCAATAAATCATGTCGAAGCTCATTTGCTATCGTCCTTTTGTGTTCCGAAGTCTTTAATCCATAATCCAAAATCTTTAATCTCGTTCCCCGCCTTTGGACTAGTTCTTTCTGGGGGCACGACTACGCTTTGTCTTGTAAAGAGCATTGAAGATTATAAAATACTTGCTGAAACTTCAGATGACGCATTAGGTGAAGCACTTGATAAAGGGGCAAGACTTTTAGGACTTGGTTATCCAGGTGGAGCGATACTTGAAAAATTGGCCAAAAGTGGTGACCCTAAAAAATATAAATTACCCCTACCCCTTCAAAACGACAAAGAGAAAAATAGATTTAGTTACTCAGGATTAAAAACTGCATTCGTTAGGCTGTTTGATTCTATAAAAGATCCAACTAAAGAAGATATAGCAGACCTTGCAGCCAGTTTTCAATCCGTGGCCTTCAATCATGTTGAGAAGGTATTAGAGTTCCAAATCATAAATCATAAATCATTATTCATAAATCATTTGCTCTTTGGGGGTGGTGTAGCCAACAACGTAGAAATCAAAAGACGTCTACGTAAACTATGCAAAAAACACAAAATTGCATTGCACGTTCCTTACAATAAGAAGCTTAATGGAGACAACGCTGCAATGATTGGGGTTTGCGCATATTTAAAGTATGGGAAATCAGATTTGAAACAATTTTATGATTATAAAACAATCGACCGTAACCCAAGACTTAAAATATAACTTCATGGTACAATAATAGGCATGGATACTAATTATAACCACAAATTATACGAGGACAAAATATACAATGAGTGGGAAAAGGCAGACAGCTTTAAACCAAATCCCTCAAAGAAAGTATTTTCCATTATCATGCCTCCTCCAAATGCCAACGATCCGCTCCATATCGGACATGCAATGTTTATTACTGTTGAAGATATTTTAATTAGATATCACAGAATGCTTGGAGAATCTACTTTATGGCTTCCCGGAACAGATCATGCAGGTATTGAAACGCAATTCGTTTTTGAGAAAAAGTTAGCTAAAAAGGGTCAGTCCCGTTTTGATTTTGACAAAGACACACTTTACAAGATGATTTGGGATTACGTACAGGAAAATTCTGGTGTGGCTTTAAATCAAATGAAGAAGTTAGGTGCCTCTGCAGATTGGAGTAAATACAAATTTACTCTCGATTCAGACATAGTTAAACTAGTAAAAGAAACTTTTGTAAAATTAAACAACGACGGGTTAATTTATAGAGGCGAAAGACTTGTTAATTACTGTACTAAATGTGGAACTGGTTATTCTGACTTGGAAGTCGTTCACGAAGAAAAAAATAGTCCACTTTACTATATTAAATATTTTTATGCTGATGATCCAACAAAATTTGTAACAGTTGCAACCACAAGGCCAGAACCAATTCATGTTGATACTCACCTTGCAATTAATCCAAAAAATAAAAAGACTAAACACCTAAAGGGGCAAAAACTATTAAACCCTTTGACGGGAGCTGTTATGGAAGTTATTGAAGATTCATTTGTGGATCCTGAATTCGGAACAGGCATAGTTAAATTAACCCCTGCACACGACCAAACAGATTTTGATGTGGCTCAAAAATTAGGGTTACCAATCATTAAGGCAATAAGTACCCAAGGAAAAATGATAGGTGGACCAGCTGATGGTAAAAGAGTTTTTACTGCTCGTGAAGAAATTGTTAAAATATTAAATGAATCAGGAAATATTGAGAGAATTGATGAAAAGTACACAAACAGTGTTGGAACTTGTTACAGATGTCACAGTATTTTAGAACCACTTCCACTCGAACAATTTTTTATTAAGGTGAAACCACTAGCCGAGAAAGCACTCAAGGCACTTGATAATAAAGAGACTGTCGTACTTGGAGCTGGCCAAGAAAAGATATTAAGACATTGGTTAAACAATTTAAAAGACTGGAATATTTCGAGAAACATAGTTTGGGGAATTCAAATTCCGGCGTGGTACTCTCCTGATGGAAAATATGTAGTTAGCATAGAAAAGCCAGAAGGTGATTGGGTGCAAGAAACTGATACTTTTGACACATGGTTTTCATCCGGACAATGGCCATATGCAACACTTGGATATCCAGATTCAGATGATTTCAAAAAGTACTATCCTACTGATGTAATGGAAACTGGCTATGACATTTTGCCATTTTGGGTTATGAGAATGATGCTTCTTGGAATTTATGTAACAGGAAAATCCCCATTCAAAACTGTATATTTACATGGATTAGTCAGAGACGAAAAAGGTAGAAAAATGAGCAAATCTATTGGAAATGTAATTAATCCACTAGAAATTGTTGAAAAATATGGAACTGACGCACTCCGTTTCGCTCTTATCATGAGCTCAACCCCCGCAACAGATAAAAGTGTAGGCGAAAATACCTTTAAAGGTATGAGAAATTTTTCAAATAAAATCTGGAATGCAGCAAGATTTGTTATAGATCAAAACAACGAAGTTAAAGACGATCAAGAATTTAATAAGTATTATCTACAAAATCTTCCAAAAAGAATTACAAAGTTATTGGACGATTACAAAATTGGTCTTGCTGCGGAGGTGCTATACGATAGTTTTTGGCACAAATTCTGTGATATTGAGATAGAAAGAGCAAAAAGAAATGAAATCAGTTCAACACAACTTAAATTTGCTTTGCAAACTTTATTGAAATTATTACACCCATTTATGCCTTTTGTTACTGAAGCTGTGTGGAAAGAATTAGGAAATGATACTTTACTAATCAACTCAATTTGGCCTAGTATGGATAATGGCCAAAATAAAAAAGTTTAATAACGAACTTTCCACACTTTTTTACATTAATATTGCTGTACTAATTCTAGTGCTATCTGCATTTAACCTTGCTTTCAGTAGAGAAGAACACATACAAGTTTTGGGGTCTGAAACTGATAATGTATTTTGGGAAGAAATGGTTGCAAAACATCCTACTTACAGAGATGCTTGGATTGAACTAGGAAGAATGGATAAAGTTAAGCAGATTGATCCGAATTATCTTCAGCCTTAGTTTCAGCAGGTTTTGCACCTTCTACAGCTGCTACTTCACCTTCTGCAACTACTGGAACTTCAACTACTTCTTCTTTAGTTGGAGGTTCCACCTTAACAACAATTGATTCCATATCAGTCTTAATCTCAACTTTCTTATCAACCTTTAAGTCCTTTACATAAATTGTTTGATCTACTTCTGACAAGATAGAAGCGTCAACAATTATCTTTTCTGGTAAATCAGATGGCAAAGCCTCAACTTCAATTTCACTTAACTGTTGAACAACTGTTCCTAATCCGTGTTTCTCTACAGGTGATTCACCTTGTAATTCAACAGGTATTTTAGCTTCAATCTTTTCTGTCAAACTAACTTGCCTAAAATCTACATGAATAACCAAATCAGAAATTGGATCTTTTTGAATATTAGATACAAGAACAGACTTACCGCCTAAATCAATTATTTGTGTCTCACCTGCTTTTTTAAATATATCTGCAAACTCTTTTGCATCAACTGAAATAGCTTCAGATTTAATTTTGTTACCAAAAATATTTGCAGGGATAAATCCAGCTTTTCTAAGTCTAGATACTTTTCTACCGAATAACTCTCTCTTTTCTGTTTTGAGTGTAATTTTTGTCATTTATGGTCTAAAAAATAATTTGAGATTAAAATCTCTGTCCAATGCTGTAGTATAAACTGAAGGTGCCCTTCCAGTCAAGGCTAGATCACTATTTGAAATATTTAATGTCAATTTGTCATTTTCAGTACCAGCCTGTTTTCTTACGCTTAGATCAAATTCACCACCATTTTTCAACTTGTCTGTGTTAATATTCCATGAAATCAATATCTTCTCAGTGCTATTTGGCAACACCTTTATCAAAAATCCAACTTCTCTATTACCGTTTAAATCTGTAATGTCAAAAGGAATATCCTCAAATCCTCCGTCAACGTTGTACGATCTGACTCCGACGATATTAGAAGTGTTAGGGACTATAACTCTAGTGTATGTCTTGTATAAACCAGCATCACCAAGCGCTGGATTTGCAGTATTGTCGTATGTAATTAAAAGCTCGTGATTTACAAACTCTGTTCCTACAGTTAAATTGACTTCTGAACTACGTTTTACAAACAAATTGGCTTTGTTAACACCAAGATTTGCATCAATTACTGAATATTGATCCTTAAAACATCTGAGTCCGCATTCAGTGTTTAGCAAAAGACTTCCAGAGTAACCCATTTTATCGATTGAATCCTGAGAGTTTAAATCATGTAAATATATTTGTATATGTTTGGATTCTAATGAATCATAAATCTGCTTTATAAGAGAAAAGTATTTATCACTTTTTATTGATTCAACTTCTGTTATGAGTTGCTTAGCGAGTCCTGTAATAAAACTTGCCTTTTTGATTGAACCTGGGAAAAAGTTAGATTCTACTTCTTCTTGAGTATTTGAATATAAATTTTCAGGAGTGATGACTTTATTGTAGTCATTTAGTTTCAGTGGGCCAACTACACTTAACAGTTTTTGTACAAAAAATAAGTCAATGGCAATTACCCCATCTACTTGAGTGTTTGTTTCCTTTTCTAGGAACCATTCAATTTTTTTAGCGCTTTCAGGAAAATTAGGATCCCAATTTGAATCTCTCATATACCAACCACCTTCTCCTAAATAGATCCTTATTGGCTCTGGTGGGTCCACGTGGCCTTTTAATTGGCCATCTGCAGAGTAAACATCACTTACCACAATTTCCGACATTCTACCTTTGTCAAAAGACAAAATAGCAAATGATCCTATAAAACCGCCAGTAGGTCTAAGTTCCATATTGTTCTGAAACAATACCAAATATTTCATAGGTCTTTCCATTCCTAGTAAATAGGATAGACGAGAAGCTAAATTCTTGATATGAAGAACTTTTTCTTTGTTTTTTTTGATATCTATATTTGCCTTATTCAATATCTTTTTTGAAAATATACCTGACAGGCCATTTAGTTCGTTAAAGTCACTTTGCAAAAAACTCATATCCGTATGTATTTTATCAAGCGAGGCAGAAATATTATCAGAATAAGATGACAAATCGTATACAGTATCTCCCATAATTCTAGATATGAATTCGCTACCCACTTTTGATAGCTCAATACCCTCACTTAAAAGAGAGGCACTTTTGTAAATTATGTTGGAAAGATCGTAGTAGAAAGGAATGTTAAAACTTATTCTTCTTGAAAATTCAATTGTATTAAGAGAATAATCTATATATTTATGTGCCTTAACACTATCAAATAACATGAATCTTGTAGACATAAACAACAAGACGATTGATACGATCAATGAAACTAACGGAATAGAAATAATTGAAATTAATAAAAGGGAGATTTTAAATAATCTTCTTAAAATCTTTTTTCCAACATATTGTATGACAAGTGGATTTTCTTTTTTTATTATATTTTCATCAAGCTTTATATTTGGCAAAAATGTATTTATAGTAGATTTCACTGCCATATTTAATGAAAAATCTACTTTTAAAGATGACGTCCTTATAAGCTCTTCTCTCCTTTGAATCGAATTTTGTACAATCAAATTCTCTGGTTCTATTCCTAAATTATTGACGGAAAAGCTTTTTGGGCTTCTTCTAGGTCCCACTAGAGCAAGTCGTTCTCCTGAAACTCCAAATGAAAAAATTTCCTTAACTACAGTATCGACTAATTTGTTTAGTGAAACTGTATTTATTAAAATGTTTTCATTTACAATTTTCACCCTTTCACTTACTAACGACTGCATTATTAAACTATGAGAAATATTATTCTTATCGAATTCAACACCGTTTCCTAATAGCTCAGGTACAAGTATTACTCCTAGGTTACTGTTAGTATCTAACAGGTCGCTTAGAAAAGTATCTATTATATATTTTTGTTCCGACTCAACATATAGAGGTATTAGGACAATTATCTTGCCGTTGTTAACGGTTACAAGTTTTTTAATAGAATCAAAATCTGTATTTCCGTTTAATAAATTTATTATTAAATAATTAAAATCTTTTAACCTTGAATTATTGGCGTCATCGAAGACCAAAACGTCTAAATATTTATCTTTAAACTTCAATTCCAATCTATCTATTAATTCAGATTGGGCTGAATAGATCCCTAAAGTTGCATCAAAATCTTGCATAACTATCATTGTATTTCAGATAGCGAAATGATGCAATTTTTTAACGCATATCATTAAATTGAACAATGTAGAGATCAACTCATTTTCCCGTTGAAGCATTGTCTAATGTCTCATTAACTAATGAATCAGCTAATGTATTTTTTGATCTATACCCCCACTGAAATTTTACTTGTAATGAAGAATCAATGATTAATAATTTGATCTGATCATATATCAGTTTTAATTTTTCACTTTTAATTTTGTATACACCGTTAAGTTGTCTTTCTACTAACTGCGAATCCAAATTGAAAATTACTTGTTCTACTTGTAATACCTGTAATGCTTTTTGTTTTACGAGCCATTCTGTGGCGAGCAAAACTGCCGTATATTCAGCAAAATTATTTGTTTCTATTCCTAAATACTTTCCTTCTTTTGAAATAACTACGTCATCTTTAGTTGCAACAAAAGCAGAGGCCGCAGGCCCTGGGTTTCCTCTTGATCCACCATCACAATATATAATCATATTTTCTTTTTTGATATTACCATAACGTAAACAAACAGCAACATGTTTTGTTGAAGTGTTAACCAGTAGTGATCAGACAGACCAGTAGCCAGTATAGCGAATAGCGAGTAGGTGATTGGTGATAGAGATGAAAAAACCAGAAAGCAAAAAGCAACAAAACCAAATATTCCAGTCTCTGAAAATATTAATAGAAATATATTATGAACAGGTTGTAATTCCCAAGCGTTAACAAAAGTATTAGAAACCTTTACAAGATTAGGAATAAAATTATTTAGACCAACACCAAACCAAAAGTGATTTTTAATCATCTGCCAAGAAGCCTTAATTAATTCAATTCTATAAGTAAATGTTCTTTGAGTGAAATCAATAAACATAAGCATAGAAATGTTATTTTTGAATTTAAGAAGCAATAACAAAAATATTGTTAAATAAATATTGAGCGAATTAGTTAAAATTAAATTAGTAGCAACCAGAAACAGTGACGACCAGAAATATTTGGCGTTGAATTTGTTGCGATATTGCAAAAGAAATATTCCAAAAACTAGTAAAAAACCTGCAAATGAATTTGGATGGGAAAACGTTGCGTAAGGATAGGGTGCAATATTTGGATCAGAGAAGCTAAAGCTTCTTTCACCAAGCCAGTAGAAAAAACCGCCTACTGATCCTTTTACCAAAAATTGCCAAATTCCAAGTAAGGATACAATAAAAACTGAATAGGAGAGAGGCTTAACAAAATTTTTGAAGATATCAAATTTTTTACTGTTGTAGATAACTAATCCAAGAAGAACCATCTCAGTAACCTTAAGCCATTTGTAAATTGCAGGAATTATGAATGATGAATTATGAATATTGATATAAGCAAAAGACAAATACAAAAGAGCAAAAATAAGATATTTAATAACATGTGTGTCATTACGAACGTAAGTGAAGTAATTTGCTTTAAGATTGCCACGTCGTAAACTCCTCGCAATGACGCCGCCGATGCCAAAAAATATTATTAGTAAGGCCACTATATCTGTTATATATAATGTCGGAATTAAATAATCTATTCTAAATCCGTACACGGTACTTTGAAAATTATTAAAATGAAGTGACAACTGAAAGGGAAGTAAAAAAGAAAGAAGTGAAATTAAATACAGCATAGCTGCATTATACTATTTACTTGGATTTAATTACTAAATATCTTTCTGGTTCAACACCTTCTGATTCAGTAGTTATATCGTTTCTCTGAGACAAGTGCATATGAACAGTTCTTCTCTGTCCTGCGTTCAAATTATAAATTGGTTGAGGTTCTTTTGTTTCAATAGCGCGATCTGCAGATTGGGTTGCAAGTTCTTTTAATTTTTCTTCTTGTTTCTCTCTATAATCTCCAACATTGACTACCAATCTATACCATTCTCCAGTTTGTCCCTTTAACATCATTCCTAAAATAGTTTGAATTGCATTAATGTTTTCACCTCTGAAACCTATCAACAATCCTGTTTCATCATCTGTAGAAAGATTTACTTCATAAGTATTCTCGCCCATGTCAATTACTTCAACCTGTGCCGAAACACCAGCAAGTTTGATTAATTCTTCTGTAAGCTTTTGGATTTCTTTGTTCATGTAGAAGTATTTTACAAGATTGCCTCGATTTTGCAAGCTCCGCTTTAGCGAAAAATTAATAAGATTAATTTTTGCTTTTCAGACCCAACCTCTGAATAAGAGGGGTAAGTCCACCCCAGCCTGAAGATTTGTACTGTTGATACATTTGAAAAATTGAAAATAGAAGCCAATACAATGCAAGTCCTGAAGGAAACTTGACTCCAAAAAATATAGTCATTAACGGAAATGTATAAATCATTGATGATTGCATGGCTACTGCCATATCATCTGCTTCACCCTTTGTTTCTTTGGCAATCTTTTCTTCCTTCTTAACAACAGGAGCCATCATTTTAGCTGACAAAAATTGCAACAATCCTGCAAGAATAATAAAAGGTCCTGGAATAGGAAATGGAATGCCTGAAAAATTAAAGACATCTGGCTTTCTGACGTCCAGATACAAAAATCCGGTATTTAAATTAGAATTTGCAGACATTTTAAGTGGAGAGTAGAGTAAATTATTTAATTTACTCATAGCATCACCATTTACAGACAAAACCTGAGTAAAGACATTAAACAAAGCAATCATTATCACAATATTTAGAATATAAGGAAGGCACCCTGCAGAAGGATTAATTCCTTTTTGTTTATAGAGCTCAGTTTGAGCTGCCATTAAACCTTTTTGATCATTTTTGTACGTTAACTTAAGTTTTTTAATTAAGGGTTCTATTTCTTTGATCTTTTTCATAGAGGCCATATATGGTTTTGTTAGTGGATTTGTTGCAAAACGAAGAAATAAACTAAATCCAATTATGGCAAGCCCCATGTTTTGCCAAAGAAGATTATAAAACAGAATAAGCCCATTGGTTAGTGGTTGTATTAAGACAACTTGAAAGATATTCATATTATTTTGACCATGAGTTACAAGAAGCAATTCGTTTAGCTGCTAAAACTCCGCCCTTTATGATACCATATTTCTCAAATACGTCTACAGAGTACTCAGAACAAGTAGGTGAGTATCTGCAACCTCCACCACCAAACATGAATTTAAGTATTGGAGATAGAGTCGATTTGTATATTTTTAATAATAGTCGCATAGGTTTCTTTTTCGAGTTCTTCCTTAGTAATTTTAGCAGATTGATGTTTAATTAAAAACAAAATATCATACCCATTTTTAAGTTTGTCTAGATTTATTCTAATGACCTCAGACATTATCCTCTTAATTCTATTTCTGATAACTGCCTTCTTTGAAATTTTGGTTGAGATGATAAAACCGAAATGCGAGGGCTCGTCATCTTTTCTATTGTAAATTCCCATTCCAAAAGGTCTTGATTGAACCATTTTGCCATCTATTTCAATTCTGGCAAAGTTTATTTTTTTCTTTAATCTATATTTTGAAGATAACATTATCTACTAGCGTTTACTAAATTCTTTCTGCCTTTGGCCATTCTTCTTTTTAATACCTTTCTACCATCAGTAGAAGCGTTTCTTGCCATAAAGCCAAATTTTTTAATTCTCTTCAATTTGTGTGGTTGATATGTCCTTTTCGTCGCCATAGATGCAAGTATAGCAAACTTTTTGGGACTTGTATATTGTGGATAACTTTGTAAATATATGCAGTACAGAGTACACAGTACAAAGTACTTAGAAACAGCAACCTGCCTCATGTTTATTTCTTCGTTTTTTTCTCTATGTACTATGTACTAAGTACTAGTTTAACTGTGTACTACTTTTATGAAACAAGATTTTAACAAGATTTGGAAAGACACACTAGAGACTTTACGTATTTCTGTTTCTGATGCAGCTTACAAAACGTATTTGTCTCACACTCATTTAATTGATTTAAAAGAAGTAGGGGATAGAATAATTGCAGAGGTAGGATGCGACTCTATTTTTACAAAACAGCAAATAGAACAGAGATATTCTGGATTATTTCAAGACACACTTACTAAACAACTAGAAAAGATAGTGGACGTAACTTTTGTAGTTAAAGCGTCAAAACAACAACTCAATCCTAATTCCGAATCTCTATCTCCTCTTTTTGATATTCCCAAAATTAATACTGAGGCAGTAAATGAGGCCGTTAAAAAAGCAAATTTGAGAATGCTTTTTACTTTTGATAAATTTGCTGTTTCAGGCAGTAATCAAATGGCCTATGCAGCTGCACAAGCTGTGGCTGATAACCCAGGAGTTTCCTATAATCCACTTTTCATATATGGAGGTGTTGGAGTTGGTAAAACTCATTTAATGCATGCAGTAGGGCATAGCATGATTTTAAAAAATACTTCAGCCAAAATTTTAGCCTGTACTGCCGAAGACTTTACCAACGATATCGTCGACGGGATCAGAAATAAAACAACAGCAGAAGTTCGTAAAAAATACAGGAAACTTGACGCCCTTTTTATTGATGACATTCAGTTTATTGCGGGGAAAGATACTGCACAAGAAGAATTCTTTCACACCTTTAATGCGGTCACCTCAGCTGGAGGGCAGGTAATACTTACTTCTGACAAACCACCAACTGAAATATCAAAACTAGAAGCAAGATTAAAAACCAGATTTCAAGCAGGTTTAATAGTGGACGTTGCTCCACCTGATTTTGAACTTCGTTCAGCCATTGTGCAGATTAAGTCAGAAGAAAGGGGAATTATGCTGACAAACGAAATGGTGGCAATGGTCGCTGGAAATATCGATTCAGCTAGAGGAATACAAGGTTTTTTGGTTAAACTCTTTACAGAAGTAAATTTTAACAAAAAAGAAGTGACTTCAGAATTAATAGAATCACTTTTAGGAAAGGCAAGTGAGGCAGATGAGGTCAGAATAAAAATAGATCCAGAAAATTTAATAAATAAAGTATGTAAATACTATTCAATTGGGAAAAGACAGCTTCTAGGGGACTCCAGACAGCTTCCAATAGTAAGGCCAAGGCAGATTGTAATGTATTTACTTCGAGTATATTTAAGATTGTCTCTTCAAGAAACAGGAAGGATTGTAGGAAGAGATCATTCAACTGTAATGAACTCTGTGGAAAAGATAACCAATTTACTCTCAACTAATGTGGATATCCAAGAGGACATCATGGGGATAAAAAAATCTCTTTGAAGATAACTTTTTAATGATATCCACTTATCCCCAACTTGTCCACAGTTATCCACAGTTTTATCCACTATTTATCCCCTGCCTAGCTTATAGCTGTTATCATCTTATCCACAGCCTCTACTACTAGTACTACTATTAAATATATGTTAAAACACATATATGAAATTGACGGTCTTACAAGAAAACTTGAAAAATGCAGTTAGTCTTACATCACACTTCACTTCACCTAAAGCACAACTTCCAATATTAGGAAACATCCTATTAAAGACAGACAAAACGAAATTAACACTCTCCTCTACTAATTTAGAGATTTCAGTTAAAACAGCAATTGCCGCAAAAATTGAAGAAGAAGGTGAAATTACAGTTAATGGTAAAACTTTTAATGATGTTATCTCTAATTTATCATCTGGCTCTATTGAAATTGAATCTTTTCAAGAGCAGATTAAAATTACATCAGGTAAATTTAAGTCAAATGTTTTAGGCTCGAACTCTGCAGATTTTCCAAGTCTTCCTCAGGAATCAGGTAAAAATAAGTTTGCTCTTAGTAGAGAAGAACTTGTAAATTCTCTATCAAAAGTGCTGTTTGCAGTCTCAACTGATGAAACAAGACCTATTCTAACTGGAGTTTTGTTTGTATTTACGAATAAAACTTTAAAGCTAGTAGCAACAGATGGTTTTAGACTTTCTGAAGTTAAGCTTAAAAGCGAAATAAATATTGAAGACTTGAAAATAATTATACCTAAAACTGTTTTGTATGAGCTTACAAAGATTGCAGCAGATTCAGATTCAATAGAAGTTTCCTTTGACAAAGAAAGCAATCAAATAATCTTTGCAATTGGTGATACTACCCTTTCGTCTCGAATAATTGAAGGTGAATTCCCCGATTATGAAAAGATCATCCCTACTTCATCCATTGCTGAAATAAATGTAGATAAAGCAGAACTTGAAAAATCAATTAAACTGGCCTCAGTTTTTGCAAGGGACTCGGGAAAAATCATTAAATTACGAATTATGAATGATGAATTACGAATAACTGCAGAAAGTAGCTCATCAGGGAATCAGGAAACAAGTGTAGAAATTCGATCAGAAGAAAAAATAGAATCAGAGATAAATATTATGTTTAATTACTCATTTGTAGAAGATGTCTTAAAAGTCATAACAGATGATGAAGTAAAAATAATATTCGCTAGTGACAACAAAGCCTCAAAGTTTTTAGATTCCAAATCTTCAAACTTCCTTCATATAATCATGCCTATCAAAAGTACTTAATTATTTTTAACTTCTTGTACAACAATATTTTTAATTGGTAATTTAACCCCGATTTTTAACAAATCGTTAATAGCTGCATTTTTTATACCTGTTTTATCAAGCTCGTCGTCTATTTTCCTGTTCATTATTATTCTAAATGACAATAATTCGAAATCATATACAATTGTATAATCTTTTCTTTCTATTGGGATTTTTCTATACCAAGGAAAATCTTTTAAAAATTTGTCATAAGATTCATTAAATGCAGCGTCACCTATTGATTGCTTTCCTCCCTCCTCTTTTGTTTGTTCTTTTGAAAAAGGATTGGTTTTAAAATTTAATGTATAAATCAAATTTTCATTGTATTTTACTGAAATTTTATATTCTATATTAATACCGAATTCTGTCTCAGGTGATATTCTAATTTTATTAGTGAGATACACGATTTTAGTTTTTACATCTGGTTCTACCTCAATTTTTATTTTCTCTCCCTCTGTATTTATTATTGTTCTATTTAAAGTTAATACTACTTCAGATTTTTCATTTACAAAAAAAGCATTGTTTTTTGGTATTGTAGATATAACAGCTATGGGTAATTCTGTTGGAGTTTTCTTATTATTTAATAATAAATATATAAAAAAAAATGCCAATATTGTTCCTGCTAAGATTAATATCTTTTTCTTCATGGGTTCCCTACTCCTTTTATTGTAGCGTAACTTGGACTTTGAAGTACCCCGTTAATAATTGGTAAGAAACCATCTTTTGTTCCGGCATTAGATTGTAAAAATTTTATTCCAGCGGGAGTTATTGTATGAACAATTCCTACATGATCTACTCTATCTAGAGAATTTTTAATGTCAAAAAATATAACTGCTCCAGATTTTATGTTATCAAATGTCATCTCATTTCCTTCTAACATTTTTTTTCGATTTTTGAAGTCATTGAACATTGTCGGTGACCATAATGTGTTTGCTATGTTGTTACCATTTTCGCCATATGATTTTTGAATGAGCCACGTGCACCAAAATAATACTTCCCCACTTGATTGAACTTGTTGCCTTGTTGGATTTGTTGTTATTGCATATAGTTTTTCATCAAATAACTCAGGATATGACTCTGGATGTTCAACTGTGTCTGTTGGAAAATCACCAGGTGATCTGTTCCAATAACACCAAAATCCTTGGTACATATCTTCCATTATTCCCCATGCTCTTTCTGCTATTGCTGAACTTCCTGTTGAACTTGATGTAATCGTTGTTGGTGTTTTTTCAGTTGTGCATTCAAAACCGTCTTGTCCTATATCGAAGCCAGATTCTGCGACTGGCGCTGGTGGAACAACGTAGGCGGAATTATTGATCACTAACATGATAAAAGCTACAAGGGAAGGTATAACTAGTAGCGTAATAATTACAGGTGTCGCGATTGCAACACCAATTGATCTGCCTATAAAACCTAAAACTCCAAATGCCCCAGCTGCAAAAGATCCAAGTGTTCCAGTAATCGCAAGTCCAACGCCTAATGTAGCGAATCCAACCCCAGGTCCTCCAAAAGCCAATCCTCCAAGACTTGCTATGCTTATTAGTACAGGAGCATTTTCACTAAACCACTTTTTTATCTGTGGACCTTTTTCAATTATCTTTCCTAATAAATATCCACCGATTGCACTTAGTCCAAAAGTTGCCCAGCTACTTAGTCCTCCAACAAAGGTCAAAACTTTAGTTAATATTGTTGATGTTCCTACAGCCAATTGAGCACCTGCTTGAGTTCCTGTAACTATTGCAACTTGTGTACCTCCTTTTACTGCAATTGCCCCTGCCATTTTCTCCCCAAATCTAATACCTCCTATTGCAATTTGTGTTCCGGTTGCTTGATTTGCACCAGTTGCAATGCCGATTGAAAATTTGCCTAATTGAAAACCAATTGGATTTGAAAATGTAACCATTGAAGCAGACGCAATTTCTTGCACTCCTGCCTGTGATGTTAGGAGTCTAACAAGATTCTGATTTCCAGCGGATAAAAGTGGTGTTCCTGACCTCGCCCATTGAGACAAGATTAACCCTTGTTTAAATCCATAAACTGCACCAACCGCAGGTAGTGCTTTTGTGAGAGCGGAAGCAGTTCTTGTTGCTACTGCTGCGTTTGAATAACCATATGTTGGATAATATGCTAGTCCTGTCGATGTAACTTCTTCAGCATTTCTGAATCCCTTTATTTTGTTAATAAAATCAGAAATCTGTTTCCCTTTTTCATACACATCTCTTGGACTAATCTCTACGCCCTCTTCACTATCTTTTTCTTCGCTAGAAGTTTGAAAAGCTGTAATAGCATCTGTTCCGTATAAAGAATATGCAATATTTTCCCCAAAAATAGCTTTTGCTCCTGCGAGGTTAACAGTTCTTTCTGCTTCTGTGGCTAATAATAAAGTTTGGACTTCTCGTGCAAACTTTTTTCTTGCCTCTTTGTCTGGAATAATTTTCTTCATTTGTTCGCTGTCGGGATCTGATAAAGGATTTAATATAGAAAGCATATTCAATGCCTTAGGAGAATCAGAAATATCATCCACTGTTTTATGATCCGGCAAAGTTCTAAGTTGCTCTACTAGATGCGTTGCTGTTTTCTCAATTGATTCATTTGATACAGTGTCTTTATACTCTTGTTCTGTCTTACTTAAGGCCTCTTTGATTTTTTCTTCAAAAATTTTTTTCGTTGTAAAAGGATCTTCTTTTGCGGCCGTCTCAGCAGCTATTAATGTTTCTTTGTTTTCTTTTGAAAGCTTTACTTCAGGAATTTCTTCAGTTGGAACAACAACAACTTTTGCTTTGAAAAATTGATTTAATAATTCTTGAGTCTGTTTTTCTTTCTGTTGGTCTTGATATCTTTTCTCTCCTGCTTTTTTGAATTTATCCACAGCCTCTTTTTGGTTTTTAACTGTTTGATTGTATTTTCTTTTCTGTTCGTCAGCTTGTTCTCCAAGATTTTCTAATTGATCCGAAGTTAAAGTCGTTGCTTCTGGTCCCGTGGGTCTCGGTACCTCAGTAATTGTTTCTTGAGTTTGTGATAGTATTTCAAGCCAGTGTTCTAGTAAAACGCCTCTGTAATTTTGAGGAATATCTTTTGCACCATATTTATTTAGTTCACCTAATATCTTTTCTCCATTTGATGAATAAACTAATTTAGGTTGTTCATCAAGTTTTGCAACATCTTGGATTAAGCTCTTTACTTTTGTAACAGTTAACCCTTTTGGTACAGGTCTTTCTAAAATATCTGCTAATACTTTATTCATAACTATTCTTGTCTATTCCACGCCTTAGTATTAGGCATTGTAGGAGTTGGATTGTCTTGTGGTTTTGTGTTAATTAAAGCATGTTCTGCCTCACTGGCAACAATTCTGATTGGAGCATGATGAGGTCCTGCAAAGAATATTCCTTCCCCGACGTTTGCTGCCATTAATAGTTGTTTCTCACCCTGTGATAAATAGAATATCTCCCCTAGTTTGTCTATGGCTGTTGGTGATTGCTTTAGTAATAGCCTTAAAGCAGAGTTTGTAACAATTGCCTTCCCAATGTCTTGTCCAAGGAAATCCTCAACGTCTTGAGTTATTGTAGTAAGCCCTAGGTAGTATTTTCTTGCACGTTTGACAACAGACCATAAAAATTGTGCGGTGTCTGGATATTTCATCATCTGCCACGCCTCTTCAACAATTAATATTCTTCTTTTGATATCTCTTTTAACTCTAGTCCAGATATAGTCAAGAATCATAAACATGACAATAGGGCGGATAGCATCCTGTATATCCTTAACTGAGAAAACTGTAAATGGATTATCAAGGTCGATATTTGTTTGCTTGTCAAAAATTCCTTGGAAAGATCCCCTTATAAACTTTTCGATTCGCGCTGCCAAATCTAAAGCTTCTGGAACTTCCATACCGATTAAAGTTTTGTAAAGATCTTCCATTAAAGGAGGTTCTTTTGTTTGAGTAATAGGATCATTGGTTATTCCCTTTGCTTTATAAGTCATAATTAAAGCACGATCTAGCATTGCTTCTTGGGTTGGAGTTATTTGACCCATAATAACTTTCATTAAGGCGTGGAGTGATAAAACTTTAAGCCCTAATTGGTTTTCCCCTTCTTCTTGTATCTGGGCTAAATCAAATGGATTAATTTTAGAAGGGCTGTTGTATGAGAAAGATATGTATTGACCTCCTACTGCGTCACAAAGGGCTTTATACTCTGCTTCAGGGTCTAGGATGATAACTTCTGAGCCAATCATCAGACTTCTAACGGCTTCTGTCTTAACAAAGTATGAATTATGTATAAACATACCACCGTAACCTGCAAGAAATACTGAATTTTTAACTTGCAAATCGTAAACATATGGATGTTTTGACTTTATTTTTGTAATTTTAACTATTTCGTCCCAATAAAGATCAGAATTGGCAAGTGTCTCAAGCCAAGCAACTTTTTCTTTAACTTTTTTTAGTCTTTCTAATTTATCTTTAAATATACCAGTTATATAATCTCTGGCCTTTAATAATTTTTCATACCTTGCATTGGCATGTTTATACAAAACAGTTTCCCAAAGCGGGGAGTCAAATTTTTCTAAAGATTCACCTGTAAACTTAAAACTCCTGTATAAAGCTCGACCTACTTCATCAATCTCAATATCATAGCCATGTGTAACCTGCGCTGCAATCAATGCATTTTTAGTGTTTGGTGGTGTTCCATTTCTCATTGTTTTCCAAGAATGATCAAGTTTTTGCCAAAGCTCCGTATTTATCTTTTTGTCTTCACCTTTCTTAATAATATCTTGGAGAGTAGGTAAGGCTAATAACTTCGAAATACCATCTCCTTCAAGGCTTTCAATTTCATAAATTCTATTTTTGAGTCCAGAAATTATTTTGTTTAGTTTTTCTCTAGACGGTTTGAATATCCCTAATTTAACTTCCGAAAAGTTTTTTGGAGCTGGAATCTCTGAGTTGTAGAGTTCACTATAAATTTCTTTGAAAGTACTTTGTAATTCTGGAATAACATCAAAATTAGTATTTGATTTTTTAAGTAATTTTAAAGCTAAATTATTTTTTCTGTCAGTTATAAATCCAATTTGATCTATATATTTTTTGATATTGTCTTGACCTGAAATAGATATCCTGTAATATCTTCTTTTAATCTTCGCAACAGTGTTTGTTGCACATTTTAATTTACTGCTGATTCTAGCTATGATTCCAAAACGTAATAACAGATATGTAAGATCTGAGGCAAGCATTTTAGATTTTGTTGTGGCAGTGATTTCGTGTTCTTCGACTCCACCGTCACCTTCGTAATAAGCCTTTAGATATTGAGATACTTCTTGGTTGGACAGTCCAAAAATAGGGGAGGGAACTCTTTTTTCTCCAGATCTTCCACCTCCGCCAATTTTGTTTACTAAATTCAAAAATTCCTTAGATCTAAAATAGTAACCTTTAATAATCTTTTTTGAACCAGTAATATGCAATGGTGAAATTGGTATTTCTAGATTAGAAGAACAATTAACAATTGTATCCAACACAACTTTATCTGTGTTGTATATAGCTACTCGTTTGTCGATATGGCCTTCGCTAGTTATTAAGCCTAAGAGAACTAGATGGTCACATGTTAATCTATAATTATTATTGCTCTGGATATCTTCAATCTCTCTTGTTAGAGGAATATAACTTCCTGTTTTTATGTCTTCACTTTTTGCCATAATTACTTTTCCATCTCGAATCGTAACCAAGCAATGATCTTTTGTTATTGTAATTTTGCGACCACTTTTGGTTTCTATTTTATAAAGAGATTTTGGAGACACTTTTCTGGCAGCAATCGTTACTTCTGACCATCCACCTTTTAAGTTTTTATCAAAAGCAAACACTTTAATTTTTGGATTATAAACACCATCAATATCTGTCTCAATTTGTTTAAGTTCACCTTTCTTAATAATATCCTCTACAACATCTCCAATTTTTCCAAATTTTGTATTACCTTTTTGATCTTGATAAAGCACATTAGCATCATAATTTATCGACTTTCCCGCGCCCGAAGTGGCAAAAACAGTCATGTTTCCATTCTCTAACGAAAACCTGTCAAAAATAATAAAAGATTCATTTTGCGAATTTATTCCATACAAGATTCCTTTGTCCGAGGAGAGCTCCGCGGACGTAAATGGAAATGTTGTAGCAACCGAAGTCGTATCCATATTACGAGTAATTGAGAGGCTATCTCTACCGTAGGGAGCGGTTGAAAGAAATCCTTCTCTTTGGTCAAGTGAGGCGTTCTTAGCAACAATTAAAAGCGAACCTAAAGTTGATTGGATTTGTCTGGTGACGTTATTTAATTCATCAAGAGTGTTGGCTGGAATTGTTATATAAAATGAAAACTCATAATATCTTTCAATTCCTTTGACAAGTTGTTCTTGCAGAGCTCGAGCATCTTCCAACTTTGCTGTAGTTGAGGGGTCAACAATTCTTCCACGTTGCATATCAGTTGAAAGCTCCGCCTCCATTTCTGCAATCTTACGTCTTAAATCATCAAGAACTGACTTCCCTGCGACAGGGTAAATATAAAAACTCATGTCAAGAGAGGAATTAAAATTAACAACTGGTTCAAGCCAACCTGGTGCAACGAATCTAGGATATCCTGCAATAAAAATAGTTCTGTAGAAAATGTTATTTACTTTAATAAAATCAAAATCTACTTCAACATGTTCTGAGGCAATGGCATCATGCAAAAGCATCTCCCCTGAAGCGATGCTCAGGTTCGGATTTGTCACCTTTGGTTTTATTTGTTTTATTTTATCGTTTTGCATATTCTTAATTCATAATTCTTAAATCATAAATCTTGTATTAGATGTCCTTCTTCACTGCTGGTGGTTCAGGATTATTAATACTGTAATACAAATCTATTAGTTCTTGTGTGTTTAATGGTTTTAATTTTAACCCAAGTCTACCTGCCTGTCTTATCAAATGATCTCTTTTTGGAAAAAGCGTAACTTTTGCTTTTTTTACAACATATTCTTTTGGAAAAGGTAATGGACCACGCTTTAAGACAGTCAAGGCTGATTTTGTTACTCCAAGTTCTAATTGATTAAATGGAATAACTATATAAAAATGCTTTCCTAAAACAGTTTTCTTTTTAATTGATTCTGTAATGTAGTGTCTATAATCATCAGTAATGGCTGCAAGTTTGGGATTAGTAATTTTTGCTGACATTTCATCAAAATATTTAATATAGGCAGAAATATCTTTCCTTTGAGTTCTAATCATTATTTGGATAGAAAAAGATAATGAATTAATAAGAGCTGCATAGGCTGCAACAACAGCACCTTGCTCCTTTTCAGATAATAATCCAAAGTTAAGTGAGGATGTTTCCATAACAATTGCAGCTCCCCCGTCTTTGTAAAGAACAATATCATCGACAATATCAGCAATTGGTAGATGATCTTGTGTTGTTGATTCAAGTGGAATATCAGGTGTTCCAAAATATGGAATTTTCGATATCAAATTTCCAAATTCCACTTTCCAGTTTCCAGTTAGAACAGCTGCAGCTTTTGGCTGTTGGCTGTTTGTTGTTTGTGATATTTTGTCGTTATTCATACTTCATAATTCCTAATTCATCATTCATGCAATCCGTGTCCCACGGATGGCAATTGCCGGTATCATCTCCCCCTTAGCATCAAATGAAACTGGTTCAAAAGTAAACCCTTCTTTATCAATTGTAACTTCATATTTGCCGTTTTGTAGAGGGGTGACGATTATAAAATGCCCTGCTTTATTGCTTTTTAAAGCTCTTACAGGTCTGCCGTTAGAATCTTTGATTTCTAAAATTGCTCCCTCAATTATTTTTCTGTCTTGATCCATGACTTGTCCTGAAATTGTATTTATCGCAATAGGAGGGGATGGAGGAGCTGCATCAACAGAAAATTCAACAACATTTGAAGTAATTTCTTTCTCTACTAATTTTTCTCCAGTAATTTCAGTCGTTTGTGCTGATGGGTGGTTTATTGGCGCACTTTCTTCGATAATTAACTTTGGTGCAGATTTAGTAATAACTGTTGGAATTTGCTGAGGAACAGCCAAAGTAGGTGATGGGTTATTGGTTACAGGTTTTAGGGCCGATTCAGCAGCAGGAACAACTTCTTGCTTAAAGGATTCTGTCGTGGCACCTAAATTTGGAGTCGATATTTTCTGAACTGTAACCTGTCCACTATTCGCTGCAACCTGCGTAGCCGAGGCTACGTTAAACAGTCCTCCGATTTTTTGTAAAAATGTTTTTTCAGCATCTTCTAGTTTTGCAGTATCTTTTTCAACAATTGGGTTTGTATTAGCTACTGTTGTAATTGCTGGGGCAACAGCCTCTTCTGTATAAAAAACTGGTGGCTTTTCTGTCTTTTTCCAAAAGTATAAAGTAGGGGAGTAAATTGATCTAAAGAATGCAAAAATCCATCTTTCTAAAGGTCTTTCTTCAAAAGGTAAAAAGGCAAGAGCTGCACCCATTCCAGCAGAAAACAAAATAAATGGCCACTTTATGAACGGGTGCAATGGAGTGGAGTAGAAAATTAAACTAACTATCACGCCGCCCGCAACTTGGAAGAACTGTTTCAACGTCATATCTCCAACCAATTTGAACTGATATGAGCTTATTTGTTGTGGTATTGGATGTTGTTCCATGTTAGATAGGAATCAGGAGAAAGGAATTAGGAGTTAGTTTGAACTCATTCCTGATCACTCATTCCTGATCGCTATCTTAAGAGTACTATGTGAACGTTTTGGTGCAACTGCTGGGTTATTTTCACAATATAAAATTTGGTATATATTTAAATTATGACAATCCAGAAAACATGGAATGTTAAGTTTTATCAAACTAGAAGAGGAGACTATCCTGTAGCTGACTTTATAGAAAAACAAGATAACGTTTTAATTACAAAATTTGATAAACTCGTTCATTTGTTGATTAACAACGGACCTTTCCTTAAGCCTCCACAATCAAAAAAGCTATTTAAAAATTTATACGAGCTAAGAGTAACAGGCAAAGATCCACTCCGAGTGTTTTATGCAAAAAGTAATAATTCATATTATTTACTACATGCTTTTAAAAAGAAAACACAAAAAACTCCTAAAAAAGAAATCAAAATAGCAATTGACAGAGTTAAAGATATAATATAGCATATACGATATATGAATAAGAAAAAGTTATTAAATATACCACCAGAAGAGAGGCAACACGAAGACTTTTTGGTTTGGGAAAAAAGGGTGTTGAAAAATAATCCTATCTTAAGACGGGAGTTTGAAAGACTTCAGCCAGAATTTGCAATGATTCAGGCAATGATTGATATAAGAAGAAAGAAAGATTTGTCTCAAAAAGATCTTGCTAAAAAACTTGGAACAACTCAATCTGCAATATCAAGATTGGAAAAGGGGAACATCAGCCCAACTGTTAATTTTCTTCAAAAACTTGCAGAAGCATTGGACAGTAGATTGGATATAAGATTTTTGTCATATTCTTAGACAGAAATTAGGAATGAGGAAATAGGAATTAGGATAGAGTAATATAGAAATATGGCGCTTGCTTCATACAAGGAATTACTTGTTTATCAAAAATCAAAACAGTTAACAGTTGATATTATCCAACATTTTTCAGATTACAAACTTCCAGTTCCAAAGCAATTTTTGTTTTGTTAAGGTCAGACCTTAATACATTGCATCAAAAGGTCTGACCTTGAAAGTACTTGATGTTCAAGAGGTTCCAATTATGAGATTCAGCTTCGCTATGAAGTTGACTGCTGGTTAGAAATAATATTGGTCATGAGCGAATTTAATAAAGAAAAAGTTAAAGAATTCATTACAAGAAATGAAGAAATATCAAGAATGCTGGCAGGACTAATAAGAAGCGTAGGTAAGTAAAGAGGAAACAGTAATTAGGAATGAGTAAGTAGAAATGAGTTTCTGTAGCCAACTCTCTCCTCTTTCCTCACTCCTTCTTCCTCATTCCTCTGTTCTGTTGTTGTCCTTGTTTTTCCTCATTTCTCATTCCTGTTCGCTATTTCCCACTCTTGGTGGTATAATTTGAGGTATGGGAATTGAAAATAACTTGGTTGATTCGGATGCTCAAGAAGCCGCAGAAGTTAGAAACGGTCAAAATAGACAAAACTTAGAACAGTATGCAATGGGTCATGGAAGCACAGAGTTTCTAAGAATGACTTCAAATCCGGAAGCAGCAGGATTCATGTTCTCAAGGCTCCTCGACAGATTTGAATCACCATTATCTAAAGAAGCGTTTGACAGATATAGTCTTAAACCTTGGTTTCAGATTCTTGATGAGAAAATTAGAGACTATGAGATAACAAGATCAGAGTTGGATTTGCTGGGAATTAGCGGGTCAGCAACGATTGAAAGTCGGGTGTACGAAGTTGCTAAAATTCCTGGTTTTAGTTTAGAAAGTGAGCAGATTGAATATCGAGTTGAAAAACAAATGGTAGTTACAGAGACCCCTTTACAATTAGATGGTCAACCTTTATCAAAGGAAGAATCAGAAAAAAAACAGTCAATAAAAATTCGTAAAATAGAGGAGATATCGACACGTGAGGTTGTAATTTTTGGTAGTGATGATGTGAGACAGGAGAAAGCTGATGGTTTTAGGGATATAGAATATGAGGCAACAGTTAGAGAAAAAGCAGGAACGCTTTATTGGTCTGGTTACATGCCAACAACTGCAGCGTTAGATTCCTCAGTTGAAAATTTTTATATGAGACTTCCAAAATTTTCAAATGCTGAACTCAAGAAATGGTATAGTCTGCCGGATTATAAGTTGTCTATGTTAGGATCGCGAGAAAATACAATTGCCGGGGACGAGGGTGTTGATACAGCCAAAGCTCTATTTTATTTGATATCCCAGTCAGAATTTAAGGGTAAGATGGACGAAGCACTTTCTTGCCCTAAATTTACCGATGATGTTTTTGAGGGTATGACTGAAGATCAAATAAAAGTATGGACTGGTGACACAAATACTTGGATAGATGATGATAATCGCCATATGGATAGTTATAAGGAAGGAGAAGAAAGAGGTGTTTTGTCACAGTTTGGTGATATTTATGCAAGGGGCGGAAAAAATAAGGAGAAAATACTACAGGCCGGAGTAAAACAATTTGTTGCTGATAGGTATAGGAGAAAATATCCGCAAGTAACAAAAAAAGATGCAGAAAGATTTGCAGACAACGCTGTAAGACAGGCTTACATGTCCTTTAAGATGACAGGTTTAGCTGCCGAAGTAGGATATGAGAAATTTAAAAAGATAAAAATTAACGATCAAATAGAGGATTCTCCTGAATTTCCAACAGATAAAGCCACAGTAGAATCATTATTAAAGTCAGAGGGAGCAGAACTTAAAAAGAAACTAAATCAAACATATCTATTGGAAGGTGATCCTATGACAGACGACTGGACAAAGTTAATGCATCTTAGGGCATATAGAATTAAAGAATTTTTGAAAGGTCGCTCTGCAGGTCCGGGAACAACAATTGCTAACACATCAGAATCTACTGCGTTAAGTTTGTGGACATTAGCAAGATGTCAAACGAAATACGGATTGAGATCATTTAAAGAACAATGGCTTGGATCACCTGAAAGAAGACTTACTACTGAGAACAAAAATGTGGTACTTTTTACTAAGGAGAAATCTACTAAATTAGGAAAATTACCTTGGGAATTAGATTTAAAACTTGCTGATGTAGCTGATTTAATAAATGAAAGAGATATTAATGAAATAGAAGATGAATTAAGAGAAAATATGATGCTTGATAAAAATGCTGAAATTAGTCCTGATGCATTTTCAGAAGCTGATATCTGGTCGTGGTATACTCTTGGACTATTTTTGCCAGGTAGAAAGGAAAATCAGCCGTTAAAAGGTATGTATAATATTTTTTATCAGGAATTCATTAGCGATAGGGATCTAACTATCGCTGAAATGTACAAGCACAAAAACAAATTTTTCCCAATATGTGTTAATAATGGGGTAATGGCTCAAGGTGAATATTTAAAAATTACAATGGATTTGGCGATTACATTAAATCGTATTCCTACACAAGATGAAGTTGACGATCATATAAAATATATCACCAATAAGGAGACAGAAAAAAACAAAAAACTATGGCTTCAAGGTGTAATTGACGCAGCTCCATTAAGTGAGTGGAAAATAAACTTGGTCAAATATCAAAAGAGAGGGGCAGGTGGTACGAGATTAGATGATAAACCTATACTCCAAAAAATATATGAAACAGCAGTAGAGTGCGGGTTTCCAATACCAGAAAATTTTCCAAGTTACGCGAAGACATTAGCGGAAAAAGATTAATTTAAAAAACTACTTTATAAATTTTAATAATGTCTCAAGAGTGTTAGAAATGTTCTTGTTATTTTTAGTCAGGAATGTGTCTACTTTACCACCCTCTTTAAAGAATCCAAATGGCCATGGTCTTCCATCCTGTTTTAATTCCGAAGCTGCATAGGCTCCATAACCAGTAGCGCCTATTTTAAATAGTGATATTGCCTCACCCATAGCAGTTCCAAAGTCGAATTTAGCACCCATGACAAGCATCTTCATGATATCAACAGTTTTTGGAATGGCTACAATTACCATAAAACTCATCATTGCAAAAATTAATCCGGTTATTTCTGCTCCTGACCCTAACATTGGGGGAGACCATAATTGTCCAGTAAATATTCCTGTAAGTTCAAATCCGAACATTCTAACGAGTTCTGATAATACGTTTCTTTCTATCATGACTTCGCCTGCTGTCATAAATCCTTGAAATAATAATAAATATGCCAACCAAAAAAATATTCCAGTAACTGGAAAAACCAATAAATTTGCAATAATGCCTCTTAGCCACTGGCTAAATCCGACTTGAGGAGCAATTGCTCCAATTGTAATTTGCAAAGGAGCAATAATTACGGACATATAAATTGAAGCCAATGATTTTATAAGCATCCAAGGTATCTTTATCATATACCAGAAGCACAAGATTATTAACCATGCAACTACAAGTAATGCCAATATTGACATGACCACTCCAAATGACGATAAAGAAGTTAATGCTCCAACAAAAGTGGCTATGATTGTTATCAAAAATAATATTGTGTATAGAAACATATAGAATCCAACTGCAAAAGATGATGAAACATGTACGCCGAACCAATTCCCGGATATAAAGCTATATACAAATCCAAAAGACATGATTCCTCCTGATATTGAACTTAGAATAGCTGCAATAAAACCCATGAAAACATACATTAAATCAACCATTAGACCTGCTATTGCAAACGAAAAAGTAGCTAAAACTAAGACAGTAAAGACTTTAGGAAGTGCAGATTGAACTGAAATAACAAGCTGTGGAGAAAGCTTAACTCGAAACATTATCATAAACGAAAAGATAATCGTTATTAATACAATTATTCCATAGGAAGCGTTTCTTGCTGCTGTCCAAAGGGGCTGAACTACTCCTAACGCTGAGAAGCCAAATCCTGTTTGCGCCTTTGCTTCTTTAACTATTGAAAACTTTTTGAATGATTTTGAAAAGTAATTAATCGCAGAAATTTCACGGTCTTTTGCATTAAAAATACTTGCTATTGCAGACTCATTACTTCTGTCAATTGAAGTAATCCCAATAGATTTCATAAGATCTGTAATTGTTTGTATATAACTGTCTATACATAAAGGAAGCTCTGTTGCCGCTCCGCCAAGTGATCCTAACAAACAAGCACCTTCTGCGCCAGAAACATTGAAGGTTTCTAGTGTTGAAATTGGAACGGTTATTAAACTAAATAGTATCCATTGAACTTGGGCTGCTGTATATCTTTCTCCAAAAATTTCAGAAGGATTGTCCTTGTCGTAAACCTTGCTGTACCACTGAAAAGGATTTTGGTTGTACCAAGTGTTTGGGGAGTCGGAGGACGAAGAAGCCGCGGTATTCGTCGCTGATTCCGTTGGCTCAACTGCTTTGGCAGTGGCAAAGGGCATGAAACTAGAAAAGAGGAAACAGAAAAGAGAAATTAGTAGAATGGAAATTTTCTTGGTATTTTTTGACAAATTCATAGTTTTATTATATAGTATTTCTTACACAACCTTATTATGGCTTCGGCAATGATAAGCAACGGGGAACTTAGGTTCCCTGTTTTTTTGCCTCAAACTGTAATTCCTCAAAATATGATAGTCTCATTTTTCTTGAAACATCAGAGATTCTTTTTAGGTTCCAGGAAACTTTATACTTGAAAAATGCAAGTTCAATTTTACGGCCAAGGTCTTTAACTCCCTGAATTGCAGATTCATAATCTCCGTCGTTTGAAACCAACATTGCTGTGTCATACTTGTTTTGTGAAGCCTGAACCAAAAGGTCAGTGTTTAACTGAGTATCTAGGTTTTTTTCATGCAAATCTCCCTTTACTCCTGTGATTCTTCCGTATTTAACTTCAACTTTATCAAGTTTTTTAATTTCTTCGTAATAACTCATCTGTTTCCAATAGCTATTTTTAGACTTTTCAGATTCTTGAAGTAAATATGCGGGAGGTGGAGAACAATAAAAATATATTCCAACAAGTTCACGATCTCCGACTAATTTTTTTGCTAATATCTCAGGGTTGTACCAAGTAACCCATGATTTATCTATTTTTTTCATATCAATTAGACGATGGTAAACATTAGTGTGGTCAATGAATATTGCAACCCTATTTTGTTTGGAAGTTTTTATCTTGGGCATTGATTTATGATATCATAATATTCAAATTGGCACTAGCCACGACCTCCTTAGTTCTCGCAGGAGGGTAAAAATTGACAGGTGGGAGTTTTTATTATAATATACATTTATTAAGAGGAAGTGCGGATGTGCTTCCTCTTTTTTGATGCAAATCTTTCTATCTCGACATCTTTCTTCAAAATTATTTTAATACTTATTTCGTTACCGATTGGTTTTGCAGATTTCTTAACAATATCTCGCGAGATTCTATACGAAATCAAGTCGGCTAGTTCTAAATCTGCGTGTTTCCATGACTTTGGAAGAATCTGCGGTTCAAGAGTCTTATATCTCTTAGTAATTTTTGTATTTTTCCAAGTAAGAACAAATTGTTTATCAAGACTTTTATTTCTACTTTCTGCAAAAATCTTTCCACGCTCTCTAAATTTAAGTAACGATTCGTATTTTTTAAAGATATCGGAAAAGCTTAAAAAATATAGATCGATAGAAAGTGAGCCAAGAATTTTATTGAACTCTTTTTTGTCAATGACATAAATAAGAATTTTGAAGTCTGAATCATGTATTAGCTTGTCTAACGATTCGTACAATTCCTTTCTTTTCTCTAAATTAGTTAACATACCCAGTTCTTTTTGTTTAGTTCTAACTGGGTGTGTCAGTTCCTTGGAATGCAATATAACTTTCTCATTGCCAAACAATTTTTTCTTAAGTCTTAATAATTTTGCTTTGAACTTTCGATAGTCTTTTGAATCAAATATTATTCCAGTTAAAACAAACATTGGAAAATGAGGATCAATTTTGTTAGGTAATAAATTATGGTCTCCAGACTCGTCAATGAAAAGGTATTTCATATTTATATAAATAAATTATATAACAAAGTCAATTCTTCTTTGCTTGTCCAAAGCAAGAATTGAAAAGAAGAAAAGACATGTAACTTCTTGCAAGGTCAGACCTTTGGATGCAATATATTAAGGTCTGACCTTAGCTATACTTCACTGATTACATCAAAGCCTTTGAAACTTCCAACTATTGCATAGCCAAAAACCTTAATTTTTGGTGACATTTCCTTAATTTTTGCAGCGATTTCATTTAAAGTTGATCCTGATCCGATAGCATCATCAATCACCAAGACTCTTTTGTAAATAATGCTTTGGTCTTTAATAAAGATTGTCGTTTGTGCGTTTTCAATCCTTTCTTCCAGCTTGCTAAGCGTTTTTTGTGCTATCAAAACGTCACCAGAATATGCTTTTTTAAGTAATACCTTAGGCAAACTTAGATTCAATTTTTTTTCAAATTCTTTTATAAATTGAACTTTTCTTGGTACAGTCGGCGGAATAAAAGCTACAGCATCTACTTTATGTTTATTAATAATTTTGTTGATATCATCTGAGACCTGCTGTGACACATCGCCAATTAATTTTTCGGACTGTGCTTGTTTTGCGTACAAAAGTTTTTGTCCTAATATTGTTTTACCGAATTTAGGTAATGCATAGAAATCGGAGAAATAGACCTTATCTAAATAAACTTCGTTAAAAGTTGTCTTTAGTTTATTAAAACCGTCTAAAAGCCCGTCATTATTTTTAAGTTTCGTGGCATTATTTCTGTACTTCCTATATTCATTAATAAGTGAAATTAGATATTTTTCTTGTTTAATTTTACTAATCCAATTTTGGAAACCTTCAATTCCATATTTAAAGTCCCCACTAGGCGAGACATATAGATAATTTTTTAACAAAAAATCTTTATCTTCTGGCGGAATAGAACCATTATCAAGTTGCTTTGTCTTCGTCGCATAGACATAAAAAACTAATGGAGGTTTACCTGACTTCATAATAAAACCTTCTCTTAGAAGTTTGATTAGATGTCGGTGGATAATAGAGGTTCCAAGGTTAAATTCTTTTCTAATATCTTCTACACGAGCCTTACCGTTTTTTTTGATGTATTCCGCAATCTGATCCCTAGTGCTTAGCATATAGTACACAGTATACTATGTACTATGTACATGTCAATAGTTATTGTAAATAATATAATTTTGTATCATAATTTTTCATAAGGTGTTAACCAAGATTCTGTCTGCATCGCATTTTGGTTTGGAAGCTAAACTTATTGAAGTTGAGGTTAATGTCTTTCAAAAAGGATTCCCTGGATTTTCTATAATTGGCCTACTCAATAAATCAATAGAGGAGGCCAAAGAAAGAGTAAAAACTGCACTACTAAATTCAAACATTGATTTTCCAAATCAAAAAATAGTTGTAAATTTGGCTCCTGCAGATATACCCAAAGAAGGATCACTTTATGATTTACCAATAGCGATTGGAGTATTAGCTTCTATGGAGGAAGTAAAATTACCAACTGAAAAATCATTTTTCTACGGCGAACTTTCACTTGATGGAGGACTTCGCCACACAAAGGGAGTATTTCTTTTAGGTCTTGCAGCCAAAGCTTTAGGAATTAAAAACTTGTTTGTTCCATTTGATTCTGCCAATGAAGCGGCAGTTTTAACTGGAATAGATGTTTATCCAGTTAAAACATTACTTGAATTAATTGGGCATTTAAATGGGGTAAAGAAAATAGAAAAAATAAAGGCAGGCTCTGAAACTAGTTCAGAGCGACTCGCTGAAGAACAGCTTGTCGAATTCGATTTTGCTGAAATTATTGGTCAAGAAAGTGCAAAACGGGCAATGACTATTGCGGCAGCAGGAGGACATAACATTTTTATGATGGGAAGCCCTGGGGCAGGTAAAACAATGCTTGCAAGGGCCTCTGCTGGCATTTTGCCGCCATTAAATGAGGAAGAAGCACTCGAAGTCACCAAAATATTTTCGCTATCCGGATTAATTCCTGCAGGCGAAGGACTTGTGAGAACCAGACCTTTTAGAACTGCACACCATACAACAAGTAGAATTGGATTAATTGGAGGGGGAACAAATCCTCATCCGGGAGAAATATCTCTTGCTCATAATGGAGTTTTGTTTTTAGATGAATTTCCAGAGTTCTCTAGAAGTACTCTTGAGGCTCTTCGTCAGCCAATGGAGGACGGAGAAGTTTCAATTACAAGAATTGCAGGTTCTGTAAATTTTCCTGCTATTTTTATGTTGATTGCTGCAGCCAACCCATGTCCTTGTGGTTATTTGGGAGATCCAAAGAAAGAATGCAAATGTTCTCCTCGGATGATTATGAAGTATCAATCAAAACTGTCAGGACCATTAATGGATAGAATTGATTTGCATATAAATGTACCCGCTGTTGACATAAACAAACTTATGGAAAATCCAAATGCCAAAACACAAATGATAAATTCTAAAACAATTAGGGAACAGGTCATAAAGGCTAGAAAGATTCAGAACAAAAGATTTAAGGGGTTAAAAGTATATACAAATTCTAATATGAAAAATAAACATATCAAAGAGTTTGTAGATATTACACCAGAAGCGTTAATTTTACTTAAACAAGCAGTTAACACCTATAACCTATCCGCTCGAACCTACTTCAGGCTTATAAAAGTTAGTCAAACTATTGCAGACCTCTCAGATTCCAAAAAAATTCTTCCAAATCACGTGGCAGAAGCCTTGCAATATCGAGTCAGAACCAATGATTGACATGTAACTTTAAAGTTACTATAATGATAAACAAATTAATAAAGATCGATAGGAGAGCAGAAGAAGAATTAAATCTTCTGCACATTAATCCCCAGCCTTTAGGCTGGTGGAGCAAGTATAGTTTGTGGCATACTTGAGGGAAATGTTAAAGTACTGGCATGGTGCACACACAAAGCACAGAATTATGATTCATTTGGTATTTTTACCAAAATACAGAAAAAGGATATTACGTGGCAAAGTAGCTACAAGACTTAAAGACTTATTCTTCAAAGCATGTGAGGTTAACAACTGGTGGATTGAAGAAATTACAATATTGCATGATCATGTACATATGCTTATACAAATCCAACCAAACTTGTCCATCTCAAAAGTTGTTAACCAACTGAAAGGTGGTTCATCAAGAATCTTAAGGAAAGAATTTCCAGAGTTAGAAGAATTTCTTTGGGGTGACTCATTCTGGTCTGATGGCTACTTTGCAGAATCAGTGGGTGCAACAAGTTTCATCCAGGTTAAAAAATACATTAAAAATCAAGTGGAAAGTATGCCACAGAAGGGGTAAAACCATGGCATTTATGCCATGTGTTTTTTATTTCTTTTTCTGAGAAAGTAAAACTAAAGTTTAGAGGTTTGATTGATATTTTAATGTCAGAAGGTCGGCTAGAATATCCGAATGGTAAGAAGATAGGGAAAAATTTATTTGAGATTAGGATAAAAGTCGGTGGAATTTATCGAGGATTGTACGTATATTTAGTGGATGATGTAACAGTAATTTTATATTTTTTTAACAAGAAAACTCAAAAAACACCATCGAAAGACATATTGGTTTCAGAAAGGAGACGTAAAGAATATGAATAACAAAATTAAACAAGCAGAAAAAGAGGGAAGACTGATTGACTATAACAAGCTTCTTGCGTCCTATCCTAAAGAATATCAAAATAGAATAAAAGAGGAAGCAAAGTTTATTAAGGCAAAAATAGAAATTGTTAAAGTCAGAAAGTCTAGCAATCTTTCACAATCCGCATTAGCAAAAAAAATGAATGTAAAAAGAGAATTTATTTCTAGGATCGAAAGTGGCAACCAAAACATAACACTTGCCACTTTATTAAAAATTGCCACTGCCACAGGTAAAGAATTTAAATCTTCTGCACATTAATCCCCAGCCTTTAGGCTGGTGGAGCAAGTATAGTTTGTGGCATACTTGAGGGAAATGTTAAAGTACTGGCATGGTGCACACACAAAGCACAGAATTATGATTCATTTGGTATTTTTACCAAAATACAGAAAAAGGATATTACGTGGCAAAGTAGCTACAAGACTTAAAGACTTATTCTTCAAAGCATGTGAGGTTAACAACTGGTGGATTGAAGAAATTACAATATTGCATGATCATGTACATATGCTTATACAAATCCAACCAAACTTGTCCATCTCAAAAGTTGTTAACCAACTGAAAGGTGGTTCATCAAGAATCTTAAGGAAAGAATTTCCAGAGTTAGAAGAATTTCTTTGGGGTGACTCATTCTGGTCTGATGGCTACTTTGCAGAATCAGTGGGTGCAACAAGTTTCATCCAGGTTAAAAAATACATTAAAAATCAAGTGGAAAGTATGCCACAGAAGGGGTAAAACCATGGCATTTATGCCATGTGTTTTTTATTTTAGTTTTGAGTAGCTTCTATGGCCAAAACTTTTAATAGACTTAAAGGAAATCAGGGGGAGGAGATGGCATCTAAGTGGCTTATGGATCATGGTTATCAAATTATTGAAAGAAATAACTCTACAAAATATGGGGAACTTGATATTATTGTGAGCAAAAACGAGATACTAGTTTTTGTCGAAGTAAAATTTAAACAATCAGAAGATTTTGGAACACCGGAGGAGATGATTGGGCTAAATAAGTTAAATCAAGTCAGAAGAACTGCTGAAATGTATTTACTTACTAACTCAGATATCGCAAAACATTTTGAGAGATATCAGATTGACGCAATTTGTATAGTAGAGAAGAGTGGAAGAATTACGCATTATGAAAACCTTACATTTTAGAGGAGTGGATCCCTATACAATAAATATAAATTCAATTGCAATAGTTGGTTCAAGACAAATGACTAGATATGGCAGGGAAACAGTTGATAAATTTGTGGCAGAATTTGCGCTTAATAGCGTAACAACCATTTCTGGTTTTATGTATGGAGTGGATACTGAAGTTCACCAAAAAACTATTGATTATGGAGGCAAAACTATTGCAGTTTTTGGTTGTGGACTAGACGTAATATACCCCGCAGAAAACAAAAAATTATATGATCAGGTTATTGAATCTGGAGGATCAGTAGTTTCTGAGTATGAAGATTCAGCCAAACCCCATTTATGGAAATTTCCCCAAAGAAATAAAATTGTCGTCAGCCTCGCCTCGATTGGGGTGTTAGTAATCGAGGCGGGTGAGAACAGCGGTTCGCTCGTTACTGCCAAATTAGCGAGAATTGCTGGCAAAAAAGTTTGGGCTGTACCAGGGCCAATAAACTCAAAAGTTTCGATTGGGTGTAATGAATTGATCAAGTCAGGTGATGCCCAAATTGCCACTTGTGTTGCCGATATATTGAAAATTGAAAAATGCAAATTGAAAATTCGAGACGAAAAAGACTTTGAGATAGATAAAAATAGTATTGAATATAAGATTTTTAAAGTTTTGAAAGTCGAGTCCTTGGATATAGATGAAATTGCAAGAAAGACAGGAATTAGGATAGAGGATACCGGTACCACACTTTCAATTATGGGAATAAAAGGATTAGTTACTGAAAGTGGAGGAAAATATTTTTTAAATTGTTAAAAATATTCAAGGAGTGCATTGTATTGGATTTTGTCCAGCCCTAACAATTTCTTGATTGCATAATTCACAAAATTCTGGAGAGGTGTTGTCTGGTATGGTTTTTCCTTTACAGTATGCTTCAACCCTGTCTCCGTACGATATCCCTGGCCCCCATCTGTACTGTGTGCATCCTGTTGGAGAACATCCGTTTGACTGACCATAAAAATAACATGCTGCAGTATAACTACCGTCAGCAACAGTTCCTCCACCCTCGACATGATAATTATCAATTACAAATTCTCCCCATTTTTTCCAATCGTAAGAATTGCATTTTCCGTCTGCTTGACAAAGTTTTAATAGCATCGCCCTAGCTAGTAGTTCAGAAGAACAAACAGGATTACATAAATCTAATTTCTCGTCACCTGCAAAAGCATCATATTGGCTACATAATATTTGTGCTGGACCGCATGCATTGCCATGACAACAGTTAAATGTTCCATTCTTTGTGTTGCAGGATTCAGTACCCATATTTTTACCCATATTTGTTTCTAACTCCATTATTCCCATGAGTTGACATGCTGGTATTTGGTATGCTTTTGCTACTTCGTCGATTGTGCTCGTGCACGTTTCGTTTCCTAGTCCACAATATTTACCGTTTAAAATTGGATCACCGTAACCTTTAGGACGGAGGGCAGTTTGTATTCCTTTTAGGAAATATTCATATATTGATCCAATGTGGGGAAATGTTAGCTGAGGGTTATTTCCTGCTCCATCTTCCGGATACCTTCTTACTTTAAATTCACTACTTCCACCTTGTAGTGTATTTGAATCTGTATATGTAACATCAGTCACTGTTTGGATATCTGCAATACAGGATACTGGAGCACCTTCCTCTACTTTTGGAAATATTTTTCTAAAGGTACTTCCAGAATCAGCCACCGTTGTTGAAAATATTTCTTTTGCCCAAGGAGTTTTTGTTACAGATTTAATTGTTATATAAACTTGAGCTTCACAAGTCAAATTATGTTTTGGTGGACACGGATTTGTATCTTTTGGCCCACATCCAGATGGTGTTCCTGGCTCAAAAGTTTCCACACATTGAGCATCTGTTATTGTGTAATGCACATCAGGAACCTGCAATTCATTTGGATCACCTGGAAATAAATTATCTCCTGGGTTTGTTCTGACATTTACTACACTACAATAGTTTTTTTCTGTTGTTTGCATCTCTTTACTTTTTAATGGATTGCAGTCTGTCTTGCCATTTGTGGTAGTACACTCAAGTGGAGTGTAGGTTGAATTAAGAATTTCTGATAATTCTTTTACTTCTTGAGTATGTGCAAAATAAAGTGGTGGGGTTTTAACTTCACCATAGTTAAATGGTCCAATTTCTGTTGCTCCAACACCTCGTCCTTGGACGTCTGTAACCATTTCTGCTCCCTTTTTATCTGTTGTATTTGAAAGTGGAATGTACTGGTACATTTCAGACCATTCACTGTTTACAAAGATGTTAGTTGGATCAAGATCAATACAAATTAAAAAGTTGAAAACAGGAATAATGGCACAAGTTTTACCTTTCCATTCGTTATATGCTTTTTGATATTTAATTTGTGATTCAAACGGCTTTCCTGTTCCATTATCCCAAGGCAGTGGTGGTTTCCTGTTGTTCCATGCTGAAGCTATTGCTTCCCCAACTATGTTTGCAGTTATGCTTGGAAACACCTTTAAAAAAGCTCCCATGGCGACTGTTGAGTCCCTTGCAATACCAAGGCCTGCCTTATCCCAATCAAGAAGTCTGTATGACCCGCCACCATAACATGGTACTGGTGTAACCGGACCAAAAAACCACCATTTCTTTTCTGCACAGGCTACTACTTGATTGTGGTTTGTTGATTCTTTTGTATCTTTACCTGTTTCGTCATCTTTATAAGTGTCGGTATTTTTAGCATTATCTATGGTTTTAATTCTTTGAGCTTCCTGAATCATTTTTGGAAGCAATTTATTTACAGGACCTGAAAAGTTTACTATTTGTTCGTCGGTTGGAATGGGATTTTCTGCCTTATTAGTAACGCCACTTAGGTACCAGCTAGCATATTCATTAACTTTTGTAGCATCGTCAAATTCATCCCCGCTGTTTTGACTGTTTTTTACTTTTTCAGTATTACCCATGATAGGGAACATAGATTCACTTAGTTCTACATAAAGCGTGTGTGGTTGTACATCGTAATCTGGATGACAAATAAATGTATCTGCGTATCCACGTTGGGTACAATCTCCTTTACCCTTTACATTAAAAGTCTCTATAAAAATTAAATCATTGCTGCAATAAAGTGCTTTGTCTGCGTCTCCACAGGTTGCAGCTTGATAAGGACGAAGTGAATGAAATTCAATGTCTTTTGTTTTGTCACAAGGAAGCTGAATTTTTGGAAACGCCTCTTGGGCAGGCGTTACAGTAGGAAGCAGTACAAAGTACAGAGTACATAGTACAAAAAAAATGAAATACCTAGACAGTTTTAGCATTTAACATTAAAAATTATGGTTTAAAAATCAAAAAGTCTTCTATACCTGTTGCTCCTGTAAATGTAGAAATAATTTTTAAAATTAAAAACGACCCAGCAAGCATTACTAAACCTCCAATTGCATAGGTTAAAGTTTTTTGTGCGCCTTCTGTCGCTTTTGGATCTCCACCTGATGTTAAATATTTAAATCCACCAGAAAGTAGCATCAAAAACAATACAATTCCACCAAGGGCTAATAGGGAAGTGGCTACACTTCCAAAAACCGTTTCTAAATCCTGTAATTTTGCTGGTGCTGCTCCCATATTTATATTGTACTTTGTTAGGATATAAATTCCAAATAATTGTCTTTATTAATTGTTTTTACGAGTGATTTGTATTTGTCTTTAAAGCTTTTTGGTGTATGGTTCTTATTTTTATTCCACTTAAATTCAAACGCAGTTATTCTGTTTTCATTAGTTTCAACCCAGTCGACTTCAGCTTTTTCGTATGATCTCCAAAAAAAATGATTATTTCCTTTGTTTTTGTATTCGTTTTGTTTAATTCTTTCAATTGCTAAAAAGTTTTCCCATAATGCACCAATATCGTTTCTTGAATCTAGTGGTAAAAATTGATCAGTTAAAGCATTTCTTATTCCATTATCATAAAAATAGTATTTTTTAGATTTAACGAGTTCTTTTCTAGGATTGTTTGAAAATGATCCAATCTCGAATATTACAAAACTTTGTTTAAGTAGTGAAATATATCTATCTACTGTTTTAACATCAATTCCCAAACTTTTTGACAGCTCATTTAATGAAGCTACTGAACCAACTTGAAAAGCAAGCAGAGTTGCTAATTTTTTAATGATCTCTTCAGAAATTATCTCTTTTAAGTTTTTAATATCATTAAATAAATAATCATCAATAATTGATTTTAAATAATTTTTTTTATCTTCCTGTTTGTCTAGGTGTAAAAGATATGGATATCCACCAAATATTAACTGATCAGGTAAAATGGAAGGTTTTTTAAAGTCAGGTATTTTGTCGGTTATTTCATTTGTTGATAATGGATAAAGTTTATATTTTTGATACCTACCTGTTAACGATTCTTTAACCCCCTTGGCTAAAGAGAGAGAAGAGGAACCAGAAACATAAAAAGTTTTTTTGGGGTATTTGTCAATTAAAATTTTTAGTGACAGGCCAATATTTGGAATTCTCTGGGCTTCATCAATGACAATAACTTTATATTTTTCCGCCAATTTAGATAAACCAACTTCAGAGGTGTCACTTAAAACTTCCTTAGTTTCTTTATGATCTCCATTTAAAATTAAAACATCAGTTTCTGGTGTATTTGAAACAAGTGAATTAATGAGGACGGTTTTTCCAACACGTCTGGGGCCATAAATTATGTTTATAAATCCATCTTTTTGATTTTTCCTTACAACTTCCTCTAGTTGTCTTTTGATCATATCCTAGTAATGGTACCAAATTTGTGGAGTATTGTCAATAAATTAATACTAAATTTATGGAGTACTAGGCATAAAAAAGAAAATTGAGCAAGTGAAGATTATTTACCTACAATGGATTCGATTCTCAAGTTCAATATATTTATACCAAAGAATGAATTGATTAAACCTGCGATTGCCCAAGCTGAAAATACGATAACTAATCCTACAAGTGCTGCTGTTATTTGGTTTCTTGCGCCCTCTGTGTGAGCTTTGTCTCCACCTGAAAGAATCCATTTAACTCCACCGACTATTAATATAAAGAAGAAAGCCAATCCTGCTAAAATAAGAATCAAACTTATAAATCCAGACACCATACCACCCAAGCTAAGTTGTTTTGCTGCATTACCTATACTACCAATATTAGAATTTAAATCTATTACGTCGCTTGCTGCTGAAAGTAAATTATTCATGTGTATGTGTATATTATTGTATGACTAGAGGACCTATGTCAATAAGCAAAATGTTTATTCCAAAGAATTTCTCAATTAATTTGATGATTGCATATGATCCAATCATTAGGATAAAACCTATAAATGCGTTTGTGATTTTATTCTTTGCGCCTTCCAAGCTTGCTTTATCTCCACCTGATAATATCCAGCTTACTGCACCCCATAAAAGCATGAAGAAAAAAATAATTGATCCGATAACAAACATAAAACCGACTAGTTTAGGTATAATCATTCCTAAAAAAGTAGATCCTCCTTGCGAATCTCCTATTAGGTTGCTGAAAATTGAAGATCCAAAAACTGGATTTGTGACTGTTGCTGAATTTGCTCCTGCCAAGTAATTATTCATATTTATTTTATTAAAATCTTAGAAAACATGTCTGGAATATTTAATAACCCTGGTATGTTAAACACTTGACCAATAAAGTTGATTATGAAGATCCCAAATATTGTAATTAATAGACCGATTAATCCATTTGTAATTCTCTTTTTTGCTGCTTCTGTCGCTTTTTGATCTGCACCCGCACCCATATATGATATTCCACTTGTTACAATAATGATTATAAACCAAATTATTGCGATGATTGTAATCAAACCTATGGCAGATGATATAAATGTTTGAAAAATGTTTATTGCTGTTTGTCCCTGCTCAAGACCTAAAGGTCCAAAACCTTTATATCCACCAGTTGGAGCTAAATTTATTTGTGCAAGTTTGTTCATCATGGTGCTGGTATTACTGGGTTAAGTAAAAATAGGGGATTTCCAAAAATCAACTGACCAAAAATTGCGGCAAGAACAAATGCTCCAGCTGAAAATGCTAACCCAATCAATGTTTGACTGATTTGGCTCCATGCGCCAGATACTTTTTTGCTGTCGTCACCTGCACTCATAAATGAATAACCTGCAAGGACAAGGTTAAATAATGCATAAATTCCTGCCCCAACAATTAATGCTCTAAGCCCAAATTGAATTAACTTACCAAAGGCAACAGTAGGATCTGCCGTAAATTTTGTAGCCACGGCTGCAGGGGCTACAACTTGACCAAATGGATTTTGTGCTAATAGATTGTTCATTTTAAATTGATATTAGTGATAGACCTGTTATTGTTTCAATCAATTTTACTATCCAATAGGCCGAAAATACAACTATGAAGCCAATTAAAGCAGAAGTTGCTGCTTGTTTACCTGCCTCAACTGTTTTTGGATCAGATTTTCCTGCTCCTGCAATCATTCCAATTCCACCTCCAATTAGTAAAAATAAAAGAATTATTCCAGCTATTGATATAGCTCCTGTGATAATTGCTGCAACATATCTACTAATGTTATCAACTCTGTATAATTCTCCTCGTGTGTCTTTCAAGAAAGTTGTGCTGATATTTATTGCTAATTGATTCATTTTTATTTAAACAAAACAGTATTGACCCCTATAAATTTCATAATTAGTTGAACAATCCAAAAGGATGTAAACAAAATTAAAATTCCAATAGCTGATGTTGTAAGTTTCGCTTGTGCGCCTTGCAAAACTTTTGGATCACCCTTAGATGTCATCATCTTGAGTCCTGATGAAATTATGTTTAATAGCAAGACTATACCTGCTGCGCCAAAAATGTATGGTAATGCATTAGTAATTAATGTTGCCATGTCAGTTGGAGGTTTTATACCTGCATTAGTTTGTATTGTTGCAAAGTCTTGAGCTAAATAATTCATATATATTTATTTTCCAAATCCAAAGGCTCCAAGTCCTAGTATATCAACTCCAATGAATTTTAGTATAAATACTGAGAAAATTAGCATTATTAAACCTGAAATAGCTGATGTCAAAAGCTCTTGGCCTGCCTTAAGCCTTGTTGGATCACCTTGAGAAGTCATTACCATGAAGCTGGAATAGACAATTAAAAGAAACGCAATTCCACCACCAACACCCACAGCCCATCCTAATATCCAACCCATAAACGAATTTGTATCTGAAACAGGTATACACCCAATAGCGGTATCAATTGATGTTGTTGAACAGGTACCCGTTCCCAATTGCGCAAATGCAGGAGTAATTGCAGTACTTATTAAAGTTAAAAATAAAAACAAACTTAAGATTATTTTTTTCATTCTAATGAATTCTAACATATAATGAATATGTATGAAATTTTTAAAATCAATTTTTATATTTTCTTTGTTTTTTCTTTGTACTATGTACTTTGTACTAAGTACTGTTAGTGCTGTAAGTGAATCCGATTGTCTTAATAAATCTGTTTCAGAACTAACTTCTGGAGAAATGGATCAATGTATCAATGAAATATTGCCTAAAATTGCTGCCGCTTATGCTCCTGCTCAAGAAAAAAATAAAGCAAATCTGGCAAATATGAAAAATCAAATAGCAAGTTTAAATAAAAGAGTCGCCTCTCTTTCTGATCAACTTAAAAATAAAGAAATTGAAATCAAAAATAGAGAAAAAGATGTAACTTTCGCCCAAAAAGTATTGGATGAAAAGGCAGTGAGCCAGTATATAAATGCAAGATTATATGATCCTTTTGTTTCGTTAATTTCTGCAGATGATGCAATTGATGCTTTTAAAACTATAAAAATAAAGGAAATGGTGGCAAACAGAGATAGACAAACAATTGAGAAGTATGGAGCAGAAATTGTAAATCTAAAAAATGATAAGCAGAGCTTGGAAAAAAACAAATTATCTCTTGCAAGTCTGCAAAAAAAGGTAAGCGAGGATGCAAAGTTTTTAGAAGGGGAAGTAGGTAAGGTTGAAAACTTTTTGACAGCGCTTAGTTCTAAGCAACAGGAAATAATTAACGCGAAATCAGGTGGATTTACCGCAAGCGTTGGAGATTCTGACTTAGCAGATGATATAAATGCTTCTATCAAAGGCTTTAGAGACTTAGCTCCATCCGGTTCGTTTGCAATATTTTCATTTGGTGGTTACACACATAGGAAAGGAATGAGCCAATATGGAGCCAGAGGTAGAGCTCAAAATGGCCAAAATGTAAATCAAATATTAAAGGCATATTACGGTAAAGAACCTGTAAATAAAGATACTGGGGGAACTATAAATGTTGCGGGAATGGGGAATATAAATTTTGAGGATTATTATTTAATGGGAATTGCAGAGATGCCCTCTACTTGGCACGTTGAAGCTTTAAAAGCTCAAGCTATTGCTGCACGAACTTATGCCTTTAGATACAAAGTTGGAGGTCAACAGATTTGTACAACCGAAGCGTGCCAAGTATTTAGAAAGAGTAAGGCCGATAATCCACCTGATGCTTGGAAGCAGGCAGTTCAAGCAACTAGAGGACAAGTGCTGGAAGATGTTGTAACATACTTTTCTTCAACTGCAGGGGGCTATTCAACGACCTCTGGATGGGATACAACAGATGGATCAGGAGGAGCTAATTTTACTGATAAAGCATATGAAAAATTAGGAGGCTCTCCATGGCTATACAAGGCTTGGTACAGACAAGGATACACCAGTAGTGGAAATACTTGTGGAGAGTCAAATCCTTGGCTTAATAATGAAGAATTTACAGATATTGTAAATGCTGCAATAGTACTTAAGAATGGTAATGATAGTAGGGTATCTTCAATATCTACTGCATGTTGGGGAGGCAATCCATATTCATACTCAGAACTTCGTAATAAAGGCGGAATTTCGTCAGTATCATCTGTATCTGTAACTCAAGGAAATGGATTCACAACTAATATAAATATAAACGGTAGCATTAACTTTACTGGTGATGAATTCAAACAAGCATTTAATCTAAGAGCTCCAGGATACTTGATGATTCCGCAGAAAGGATTTGCATTTTTTAATATAGAGAAAAAATGATACAATAAGCCCATGCCAGATGTATTTACTTCAGAAAAACCAGTTGTCAAAAAAGTAAAAACAACTCAGTCTGTTTCCAAAGCCTCTAATATTCATCCAAATTCGTCCTATAAAAATTTTCCTGTTAAAAGAAATAGACCATTGTCGTCGTTTGCTATGTGCCCTGAAAGAGTGAATTTTGAAACTAGAGAAGCAGAGGAAAAGGTTGTACTTTTTTTAAGACAACACTTTATAGTTAATGTCCCTTGGATATTTATTGGATTTGTCATGCTTTTTGTTCCAGCAATTATTTCAATGACCTCAATTCTTGAATTAGTACCAATGAACTTTAAATTTATTTTTACATTAATTTGGTATTTGGTAACTTCAGCCTACATTTTGGAGAATTTTCTTAATTGGTTTTTTAATGTGTATATTATTACTGATGAAAGAATTGTTGATGTAGATTTCAACAATTTGATTTACAAAGAAGTCCATGATGCTCACATAGATAGAATTCAAGATGTTACTTATAATATGGGTGGCGTTATCAGGACGATATTTAATTATGGTGATGTTTTGATTCAGACCGCTTCGGAAGTTCCAAATTTTGACTTTTTGGCAGTTCCACAGCCTGATAAAGTGGCTAAAGTTTTGCAGGAATTACAAACTGAAGAAGATTTAGAAGCAGTAGAAGGGAGAATTCGATGATCATCCTTGTTGTTGCAGGAATAACTGTTTGGATAGTTATCAAATTCTTTTTGATAATATTATTGTCTTTGTATTTGATATTTTCGTACGTGATAATTAGGCAAGTTCAACTCATGACTGCAACGCTTGAAGTTGGTTTCGAAACTCAATTAAAGTTTCTTGCATTTGCTCATTTTGTTTTCGCAGCAGTTGTTCTAATTTTTAGTATAATTACTTTGTGACCAATTTAATTCTTACTTCTAATATTGGTGAAAACCAGCTATTTGGTGTTGGTAATGTGCTACTTCAAGATTCTATTATTTCAATAACAACTGAACCAAATACAGTAGTTACATTATTACGTGGAATTAATAAAATCGTTTTGATAAGAGCTAACGACCAACGGCAAATGACTAACGGCCGTGTTTTGTTAGGAGATGTTTATACACTGGAAAATTCTGACAAAAAGTTGATATTGAAAGTTGAGAATGAGGCACAAAATCATGAAACAAATCTTTTTGTAGAGCCAGAGGTAAAGTATGATTCTACCCTTTCAAGACGTAAAACAACAATGACTATCGGAATTTTAATTTTAATTTTATTGATGACGAGTGTTGTATTTGGTATCAAACAGAAAAATTCGAAAGACTTTAATCTTACATCTGAAAAAAAGTTAAATAATGCCATCGAAAGTTATGAATTGTTGACGAAAGACTCATTTTTATCAGCAAAAGAAATTGCTTTAAAACTTAAGGAAGATGGTTATAAAAATTCAAAATTAGATGAGTTGCTTACAAAAATTAGTGATACAGAATCGGAAATTTTAGGTGAGGTTAGACCAGAGGTAAAAGAACTTCTTGATCTTACTTTACAAATCAACAATTTTAGCGGAAGCAAATTATCTTCAACAGGAGAAACAATGTTTATTTTGGATTTAGAAGGAAAAAACATAATACAGCTTGATATAAATGGTAAATCAGCAAAGATAGTAGCTAAAAAAGATGTTTTGGAAGGTGCAAATGAAATTGCTTCCTATGAAAATAGATTATTTACTCTAAATAATGATGGAATCTACGAAATTAACAACAATAGAACTAAGGTAAAGGATAGTGAATGGAGCAACCCGTTATTTTATTTATATTCAGCCAATATTTATTTAGTAGACAGAAGTAACAACCAAATTTTAAGATATTCAGGAGGTGGAAAAACTTTTGGTGACAAAAGTGATTGGTTAGCTCCAGGAATTGAAGCTGATTTTTCAAAAGTTATTGATATGACAATCGATGGATCAATTTGGCTTCTTTCTTCAACTGGTAAAGTAACAAAGTTTACGAACGGTAATCCTGTTTCAATAACTCTTGATGGAATTACAGAAAAGCTAGAAAATCCAACTGCGATATACACAAATGAAGATTTGAAATACGTATATATTTTAGACAAAGAAAAAGGGAGAGTTGTTGTTTTGGAAAAGAATGGAAAGTTTAAGATGCAGTATATGGGGGATAAAATAAAAGAAGCTTCAGACTTAGTGGTTAATGAAGTAGAAAAAAAGATAATTCTTCTCTCCGGCTCCAAGCTTATGTATATTGGGTTATAATATCCATTAGTATAATGAAAGTTTTTAACAAAAAAGCTAGTTTTGAGTATGAATTAACTCCTGAAAAAGTGGAGGCAGGCATTGTGTTAAAGGGAATTGAGGCCAAAACATTCAGAGATGGAAGGATAGATATATCCCAATCACATGCCAGAGTAATAGACGGCGAAATTTATTTAATTAATGCCAACATGCCTGCAGGAGAAATTAAAGGTTACGAACCAACAAGAATGAGAAAATTGCTTTTACATAAAAATGAAATTCTTTCTCTTATAACAAAGATGAAGCAGAAAAAGTTGCAAATTGTGCCTACAATGATGTATAATTCTAAGCACCGAATCAAGCTAGAACTTGCGCTCGGCGTGCCTAAAAGAAAGTTTGACAAGAAGGAAAGTGTTAAGAATAAAGACGTCCAAAGGGACATAGATAGAGAGTTAAGAGGCAAAGAATAAGTATATGGAGATGACCGGTTTCGACGAGGGGCTCTTTGACAAAACTGCAAGCCAAGTTTGATACACACTTGTTAAAAGATATCAAAAACTAAAAGCAAAACGAAAGTTTAGCTTCTGTTAATCCTTTCGCTAATAGAATGCAATACGCATTCGCTTACGAAGCTTAACGGCGTCCTGAGGTTTGATTCTCGATCGAACTGACTGGGTGTAAACCAATTCGAGATTACGTCAATATTTAGTGATCAGTAGATATTGAACGGAAAATAACCTGATCTTACCTTTAAATTCCTGTCAATTGGATAAATTAAAGGAAAATTAAATAAATTGAATAAGCTTGTAGAAGTTTTATTAAAATTTTCTCGGATGTGGGTTCGATTCCCACCGTCTCCGCAAAATGGGTTTATTGGATTTAATATTCCCCAAATATTGCCTTGAATGTAAAAAGATAGGTAAATATATCTGTGATGACTGCTTCAAAAAAAAACACACCTCCGAGGTGTGATAATTCTAACTACTCAGTATTTAGATACGAGGGTGTAATTAGGAAGGTGATAATTTCTTTGAAATATAAATTTACATATGATGTTGCAGAAGAGTTAGTTAGTAGATTAGTTAATTCGTTAATTAGTAATAAACAATTTTCAAACAAAAAAATTGTGTTAATTCCGATTCCTTTGTTTTGGCAACGAGAAAATTGGAGAGGGTTTAATCAGTCGGAGATGATAGGGGAGAAACTAGCAAAAACCATGGGTTGGAAATACATTCCAGATCTTTTAATTCGTATCAAAAAAACTGACCCTCAAGTAGGACTTCGTGGCTCCGTCCGTCGTTCTAATCTCTCCGGCGTCTTCGTGGTTAATCCTAACTATTTATCTAGTAATCTAATTATCTATTCATCTGTTTTAATTCTTGATGATGTTTACACCACAGGATCTACCATTAACGAAGCTAAAAAGGTATTGAGAGCGGCAGGATTTAAAAATATAAAAAGTCTTACAATTGCCCGCTAAGCGGAGGGTAGAGGATTCGAACCTCTGAGGCCTTGCGACCACAAGTTTTCAAGACTTGCTCCATAAACCACTCGGACAACCCTCCAAATAAATAATTATAGTTTTTCCGCCAAAGGCGGATCAGCCTTTGGCTGACAAGACTCGCGCATTACCGTCCTGCCCATCTTCCAGAATACGTATTATATCATCAAGAACACAAGAACTGATATTCTTGTAGATATTAAAATAAAACCTGTATCAGGGTTTATTATTTCTTAATTTTCTAATTCCCCATTCAATATGTGTGTTGCTTTGATTATCGTCTGAATTGACGCCATATTCGGTAATAATCTCATCTAGTGTACTGATTTTATATAAATATGCTTGCCCAATTTTTTCCCAAAAATATATTTTTTTGTCATCTTTGTCTAATTCACTAATTGCAGGTCCTAATGCTAGACATGTGTGCATGAAATGTCTATCGTGTTCATCACTGTAGATAATAAATACAACCGCTGGATATCCAATTTCGTTTAGAGAACTAATTACCTCATCCTTATCTTTGGGCTTTGTGTATTCAGCATCAAAAAATATATCATCTTTGTCTGCATTTACTTCACCCTTTTCTAAAGCGGCTATGGCATCTATACAATTCCAATTATAAATATGTTGTTGACTTAGATTTGCTAAATCAGATCCATATTTTTTTGGAGCGATTATTATTCCAGATGATAAATTATCTCTAGCTGGGTAATTAATGTTCTCAGCTGCATTTACGCTAGTTGTTTGTATTGCTCTCTCAGAAACAAAAAAAGCCAAAGTAACTAATTGCTTTTGTTCTCTTGTCAAATTTTGAAAACCAATTGTGTCTTTTATAAGAGATACTTTTTCAGCTCTTCTAAATCCCTCATATTTTGTAGCAGGATTATTAGTTATGTTAATTCTATCCATTTTGCGGTGAGACCGTTACATTTCGGTCTCCTAAAACACACTGATTTTACTATACTTTCGGCCTAAAAAGGTAGTTTCACTAAGTAAACGCTTCTACAACCAATTTCAGCATTGTCCGAGTAATCGGACGAAAGTGTTATTATTTTAACGAAAAACAACAAATCATTTAAGGCTAAACAAGTGACCGTTTATGCAACGGTATCTTTTGCGGTGGAGGTGAGATTCGAACTCACGCGAGTATTGCTACTCAGGGGATTAGCAATCCCCCGCAATGGGCCAGCTATGCGACTCCACCAATTAAGTGCAATTATAACAGATAGTAGGTATAATATTAGATATGGATCCTGCCAATCAAAATGAAAGCACTTTAAAACCTGAATTAGAGAAAGATTTAGTTACTTGGGTAGCTCCAGCGAGACCTTTTAAGAGAAGGGATAAGCAATTTTACGTGACCACAATTTCAATTGCTGGAATGGTTTGTTTAATATTGTTCTTGGCAGAAGGTGCAATGCCTGTGATACTCATAATTTCCTTAATTTTTCTTTATTACGTAATGAGTACTGTAGCCCCTGAAGATATTGAATATAAAATTACAAATAAAGGTATAAAAGTAGGAGGTAGAAGAATTGACTGGCAATTATTGGGTAGATTTTGGTTTTCAAATAGATTTGATAGTACTTTATTAATTATTGAAACTAACATGATTCCAAATAAAATGGAACTTGTTATCAAAAATGAGGTAAAAGGAGAAATTGAGAAAACTTTGAAAGAATATTTGGTTGAAGAAGAAATTTCTCCATCTAATCTCGATAAAGCTGTTGATTGGTTTTCAAAAAAACTTCCCCAATAAATAAGTTATAATTCAGATTAGGTACTCGTAGTTCAACGGATAAGTAAACTTGCTACTTCGTAGTAAGCAATCTTGTTCATTGATCTACTCATTGGCACTCGTAGTTCAACGGATAGAACATAACTTTGCGGAAGTTAGGATACAGGTTCGATTCCTGTCGAATGCACAAGGATATTCGGATGTATTTGGAGGATTCGCATAAGCGACTTATGCTTATCCTCTTCATGTACTACGTATATTTGGAGGATTCGCATAGCGGCCTATTGCACGAGTTTCGAAAACTCGAGGGAGCAATCCCTTCGCAGGTTCAAATCCTGCATCCTCCGCAAAATCCCGAGCTGGCGGGTCGGAGCGAAGCGACGACCAAGCCATTATCCCGTCCCCTCGGAGTTTTTTGTCTTCTAGAAAGAGGTTCGAGCCGAAGATTTTAACGGCGAGGACCTTTTTAAGTTGCAGATCCGCAGATTCTGCAACTTGTTGTACTGTTTGAGCCTCAAGAACCCATTGTTTCATGGGTTCGATCCAACTCCCTTGATGTTTTTTATTGTTAATAATTTGTTCTTCAAAAGTTTTCTTTTGAGATACAAGTTGAAGTTTTGTTTCTTGGAAAACATCCTTATCAATTATTTGATCTAAGTAACTATCTAACAACAATTTTAACTTAACATCAATAGCTTCAACTTGTTGTCTTTTCAAATTATTAACTTCAAGGGAGGATTTGGCGACATCAGATTCTTCTTGTTTTAATTTCAAAAGCATCTGATTAGCCCAATCTTGTCTCAAAGTATACTTTTTGAGTAGTGTGGTGAGTTGTGGCTCTAAATCTATATCTCGGATATGGGGTTGTTGGCACTTTATACTTTTATTCTTTTTACTACATCTATAATAATTAAAGTAGCCACAACTACCATTTACATAATGTCTAACTTGAAAATCAGCAGTAATCATCATGCCACACTCACCACACCTTAAAAGTCCAAGAAAAGGTTTTTGAATTCTTTCTATATTGGCATATTTCCATGGTGCGTTTCTAAAATTCAAAACCTCTTGGACTTTGTCAAAAAGTTTCTTTGAGATTATTGGATCATGTCTGCCCTCATATACTTCACCTGCATAGGTGAAGAGTCCTGTGTAAAATAACTTTTTTAAAATCATAGTTACTACATCTTCTCTAATTCTTTTACCATTTTTCCTTAACACCTTTTGTTGTTCCAAAAAGCTAGCAACTTCTTTTATTTGGATATTTCCCTCTGCATACATTTCAAATGCTTTAGTAATAATTGGAGCAATTTTTCTATTAACAACGATAGTTCTGTTACGAGTATCGTTAATATACCCCAAAGGTGCAACTCCTGGGAAATATCCATTTCTAGCTTTTTGGTGTAACCCACGACGAGTATTTTCACTTAACGAATCCACATAATATTTTGACTGCCCAAAGGAAATTGACAACATAAATTTACCCTGAGGAGTGGGTTCAAACCAAAAGGTGTTAAATTTGAGGGCAGATATCTTGCCTGTATCAATGAGGTAAATTATTTTACCTCCATCAACTGAGTTCCTCGCAAGTCTGTCTGGGTGCCAAGAGAGAATTCCATTTGTCTGACCTTTCTCAATTCTATTAATCATGCTATTGAAAACTGGTCTCCCAGGAATTTTAGCTGATTGTTTTTCAATGAATTCTTCAATAACTTCTAAATTTTCTCTCTTGGCAAGCAAATGCAACTCATCAAGTTGACCTTCAATAGATTGCACTTGCTTTTCTTCTACATCTGTAGACTTCCTTGCATATATGAAGTATTTCTGTTGATTTGGGTTATTTACAATTGTAGTCATCTACTATCATTTATACGCCCGTAAATAAACCAAATCAAGTGGTCAAAATATCGCAATATTTTGCTTCCTTATTGTGTTGTTTGTGCTTGTTCGAGGGGACGGGATAATGGCTTGGTCGTCGCTTCGCTCCGACCCGCCAGCTCGGGATTTTGCGCCAATTTACGAATCGGCGCGAACTTTCTTTCAGACCGCAGTCTGAAATACAAACATAGTTTAACATGATCGTTTGCATTCTCCAAGGGAGGGGTCAAAGGGGAAGGAATTGGAGGATGCTCGACTCGGGTTTGTTCGCTCAGCCACTGCGTGGCTTCGCTTAACTCCATATGGTCGGACTCTCCGCTCACCCCACTTCGTGGGGTTCGCTAACCCAATTGTGTTCGATGTCCTAATACCCAGCCCACGCTTACTAATAACATAAAATACTTATTTAATCTTAAAGATACTTATTTTATACAACAGAAGCTGTTGTTCTTAAAACTCCACAGACTTAACAAAATTTATCAATTTATCTCCAACAAGTTTTTGCCAATATAAATCTTGTTCGTCTTGATTCATGTCTGCCATAAATGTGTTTGAGTCTGAATCAACAACTAATGATGATAGCGGGTATCCCTCTTGACGATTTGGACTAGCAGGAACAACAAATTTTCTTGGAATCATTATTGTTGACTCTCTAAATTCTCCATTTGGAGTGGCAATACAGACTCCATATTCACTTGTTCCAGTTGCCGTACCACCAAGCGACTCAATTATTTTAGAATAATATTTAATTAAATCTTCATCTGATGGGCGTCCAACACTGTTTGGGATTCTTCTAACATTTAGTGCTGGTTGTAATTCTTCAGATAAACCATCTATATAAACTGCAACATCCATTGAAAAGACTGTCTTCCTTAACACTTTTGCATATGCAATTGCTTTTTTCCTTGCATTTTCATTTGCTGTTTTTCCGTCTTCAATAACTTCTGGCAACATACTTTTATCAAGAACTCCATTCACATAAATACCAGCAGGAGCCAAAGCACCCCTAATTTGTTTTATCTTTGCTTCATTTGTGGTTCCAAAGATTAGTTTTTTCATTTGTTTGTGAAGATTATATCAGTTTTTATTTTTTCCAAATACCTATCTTATTTTTATTTGCTTGTTCTTGTGCTTCTAAAAGTTGAACTTGATGAATAAATGGCTTCCGCTTTTGGTAAATTACTAATTCAGCCATACCTTTTTTAACTAACTCAATTGATACATTTGTTCCATCTTGAAGTATTGGGTATGCAAGAATTCTGCCAAATTTGTCTGAGGTGTAGTTATCATATTTTAATTTTATTTCTTTGCCTTCAACTAAGTCTCGATTTGCCTCTGTAGATTCTTTTTCAAAAGGTTCTCCAGTTTCAGGTGCAGTCATTCCCACATATCTAAGTACAAGGCCGTTAAATAACTCCACAGTGTCTCCATCGATGACTTTTTTAACAACTGCGGTTTTTGGTAATTTAGTTATATCATGATTCTCAATAGCTTCTCTTGAATCAAGTACTTTTCTTACATCATCTTCATATTCTGTATCTTTCGCAAGTTCTTTTAAATTTTTAAGAAGCTCTATTGGAACTAAAACAAATTTGTTGTTACTCATCTTCTGAAAAAGTTAATAATTATATTGACTGTTATTCCAAGACCAAATGCAGCAAACCAAAGAATGAAGTTACTCCAAAAATCATTGAGTTTAACTACCTTTGGCTCTTTTATTTGAACTTTTGTCACCTTAATTATTTTTACACCTTTCAAAAAACAATTTCAATAACTTGGTGGTAAAATAGCCGTATATGAATTTATTTGTAGATGCCAATATCTTTCTTGATTTTTACCACTTCTCAAATGATGATCTTGATGAACTTAAAAAATTGATTGTTCTAATCAAAAAAGGCGAAATAAATCTTGTAGTTACCTCACAAATAATAGACGAGGTCAAAAGAAATAGAGATAACAAAGTCGCTGATGCGTATGGTAAATTTAAGGATTCAAAAATAGATATTAACCTGCCTCAAATTTGTAAATCTTACGATGAGTTTGTAAAAATTAAAGAGGTATTAAAAGAATTCAGAATACTAAAAAACAGCCTTGATGAAAAACTACAAAACGATATAAACAAACGAACTTTAAAAGCCGATGAAATAATAAATGAGTTGTTCGGAATTTCACAAATAATTGATTCAGAAAAATATTATAACGATGCAAAAACTAGATATGAATTAGGTAATCCACCAGGCAAACAAGGTTCATATGGCGACTCAGTAAATTGGGTTACGATGTTATCCGAATTAGAAGATAATCAAGACCTGTTTTTTATTAGTGACGATAAAGATTTCAAATCTCCACTAGATGGATCGTTACTGAATTCATTTTTAATTGAAGAATGGGAAACGAAGAAAAAATCTAAAATATTTTTCTATATAAAATTATCAGATTTCTTTGGCGAACATCACAAGAACATACAACTTAAAGTCGAGGAAGACAAAAATAATTTAATTTTAAAATTAAGAAACAGTCCAAATTTTGTGTCATCGCACGCAATTGTCTCGAAGCTATCTAAATATGTTAGCTATACTGATGAACAGATACGAGAATTAGTATCAATTGCAATTAATAACTCACAGATTTATTCAATTTTAACTGATTCAGACGTAAAAGAATTCTATGAAAAACTACTTGAAAATAAAACTAAAATTATTGATAGTTACGAATATTCATCACTCATGAGCAAAATGCTCGAAGAAGAAATGGAATCGTCAGAAGAGATAGAACCGCCTTTTTAAATTTTTCCTTTTCGCTTTTTTGAGCTCATCAGTATAGCTACACAGCTATATAAGGACGTGCAAACTTCTTCATCTTGGGAGATGTGAGTGGTTTGCACGCTAGGCTTCAAGATATTCAATTATTTTTGGTTTATTGCTGAGGACTGCAATCAATTCCGAGGTTTAACCCACCGAAACCATTGCGGTCAGCATGACAAACTTGTCCAGAATATAGACTGGTAAACCAATCCCAATCCATACTTGTGAGTGAATGACCTTCGCCTTTTTCATCAGTGTAATACACGGTGAAAAACTGACTGCGAAAACCTTCGCGTTCACCTTGTGAAAGTAGAACAGGAGGCCAAACAGGATTATTATCATCGCCGGACGCGGGAACATTGCGAGTTACAATCCATTTCTGTATGCGATAGTAGTAATACGTTTGTTTTATTGGGCGACTGTAATCGTCAACCATTTTACATTCGTTTACTTGTCTATCTTCGTACTTGGGGCATTGATCTTCGACCCATTCGGCATATCCATTGCCACGATCTTTCATACGACCATTGCATGCTTCCGTGCCAACCTGTTCACGTTTTGAAACAAGTTCACATGATTGCTTTTGTTCATAACCTGTGGTGCGTTCTTCACTACTCGTTTCGATGCCACCCGCAGGAACTGACCAACCTGATTCATCTACCCAAAGATATTCTTCAACAGGGATGTTTAATTCCCAATGAAAATTATTTAAGGTAACAGGTACAACGGTCGTATTGAAAAAAAGCATCCAGATGAGCCACGAACAAAGCGCTACGATGGCAATCAAGCCTCCAACCTGAACCACTCTGCTGTTAATAGCAGTTTGCAGAGTTTCAACAACGTTGGTTCGATCAAGTGTAGGTAATGAATAGCGAGCAGGTGAGTAAGAAGATACAGAAGGCAACACATCAGAGACCAATCCAGTTTCTGGATCCTCGCTCTTTGTGTATTCGCCGTTATCAATTCCTTCATCCTGATCAGTATCCGGTCTATCACCTGTTTTTCTGCGTTTGCCACCCTTGAGTTCTCCTCCACATTGAGTGCATTTCACTGATCCATCGGCATTTCGTGTGCCACAAAACGGACAATGAACATCAGGACCACGTTCGGCCTCTTCGATTTGTTTAGAATCGGTGACTTCCTTGAATCCGCCAGTCGGAGTATGAAATTTAACTCCCTCTGGTTGCGGGCTTCCACATTGTGTGCAAGTTTTCTTAGGTCCGGGATTTTCCGTTCCACAATTTGCACAGTCCCACGCAAGCACTACAAACTTTCTCTTACTCATTCTGACATCTCCTTGTTTGATTTTTAATTGAATATGAAAATTTCGACAAAACTAACTGTAAAAATTTGTTAGTTTGTAACAAACTCTTAATGTTAGCTTCATCTCAAAATTCAAATCTTGAAGTTGTTAAAGTACAAGATAAATAAAAAGAGGAGAAATAGTTAGGTGCAAATTGAACCTGAAATTTCTCCAAATTTATGAAGTCAGAATAGCATAAAAATAGCCATTTGTCAATGTTATAGGATATATAAATGAGTTAGCTTAAACTAAGGGGTCAATATTATTTAACACTACTCCAAGTACGAACAAAACTTAAGGCTTTTTCAGGAAAATCAGGCGGAAAACCTGCAGGTTCAAAAGATTTGTTTTTATTGTAACCCTCGATGGTAACTCTAAATCTTTCTGTCTTTGTTCCATCTTCTCTTGCCTTACCATTATTTAATCTGGCTCTTGTAACTAAATCTAAAGTTTCAAATTTGTATTCGTTTGTGTCAGCAAAAGAATATGCAGTTAAATCTGCAAAGAATCCTCTCATGCCTTCTGTTTTCGAAAAAGTTGAAGGTTTATCATCATGCTTAAATTCAACTTTTGGTAATTCCTTGCCTGTTCGTTCTTCATATTCAGCAATATATTTATTACAAAATTCTCTATATTCTTTATATTTGTCCCCCCCATACAGCTTCCATAGCTTCTGATCGGGATTTGTTTCCATAATGCTTTGCAGAAAACTTTTCTCTTAATTCTGGCTCAATCTTATCTGTAGCACCACAATATTCGAAAAAGGTTCTTATATCACCTCGATCAATCTCTGATATACCGTCTTTATTATTGAAGTAAACATCAGCCCACGTAGAAACATGGGTATCTGCGTCGTAAAACTCATTCATGTTTTGATCGAGCCTGTCTTCGCTGTCCATATTGTTTATTATACTACAAATTAAATTATTGGAGTTTCTGTTGAAACAGTGGTTGGTTCTACTGTAGGCATAGGTGTAGGAATAGGCGTTGGTGTCTGTGTTGGTGCAATTGTTGGGGTTGATGTTGGTATTGGAATGGGAGTGGTTGATAAAACTTCTAGGTCTTGTACATCTTGGATAATTAAAAGTTTTTGTTTTTGTGAGTAGTTGCCAGTTGCTAGTATTCTTTTCCCAATTAGTTTGTCTAGTGTAATATAATCAGGAGCTTGTAATGTAACTGCTTCATCTGAGGAAGTTAAAAGAAAGAATTTAATTGGTACACTTGTTGTTTTCTTCAGGGTTCCTTTTAATGCAGTTTCTCTCCAATCAGAACTTGGTGTTGGAGAATCTGTAGCTACAACCTCATTTGTATTATTAATATTTAAAAATGGGAAAAGTGTAGGGAATACAACTCCACCTAATCCAAAAACAAGTGAGAATAAAGCAACTGATATGGCAATTGCAGTAATTGGTTTGGCTTTGAATTTAACCTTCCTCACTTAAATCCCCGACCGTAAGGTCGTGGGATGGAGTTACCCCTGCAGCTTTTTTGGTTGTAAAATATATGTATGGACTTTATTTACATATCACACTGCGTGTACCAATGTGATTACCACATAGTCATAGCCACTAAGTACAGAAAGAACATTTTTAATGAAGGAATTTTTGCATACTTTGATATTAAGTTGGCGGAAATTAAGGAACATTACCCAATGATAAATATTAAGGAAGTAAATCATGACAAAGATCATTTACACCTTCTTGTTTCCATTCCGCCAACTATTGCAGTTGGTAAAGTTGTAGGAATTATTAAACAAAATACAGCTAGGTTCTTAAAACAAAAATTCCCATTCCTTAAAAATGTGTACTGGGGGACTGAATCAATATGGTCTGAAGGCTACTTTGTATCAACTGTGGGAATAAACAAAAGTGTGATAGAGAGGTACATAGAAAACCAAGGTAAAAAAGATGCAGGGCAAACTCTGTTTGTGTTCTAATGAAACCCCGACCGTCAGGTCGTGGGTCTATTCATACTCTAGTCCTTCATTAGCCATTATCTTTTTCCACCATGCTTTGATATAAACAAGAGGGTTAGTAACTTTTAAACTAACTAAATCAGGTACATCACCAGTTTTTACATTTTGATTCTGTGAAGTTGAAAAGGAAATTGCAGGAACGCTTACTTCACCTTCTTTAATAAACCTACCTTCTGAATCTCTAATTTGTTTTTTAGCAGTTACACTTCTGACTGAAACAACTGCTTCTGAAGTGTCTTTGTTAATTACAGGAGAACTATTTTCTTCATTTTTCATAGCAGCATATTTAAATATTAGTACTAGGGGAATTGAGAAGCAATACCCTATAAGGGGACCTTATGTGGTACTTTTGAAGTACCCCATAATATTGACTTTTGACCTTTTCTGTGCTAATCTTTTAGTACTTTAAACACACTATTGCAGTGTTATTTAAAGCTAAATTTGCTCTTTAACAGTCTTGCAAAATAATTTCTCAATATGAATTGGACTTGCCAATTCTGGGCATATTTAAACTATGTCTGGACTTGGTAAGTTCAAACATTATATAAGGAGAAGAAAATGGAACACAAACTGAATCGGTTCGGTAAGTTCTTCACAGTGTTACTGTTAGCAATTGTTGTCTATGCAATCATCGTTGGAACTTTGGTGTCGCCCACTGAAAGATTGCCTGAGGATTTTGGTTTTGCAGATGTTGTAAAACTGTTACCCTCTGGGTTCTTAGTGGCGTTATCTGGAATTCTCGCGGTTTACATGGACCAAGCATCGTTCGGGAAAAGAAGGTTTTTCCTTCTCTGGGCGTTTGCAACATTTCTAACATTGGGCTTTGGCATGGCTTGGTGGGTAATTGCCTCCGCAGCGATGTCATCGTTCATGATATTGGGATTTATCCCGATATTGGTTTTTTCGTTCATGATCAAGTACGACTGGAATACCTAGTTAAAAGGAGTCCGAAGTGAACATTATATATTGGATGATTGGAATTGTGTTTTCGCTTGCACTTGGTGGGTTGATCAAATCAACAATTAAAAGCAAGAGTGAAACAAAGGAACATGCGTTCCTGTTATTCTTCACAATCTTCGTTGCAGAAGTTGCTCTTTTATCGCTTATTCAAGCGTTTGGGCAGATTATCTGGAATGAATTTTGGCAAATCGTGGCGGCTGCATTTGTAGAGTTCTTGCTTGCAGGAATTCTTATGTATGACGTTACGATCAGAAAATCAGAAACAATCAGGCGAAATAATCTCGACACTGTAAAAGGTGAAGATAAAGAACTTTCGTAGTTCGAAGAAGATTGAGGAGGGATTTAATCTCACCTTGATCTGTAATTATTTGTTACTATTATTTTAAATTATTTTTGCAAGACAGATGCTTATCTGATCAATGTTTTCTAAACCTAGATCTTTGTGATCTGAAAATAATATGACAGTCGTCATATTGGTTTATTGAATATATTAGATAAGTATGTAAAATGCAGTTCCGATAGGATCAATATAATCTAAAAAATTATACCTATCGGAACTTGCAAGAACTTCAATTTACTTCTTCATTTGTATTTCATCATCTTTAGCTTACAATACCTTTCATGCCTTTAGGATTAAAAATAACAGTAGACAATGTAACTCGTGAGGAAACATGTGATAAAACAATTTGTTTAAAAGACAATATTAAATCACTTGGAGAAACTAAGGTTGCAGCTGGCTTGTTGGGAGTTAAAGAGAATGATATTAAAAAAGTAAAAGTTGTGGGCAATTGTAATGGTTGTGAATTTCATTGTTTTTTAAGAAGTAGAGAGGGATAAAAATAAAATTTTTAGACATTAAAAAAACCCAATCGGTGTTTTGATTGGGTTTTTAGTGGTCATTTATCGTAGTCTTCAAGTTCAAGTGGCATGTCTACCGGCTTTTGACGCGGTTTACGAAGAACATAGATCAACTCTGTTGTTGCGAAAATAAGTTGAACAGTTCCCGTCCACTCAATTGCTTCAGGAACAATAATAGTAATCGTTCCAAGGATGATGAGATATGAAAGCAACCGTATCATCACCCATCTTTCCTTTGAGGGAAAGTTTTTAAAATCGTTTATCATTGGATCTCCTTTTTGTAAGATTTGAAATATTATTATTACTTATCAGGTGAAACCAAAAATAGTTCGGCGAATCCAGTTGCAATCACAAGGAATATTGTGAGTTTTGGATCTGCATTGACCAATAATGAAACAATGGATGATACAACTGCAATACATGGCAACCATGTTGCAAGTTCTGCAGTTCCTTTAACTAACATCCAATTATTTTTAAATACTGAAAAAGCAAGCCCTGCATTCAGTATTCCCAATGTAATGATTGAATAACTAAATTTCCAATTAAATGGATATTTTGTCAATTCAAACATCATGGCATAGACAGCAACCATCACGATTGCTCCTGCCAGAAAGTAACTAAAATACTTTGAGAGCCAACGTCTGAACATAACCGTCTCCTTTCCTTGAATAGAATTTTTTAAATGTCAAAGCTGCAAGTAGCCTCTAACTTTGGGAGAAGTTTAACACAAATTAGGCCAGAAATATTTTAGCTTACTTTTTTTGATATGATTAATGTATGCTGAAAATAAGATTGTTATTAATCATATTTTTAATATTTATGTTTACTCCATTAACAATTAATGCAAAAGAAGCGACAGAAAAGATTTTATTTATCCACCATTCAACTGGTGGCAACTTAATTAAAGAGGGTGATTTAAGAAATGAAATTAAAAAGTTAAATTCAACAATTGAATTCTGGGATCATAGTTATAACCTGTATAAATACTTTCCTAAATTATTATCAAACTTCACACACCACAAAGGCTTAAGTGATAATAATGGGGAAATAACAGGGGCTGATTACAATATAGTTTTGAGTAATAATAGTCCAAAAGAATATGCAGATATATTTTCAAGAGATCCAAATGATTCGACACTTAAATCAATACTAAATTACGATATCATAGCGTTTAAAAACTGTTATCCTACAACAAGAATTGCCACAAATGAACAACTTGAAGAAGATATTAGATACTATAAAGTAATTAGAGATAATCTCAAAAAATATCCAAACAAACAATTTATAGTTTTTACACCTCCACCTGCAAGAAAAGAAACTACAAACACAGACCAAGCTATAAGGGCAAAGAAATTAGTAGATTGGTTAAATTCAAAAGAATTTACAGGAGATTCTAAAAATATTTATGTCTTTGATTTTTACAGTTTACTCGCTGATGAAAATGGATTTTTAAAGAAAGAATATACAAGACTTCTACCTTGGGACTCACATCCCAATAAAAAGGCTAATCTTAGTGTTGCTCCAATTCTTGCGAAGTATTTAATTGAAATCAAATAGATCAGAATATGTTGTTGTTGAACTTCTAAGTTAAAATAATCATCCGCGTGAACTGTGAACACAATATACATACATTTGACGAAGAAAAAAAGTCTGCTATACTTGGCAGATGAAATCAATAAACAAGTTTGCTTCTAACGAAGTAAATACATTTGCATTTTTATTTACTTCCTAACGGGGGTTTAGATGCTATGCATTTCAAACCTCCGAAGGGAGGTTTTTTGTTGGTTTGAAAAGAGGTGATAAATTATGACTGAAAATAAAATAACAGATGACGAAAAAGAAAATCTGAATGCAAACACAGATGAAGTTGAAACTGATTCTGATAAGAAACTAGATTATAGCGGTGGTGTCTTAGAAAATGAAATTGTAATACCAAGTGGAAGGCATGATGGTAAGGGCACAAGACTTATTGTTATGTATCGTGCAGGTAGAAATCCTATATAATTTTGGTATATGTAATACGAACAAGAATGAAAAAATCGTTATTGCATATACAAATCTAGTAAAAATAAATACAACCGAAATGGTTTAGTTGGCATTTAACATGAAATGTTTTAACTAGAACAACTTTCTGTGAACAAGCTGTAATTCTTACTTTAATACCTTTCAAAAACCTAGGTTTTTACTAGACTTATATTGTTCCTGTTCCTGCCCGTGCACATGGCCGAAGGCCAACACCCCTGTAGCTTTGGGGTGTTTTGTGCTGGGCAGGATCCCTGACAAGGGATATTTCAGGAAGCAATGCCTGTTGTGCCTGTAGCTTCCTAACCAAGTGCTGTGCGTAAGCACTCTGTGTACTAGCACTTGGGTGGTTGCCCGACAGGGCAAATTGCGACTGAAATGTCCATGTTTAATGTCCAATTTTGTCCCAACGGCTAGCCGTTAACCGTCCGCTGGACGGTAACACGGACAAAAGGCCGTAAATACGGCCAGTTAACGGAGTCGATGGACCATCTTCCTGACACCGTTAACTACCCGTCAGGAGCCCGCAGGCGAACTGACTATAAACCCCCTTTTCCTTTCAATTGGGTTAGCGAACCCCACGGAGTGGGGTGAGCTGAAGCTTCCGATCATATGCGTTAAGCGAAGCCACGCAGTGGCTGAGCGAACAAACCCGAGTCGAGCATCCTCCAATTCCTTCCCCTTTGACCCCTCCCTTGGAGAATGCAAACGATCATGTTAAACTATGTTTGTATTTCAGACTGCGGTCTGAAAGAAAGTTCGCGCCGATTCGTAAATTGGCGCAATTTGAGACCGTTACATTTCGGTCTCCTAAAACACACTGATTTTACTATACTTTCGGCCTAAAAAGGTAGTTTCACTAAGTAAACGCTTCTACAACCAATTTCAGCATTGTCCGAGTAATCGGACGAAAGTGTTATTATTTTAACGAAAAACAACAAATCATTTAAGGCTAAACAAGTGACCGTTTATGCAACGGTATCCCGCAATTTGAAAACGATAGATAACATAAAACGAATATAGTAGTATTAAATACGTATAAATTGGTATACTTGATTTGTTAAAAATAAAAATATGGAAATAAAAAACGAAATCATGGGAGTGCTTACCTTTATAAACATGGCTGAGAAGCTAAAGACCGAGATGCGTCATTCGTGGACAAGTAATAGTGACCGAAGAGAAAGTGTGGCTGAACACACTTGGATGATGTGCTTGTTGGCACTAGTACTTATGGAAAAAGTAAAATTGCAATTAGATAAACTAAAGGTGCTGAAGATCATTATTGTTCACGACCTTGCTGAGACAATTGTAGGAGATATTCCAGCATTTGAGGTATCTACCAGGAAAGACAGCAAATTTGAGGATGAGTCAAATGCAATACGAAAAATTTCAGATTATTTAAGTGATAAGAAATTGTCGGATGAAATAGTTGAATTGTGGACTGATTTTGAAGAAAGCATAACGCCGGAAGCAAAATTTGCGAAAGCAATTGATAAAATTGAAGTACTTATTCAACATAATACTGCTGATTTTAGTACATGGGGTGACGGTGATTATTTGCTAAATCCTTACTATTGTGATGATTTATTTGATTCTGATCCTTTTCTTAGACTAATAAAGGATGTTGTAGATACGGAAACTATGAAGAAAATTGAAAAGGGAGGCAAGCTTTCAAAGGTGAAATTAGAATACCAGGAAAAATGGAATGTGCGAAAACAAAAAGAATAATTTTTTTTACAAAATCTTCTATATTTTTGGAAGTACCCTTCAAACATATAAACATGATAAGCAAAGCTTGTTACTTCGTGATAAAATACACATACTATGAAAAATGAAAAAGGCGAACTGTTGGTAGGTGGGGCAGTTATTTTTAAAGAAGGCAAGGATAAAAAACTTTTTTTACTTTCAAAAAATAATGAAGGTGATTTTGAAATATTAAAATCTGTCGTAAGAAGAGGTGAATCTTCAGTTAGAGCGGTGATTAGATACACTTCAGAACAGGGAAATATGAATACAAGGGTTTTGGATGAAGTAGGAAGATCAAGTGGAGCAGGTACAGTAAATGGTAAACCTGTAACTCATAAATACATTTATTATCTTTTGTTATTTAAAGCAGGAATTGAGATCTCTGGAATGGGTGATATCTCTTGGTATGATTATGCAACAGCTGCAAAAAAAATTAAGCTAAAGAGAGAAAAGGATATGTTAAAGACTGCAAACTCCATGGTTAAAGAGTGGGAAAAGAATAAAAAGAAGAAAAAAGCATAACCTCTGATATAATATCCTAGTCTGAAGTTCTAATGGAGGAGTCGGATAGTGGTTCATTCCACAGACTTGGAAAGTCTGCGGCTTAACAGCCTCGCGAGTTCGAATCTCGCCTCCTCCGCATAGATACCGTTGCATAAACGGTCACTTGTTTAGCCTTAAATCTTCTGCACATTAATCCCCAGCCTTTAGGCTGGTGGAGCAAGTATAGTTTGTGGCATACTTGAGGGAAATGTTAAAGTACTGGCATGGTGCACACACAAAGCACAGAATTATGATTCATTTGGTATTTTTACCAAAATACAGAAAAAGGATATTACGTGGCAAAGTAGCTACAAGACTTAAAGACTTATTCTTCAAAGCATGTGAGGTTAACAACTGGTGGATTGAAGAAATTACAATATTGCATGATCATGTACATATGCTTATACAAATCCAACCAAACTTGTCCATCTCAAAAGTTGTTAACCAACTGAAAGGTGGTTCATCAAGAATCTTAAGGAAAGAATTTCCAGAGTTAGAAGAATTTCTTTGGGGTGACTCATTCTGGTCTGATGGCTACTTTGCAGAATCAGTGGGTGCAACAAGTTTCATCCAGGTTAAAAAATACATTAAAAATCAAGTGGAAAGTATGCCACAGAAGGGGTAAAACCATGGCATTTATGCCATGTGTTTTTTATTTTTACAGAGGGCTCATTTCTTATCATAATATAATTATACGTTAAACTTTCCTCTTGACACAATATTTTGTATGTGCCAAAATGGCACTCATACAGTAACAATGCTAAAAACTAACTTGAAACCAACAGCAGGATACTTATTAATTGAACCACTAGATAAAGAGACAAAAACAGCTTCAGGAATTTATTTACCAGATAACGCAGGAGAGAAACCACAAAAAGGAAAAGTTGTAGCAGTTGGTGAGTCAATATGTACGGAATGCAAAGGCAATTGCTGTCAGATAAAATCTCCAGCTAAAATTGGGGATACTGTAATTTATAAAAAATGGGGTGGAAATGAAGTGAAAGTAGGTAATAAAGAATATACATTTATTAAGTTTGAGGATATTCTAGCAATAGAAGAGTAATTTAAAATAATTATGGCAAAGCAACTAAAATTCGGTAAAGACGCAAGGAAAGCATTACTTACTGGTATTGACCTTGTGGCAAAAGCAGTGGTCACAACCCTTGGACCAAAAGGAAGGAATATTGCTTTGGACAAGAAATGGGGAGCTCCAAATATAGTCCATGATGGCGTGTCTGTAGCTAAGGAAATTGATTTACCCGACCCATTTGAAAACATGGGCGCTCAACTTGTAAAAGAGGCAGCAAGTAAAACAAATGATAACGCAGGGGACGGAACTACAACATCAACTCTTCTTGCTCAGGTTATGACTCAGAATGGGATGAAGAAAATAGATGCTGGTGCAAACCCTATGATTCTTAAGAAAGGAATTGAAAAAGCAGTTGAAGCCGTTGTTGAAGAACTAAAGAAACAATCTAAAAAAATTAAGAATCACGAAGAGATTGCACAGGTTGCAACTATTTCAGCTGGAGATGTAGAGATCGGATCAAAAATTGCAGAAGCCTTAGATAAAGTTGGGCATGATGGTGTCGTAACTGTTGAAAACGGCAAAGGGTTTACAATCGACATAGAATATAAAGATGGCATGGAATTTGATAGAGGATATGTCTCTCCTTATTTTGTAACTGATACCTCAAAAATGGAAGCAGAGATTGAAAATCCATATATACTTTTGACTGATAAAAAGATTTCTTCGATACAGGAATTGTTACCATTTTTAGAGAAATTTGTGAAAATTTCTAAAAACTTGGTAATTATTGCAGATGATATCGAAGGAGAGGCCTTGACAACCCTTATTGTTAATAAACTAAAAGGTACATTTAATGTATTAGCAATTAAAGCTCCAGGGTTTGGTGACAGAAGAAAAGAATCTTTAGAAGATATAGCTGTTTTAACTGGTGCAACTGTAATAACTGAGGATGCTGGAAGAACCTTTGAATCTGTTGAAATTGAGGACTTGGGTCAGGCAGAAAAGGTTTGGTCAGACAAAGAAGCTTCTAGGGTCATAGGTGGTAAAGGTAATAAAGAACAGATTGCTAAAAGGGCTGAATTACTTAAAAATCAAATAAAAGCATCTGATTCAGATTTTGATAAAGAAAAATTGCAGGAAAGATTGGCAAAATTATCCGGAGGTGTAGCTGTCATTAACGTAGGAGCTGCGACTGAAATAGAATTGAATGAGAAAAAAGAAAGAGTTATAGATGCTGTTGGAGCAACAAAGGCTGCTGTTGAGGAAGGTATTGTTCCTGGAGGAGAGACTGCACTACTTCGTGCAAGGAATGTGATAAAGTCTCTTAAGTTAACAGGCGATGAAAAACTTGGTGCAGAGATAGTCTTCGATGCATTAGAGGAACCAATAAAATGGTTTGCAAAAAATGCCGGTGATAATGAAGCTGACGTTTTAAAGAAAGTTGAATCCAATACAGATAAAGACTTTGGATATAATGCATTAACAGGAGAATTTGGATCAATGAGTAAGATGGGAATCGTTGATCCTGTCAAAGTAACTCGTTCTGCTTTGCAGAATGCCGCAAGTGTAGCTAAAACAGTTTTGACTACTGAGGGATTGGTGACAGATATTCCAGAGCCAAGGGTTGCTCCACAGATGCCTCAAGGTGGAATGGATTATTAATCAGGTATCACTGACAACGGATTAATAGGAATACCATGATCTCTGACTTCTAAGTGCAAATGACTTCCTGTTGAATGTCCAGTAGAACCCATCAACCCTAATACAGTGTTAGTATCGACTTTATCTCCTACATTTACGTTTATTTCCGACATATGAGCATATAGGGATTTTAAACCGTCACCATGGTCAATAATAACGTGTTTTCCATAGCCATATGAATCAAATATCTTATATTCAACAATACCGTTTTTGATAGGTTTAATAGTATCTCCTGTGTTTCCCATCCAAATCTAACCCAGGATGCAAAAATTTGTAGGGTTGAGTTACCCTCATTATTTTTACAGGATTTTGAATTGAAATAGTTGTTGATAAAGGAATTTCAGTTTTTATTATATTTGTGCCTAATACTTTACTATCATTTGAAGCTAATGTAGGCACAAATGACGAGGTAACTAGCATAAAAGCTATGTTTGTGCCCAAAATCTTTTTAATAGCCTTGTGTTCAAAAATATACCTAAAGAATTTTCTGGTAGATCCTCCTACGTGATATTTGAGGTTAAGCCTTTTCCTTGATGGAATGATTGGTTCATCCAAGAAAGACTTTCGCCTTTTAGCAATTCTAAATTGCATATATAAGCGATGCTTTGGCAGATGTAGAGTAAATTTTTGCATAATTCCCAACAATGGTTGGGGCAAACAAAAATCCCACGATTACTCGTGAGATGTGCCTATTCTATCACGTGAAGTGGCCTAAAGTCAAATCTATGTATAAGTCAAGGACATTTGCGACATTCCACCTTCATCCATAAAGTACTGAAGTGGTGATTTGTTTTTAAGTGAGTGATGGGGTCTTTGGGAATTATAATAGATACTAATTTCTGTTAGCTTTTCTCCAAAGACCCCTTTGTTGTGGATGAGGTATAGATATGGATCAATAATGTCATCTTGTAATGTTCTGTTGTATCTTTCAATGAAGCCATCTACTTTTGGACAATGTGGGTAGATAAAATAATGTGGTATTTGATCTTGTTTTAACTTTTGATCAAATAAACCTAAATTTTCTTTTCCATTGTCAGATTGCCATGTTTTGATAATTCCAGGATAGACAGATTTGAAGTGATTGTAAAAATCTGTCATGTTTTCTGAGTTTTGGTGCTTGTACATTAAGGTCATGCAGAATTTAGATTTAACATCAATTGCTGAGATAAAATAGTCTTTGACACCATCTGTGATCCTTTCTACAGTATCTGAAATTATATAACCAAAATATGTAGGTTTTGGAGAATACTTAACTCTCAATCTCTTTGTTTTAATTCTGTCCTTTTGTGCCCACTTTGAACTTGGATCATGATATATTTTTCTTGCAGTTTGATGGAAATAATTATTTCTTTTGATAATATTTCCAATTGTAGATTCTGAAACTGACTTAACTCCATTTTCTTTGCAGTAAAAATCAAGGAACACTTTAATCTTTTCCTTTCCGATCCTAAAGTGAGCTTCTCTTTGAGATTTGATAAACTCCACAATTTTAAGCCTAGTTTGAGGTGTCCTAACATTAATAGGTCTTGTGGAGTTTGGAGCAAGAGAAGCTAAACTACCTTTTGAAACTTTTAACCTTTGTTTCCACCTTGAAATAACTTTCCTGTCTGCGCTAAAAGCTTCAATACATGCTTGTTCACCATGAACATCATAGAAATTAATTATTTTTAATCTTTGTTTTGCAACTTCATCAATATCAAACCTTCTTAAAGATTCAATCATTTTAATCAACTTCTTTGAGCCTTTGATTCTACCAAGTTTGAAGCGTGCCTGAGAGTAGAAGTTCATATAAACATGCGTTTGTTAATGTCGCATATGTATCTTAACTTGTTCAATCTATAGGGCTATAGCGTAATTACTACGAACCTTTGCAACATACTTCACAAATAAAAAAGTAGGTGCCACACTTACAGATGATGAAATCTAGTAAAGGAGGACACCTACCTGTCATATACTAGCAATCCATATGTAGCTAAAGCAAGACTGTTGGCTAGAAATGATGTTGTTTTCAGTAGGTTAACTGTTTCTCAAGCTTCACATAAATATGGTGTTCATAGGACAACAATTTGGAGGTGGATTAAAAAATCTAGAGATTTAGGTTTAAGCCACAAAAACTTCATTTGGACAGAGCCTTCAATTCCAAAACATCATCCAAATGAGACTAAGCCTGAGGTTGTAAAAGAAATTGTTGATTTAAGATTAAAAATAGGTAGATGTGCTCCAGTTATTCAGGCATATCTTAAAAGAATAGGTGTAAATATTGGGATATCAACTATAGGCAAGATTTTAAGAAAACACAAACTGACAAGGAGGAAGAAACAACTTAAAGACTATAAACCATTTCCAAGGCCAGTTTCAGACAGTTTAGGTTCATTTGTTGAAATGGATACCATCCATATTGTTAGAAGTGATTACAGAAGGGTCTACATATATACATTAATTGATGTTGACAGGTACCCCTTAAAATGCACTAAGTTTCTATATGATTTGAGTTAAAATTAGTGAAACTTTTAAGGAGGTGAATATATTTTGAAAAAGATTGTTGCTACAGAAGTTAAAGAAGAAATTTTATCCAAAGTTAAAGCTGGTGAACCAGTTTCTAGTTTGGCAAAATTGTATGGTGTATCAGACAAAGCAATTTATAATTGGATTGGTGGAAAAACTACAAACAAAGTTAGTTGGCTAGAATTTGCCAAACTCAGGAATGAAAACAAACAGTTAAAAGAAATAATTGGAGTGCTATCTCTTGAAGTGGAAAAGTCAAAAAAAAGACAGATGTTGGGAAGATAATTGAGGAGAAAACAAAAGGAATTAAAAAATCCTTAATATCTAAAGTTTTGCATATTTCAAAGAGAAATCTTTACTATCAAAACCAAAAACAATCTGCAAAAGATGAGGCCTTAAAAGATCAAATTCTCAAGGTCTTAGAAAGTAATCCAGCATATGGCCACAGAAGAATTGCCATGGCTTTAAAGCTTGGCAAGAAAAGAGTCAGAAGGGTTATGAAGTTAAACAACATTAAGCCTTTCAAGAGAAAGGCTAGATGGTCCAAAAAGAGAGATTTTGGAAATCCAGATTCTGGCTTCCCAAACCTTATTAAAGGATCTTGTCCAATTAAACCAAATGTTGTTTTTGCAGGTGACTTTACTTATTTGAGGTGGAACAACAGATTTATATATCTTGCTACATTTTTAGATTTATTTACTAGGGAAATTGTTGGTTGGAGTGTCTCCATTAAACACACAGAAGATCTTGTTATTGAGGCTTATCTTGATGCAGTCAGAAATGTAGGTAAAAGCCAAATAGTCCATACAGACCAAGGATCAGAATACAGATCAAAACAATATCAAGAAGCTATGACTAAATTAGGAGTTAAAATTTCTATGTCCAAAAAAGGCTCAGGCCTTTGGGAAAATGGATATCAAGAAAGTTGGTATGACAATTTTAAAACTGATTTAGGTTTACAGTTTGAAAGATTTGAAACAATTGGAGAATTTGTTGAAGCCATCCACCAAACAATTTTCTATTACAACACAAAAAGAATTCACACAAACTTAAAAATGCCACCTTTATCTTTCAAGCACATGTTTTTTAAATTCCACCGTTTAGAAACATTGTGCAA
>CAWASW010000002.1:0-38262 GCA_963784785.1 Candidatus Woesebacteria bacterium | reverse complement strand
ACTTCGAGTTTCCACAGATGAATGGCTTGATCTTCAAAAGGTATTAGAAAAAGGCAAGATTGAAGATTTGGATCAAATGTATGTAGTTTCTAAAGCTGTACTTGTAAAAGATGTTACAGACTATCCTAAATTTGATACTGTGTTTGGAAAGTTGTTTTTTGGTATTGAACCGCCTTCTGAAAACGAAGACGATTTTGACGATCAACAAGAAGAACCTGAACCCGAAGAACTTGAAGAAAACAAATCACAAGAAATTGTAGAGCCCGGTGAAACAGAGGAACATCACGGAGGAGATGATGACCACAAAGAAATTAAGGATTCAAAATCATCAGGCAATGAGGAAAAGAAAGAAGATCAAAAGTCAGAAAAGGGTCAGAATCCAAAAGAAGATGGAAAAGAAAATGGTCAAAAAAGTGGTGGTGAAAAACAAACTCAAAGTGGTGATAGTAATGGTGGAGAAAAAGGACAGGAAACTGGATCAGGACAAAAAGCAGGTGGACAAGGTAGCGGTGAATCTTCAGAAAAAACCGGTAAAGGTGAAATAAGTATGGGAATGAAAGATGGACAAGATGGAGGCAGTAAAGAAGAACAGAAGTCAGGAGGAGATAAAAATATGCAGGCAGAAGGTGGTGGTGATAAAAATAAAAACAAAGATGGTGGTTCGGGTCAAGAAGGCAAAGAATCAGACAATGGAAAACGGACAAAGAAAGAAGAGTTAAAAGAGACACTAAGTAAAGGCAAAGGAGGATTATCTGCTAAAGAAATAATTTCACAAAGAAAACATGAGGTTTTTGATAAGGATAAAATATTAAATTATGAACAATTTGGAAGAGTTCTTGCTAAGTTAATAACTATTATCCAAGACAACACACAAACTCCAACAGATAAACTTGATATTGAAGGAACTGTCGATAGAATTGCAGGAAATGCTGGAGCACCTGAATTAATTTTTAGTGAGGAAGTTGAAGAAAAACCTAAAGTGATTTTAATGTTTGACTCTGGTGGAAGTACTGATGAGTTTAAACCAATTATGGAAAAACTATTTGCGGCTGCTGTTGATTATCTTGAAAGCGTTGATGTTTATTATTTTCATAACGCTGTGTACGGTCATGTATGGTTGCCAAAAGATGATAGCGAAAGCGGAGCACTTGAACAAATTCCATTAGAAAAAGTTTTGAGTAGTGACCCGAAATCAAAAGTCATAATTGTTGGAGATGCTTGGATGGCTGATGAAGATTGGATGTACGGAGGACTATATGATTCATGGAACAGCCAAACACAACAAAATCTTGGGGGTTTATATGACAAATCGGGTTATGAAAATTTTAAAGCAATTAGAGATAGATTTAATAATGTTGTTTGGATCAATCCAATTATGGAAAGAGATAGAGATGAAATGGATAATTCTGGAACAATCTCTGACATAGAAAAGGTTTTTCCTTCGTATGAATTAACACTTCATGGTATAGAAAAAGCTACTCAACATTTAATGGAAGTTTAACTGATTTGTGTTTCTGTTTTACCGCCCGCAGGCGGTATTCCCGATAGGGAAATCAGGAGCAATGGTTTTGTCGTTTTGGCCTTCTAGCCAAGTGCTGTGCCGAAGGCACTTTGGAGTTGTTTTCTAGCACTTGGGTAGTTGCCTGTAATGGCAAATTGCGACTGAAATTGTTCTAGTTTTGGGTACTTTAGCGGTAACGGCTACCGTTACCGTCAGCCGTCAACCGTAAGACCGCAGTCTGGCCGAAAATACGGCCAGTTGACGGATTCTGTAAAGTACCTGACGGTATACCGTCAAGCCCTCGCAAGGGCTTTCCCCTTTCTTCAGTACAGTGGGTAAGCGGAAGGCCGAAACGAGCGAAGCGAGTGGAGGCCTGGAGCGGAATGTTCGACTGTGGTTGCGAGCCGCGAAGCAGCGAGCAGGAAGTCCGACCGAGCATTCTCCAATTCCTTCCCCTTTGACCCCTCCCTTGGAGAATGCAACACAACATGTTAAAATAACTTTGTTCTTTCAGACTGCGGTCTGAAAATAGGTTCTAACCGAAAAGTGTACGTTCACAAAAGTGGAAGCACAATATATATACATCTTTAATCCTTCAGAAGATGTTTGGCCTTTTATAAATTCTATTTCAAATAAAAAAGAGCATAAATCTGAAATTGAATGGTGTGCAGATGTTGCAGAACGAGATGTGATTTCTATTTCTAATGAAATTAACCCAATTTTTATTTGCCCAAAAAAAATTAATAAATTATATATTAAATATATTGAGGATTTATTTGAAACCAAAGAGATAAAAACGTTGACACCTAATATTCATTCAGGCGAAATATGTAAAGACATAATAAATGACAAAGAAATATTTAAAAAAATAACAAAATTTAAAAAAATTAAATTAGTAAGTTACTCTGCATCAAGTCAATTTACTAAATTAGTATTAGCATTAAGAAGAAATGGTATACAAGTTGAAACACCTGAGGCCCCAGATCTAATTAATTTGTGGACTGTAAATCACTACGGTAGTAAATCTGGAATCAGAAAAACTTTATCACCAAGTTTAATGTCGGGTGGATTAATTTGTAAATCCATTGAGGAGGCTATATTAATTGCGAAGAATAAGTATATTAATAACAGCCTAGGTGTAGTTATAAAGACAGATAAAGGCCATGGTGGAGATGGAATAAAAATAGTTAAAAAAGGTGATATTGAAAAGAGCAATAAATCACTTCATGACTACTTTTCTAAACTTTTTAATAAAAATTTGTATTGGAGTAAATTTTCGATTGTTGTCGAAGATTTGTTAGATATCTCAAATGGCACACCAAGTATTGAATATAAAATAGTTAACAATAAAATTATTTTTTTATACTATTGCTCTATGCGAGTTGATAAAAAAGGTTTTTATAAGGGACAAGAGGTAAACAAAAAATGTATATCAAAACATTTTGTAACTGAGATTAAAAAAATTGGCAATTTATTAGCTAAAGAATATCTAAAGTCTGGTTACAAAGGATATTTTGATGTTGATTTCATAATATCGAAGGATAATAAAATATTTGTTACTGAATCAAATTTAAGAAGAACAGGTGGCACCCACGTATATAAGGCAGCGGAAAAGCTAATAGGTAAGGACTTTATGGAAAAGACATATATATTATCCAATAACGATTATTTGCTACCTACTCACAAATTTGACTTTAAAAAAATTAAAAAACTGCTAAGTCCCATACTCTTTAACAAGCAAACAAAGGAGGGAATCGTGATTTCATCTTATAATTCTTTTAAACAGAATATGTTTGCTTATATAATATTTGGGGACAATAAAAAAAGAGCCCTATCAATTGAAAATAAAATGGGTGTATTATTAAATAAATGAATCTAATACACATCTTGAAAAAGACAGAGAAAGACACTTTGGCTGTATTTTTATTATTTATTCCAATAGTAGTTTTCTTTAGCATACTTGCATTGTTTATTTTAATGTCGTAATATATTTATATGAAGCTTTTAGCTACATTTTTAGTTTTAGTGTTTACTTTTTTTGTAACACCAAATGTTCTAGCCAAGGAAGAAAACTCATTATCCCGTTCACTACCTCGAAAGGAAGAAAAGGTAGACAATATTAAGAACCGTGTATCTACAATAAGAAAAAATAGGTTGATGTCTTTTTCTAATCAAATGATTTCAAGACTTGAATCCACAGAAGTAAGAATTAAAAATTTGCTTGACAGAATTAGTACTAGGGTAGCGAAAATCAAATCTTCAGATAAACAGATAGATGTAACCAAAGCAGAGAATACAATTAGTGAAGCTAACATAAAACTATTATCAGTGGACAGTAAAATCAAGGATCTTAAAATAAATTTAGATTCAATGTCAGTTTCAGAAACTCCAAAAGACTTTATGGTTAAGATTAAAACATCACTAAATACTATTAAAAATGATTTAAAAGAAATACATTTGCTATTAGTTAAATCAATTGGGGATATTAAGGGTCTTAGAGTAGGAGATAATAAAAACAATGAAAAATAAACTTGTAGTATCACTTCTTGCAGTGCTTGTTATAATTCTTGCGATTTTTGTTTTTACATTATCTTCAGGTATAGTAACTTCGCCAAGATTATTTGAGAGAGAAATAACCGAAGTAGAAAATACATCAAGCTCTGATGAGATCAACGAAATAGAAAAGGACCTTACAAATACCAACCTAGATAATTTAGGTAAAGAGATTTCTTCAATTGAGAATGAAATTAGATAATGTTTAAATCAATTTTTTTACCCCTAATAGCCGTTGCAGCGTTTATTTGCGTCGTGGGGTTACTATCACAAGGAAAGCTAGATTTTATTATTAAAGGTTTAATTCCAGTTGAACAAACTTCTCAAAAATCAATAATGATAGGTAGTAACAAGATACAAGTAGAGGTAGCAAAAACAAACGAAGAAAAGGCAAAAGGTTTATCTAATAGAAATAGTTTGGATGAAAATTCTGGCATGATTTTTGTCTTCAATAAGGATAGCAAACCAGTTTTTTGGATGAAGGACACTAAAATAGCGTTAGACTTGGTATGGGTTAACGACAACAAGATTGTTGAAATTAACAAGAATATCCAGCCGGAAATTGGTAAAAAGGATTCTGAATTGAAGAAGTACTCAACTTCAAGTAACGTAGATTACGTGCTTGAGGTAAACGGAGGTTTTTGTGACAAAAAGGGTATTAAAGTTGGACAAAGCTTATCCGATCTTGAACAACTGTAGAGTCATTGCACGTTCTTGCAGAATGAATTGTATATAACCCCCATTTATTGTTTACTAGGTCAATTGCATTCGAAAGTTTTATCTTTTTAATTTCATCACTAAAGATATTGAGCTGTAAATGCCTTGCCTCTTGCAGCGAAAAAACATTAATAGCGATGACTCTCGGTAGTTCAAGTGAAGGGCTTTCCGCCAACAAACTAACTATTTTTTTATAGATATCATTGTTTGTGTAGATACTTTTTTTTAATTTTGTTCCTCTGTGCCAAAAGCTTCCATCTCTATAGGAAATAGCTAGACGGACTCCGCTAGCTACAAAACCAGCATTACGAAGTCTAAACCCTGTCTTTTCACAAAGTTTAGCTAGAATCTCATATTTTAAATGAGCTTTGTTTGGTGGAGGAGCATAGGAATTACCATAGGATTTTTGTACCTGACGAAGCCCTGACGAAACTTGGCTGAAATCGTAACCGTGAAGATGTGTATTCCAATATAATCCGACTATTCCACCAAAGGCTAATTTTAATTTCCAAATTGGGGCATTGTAAAAATCGATGACGGTATTAATACCATACAGTTTAAGCCTTGCTGAATTGCCCATTTTAATTCCCGTTAAATCAGTCAACTTAAGCTTATTAAATACTTCTTTAAAATTACCTTTGTTTATTTCAATTAAACCATCTGGCTTTTGAAGATTACTAGCAATTTTGGCCAGATATCTATTTGTAGAAATACCGATAGATACTGTTATATATTCTCCAACTTCTTTTTTAATTCTTTCTTTAATTACTAGACATACCTTTAAAGGTTCAACCTTACAAGGTAGTTCAAAAACAAACTCATCAATTGACTTTGGCACAACATTATCTGAATAATCTTTTAATATCTTCTTAATTTTTCTATGTACGAATCTATATTTATGAGGATCAGGAAGTAACACAACTAACCGTGGATAAATTTGCTTAGCATCTCCTACCCTCATGCCAGTTTTTATCCCTATTCTTTTGGCCGTCACAGACGCTGCCAGAATAACACCAGAATTTGTCGTATATGCGGCTACAGCTACTGGTTTATCTCGTAGTTTTGGATTTGCCTGTTGTTCAATTGTTGCAAAGCAAGAATTGATATCAAGATGAATTATCCTTGGGAAATCTCCATTAAATTCCATGTTAAATTTTTGGTATTGAATTTTAGTTTTAAAAATAAATCATTTGATAACACAGAAAAAATATGGATGAGAGTTTTTCCATCAAGATAATCGTGGCGAAGACCAATCTTTGTTATTCTATAATCTCTGTTTTTCCAACTCATAGATAGGGGAGTATTATTTACCATAACTACATTCACAGATTCGTTAATTGTTTGGCTCATTATCTATAGTTATAAACCGAAGTAACTACGAAATCAAGAAGATTAATTTATAGTAAGTATTTGGTCAGGAACCATTAACTTTAGAAGATTTGCAATTTCGAGCCCTTCATCCTTGGCGATTATATTTGCCTTTTCACCTCTTAAATGTTTTGCGATAAGTTCAGCCTTTTCTTGTGGATCAAATCTAAAATTTTCATCGGTCCAGTGCATCCAATAAAAAGGTCTAATCAAACCCTCTGAATTTATGTTCTTAGCAGTTTCGTCAACCCAGGTTTTATCTTCCTTCGAACTACCAGGAAATATAAGTGTTTGCATCTAATTATTATATAATATAAATATGTCTAAAGTAACTGTATTTGTCATTTATTTTTTTAGCATTTTAATTTTTGTATCTCTTGGTTGGTGGGGAAGTGAAAAATATTTTGATAATTTAAACGGGAACCCAGCCCAAGGCTGGTCCACCTTGGGTGGAAAACCTAAACCGTTGGAAAAATATACGATTGATAACCTCTCTAAAACTGAATTTAATCCATCAAAAATTAATATAAACGGCGATATTTTCGACTACATAGTAGATGGTAAGAAGGTAACTGGGTTAATCAACAAGCCAATAGCTAACAGCCAAGGACCAGTGGTTGTCTTACTTAGAGGTTACGTTGATCAATCCATATACCAAACTGGTGTTGGAACAAAAAGAGTCGGAGAATATTTTAGAGATAACGGTTACATTACGCTTACACCAGACTTTTTAGGTTATGGAGGATCAGATCCACAATCAGAAAATATTTTTGAATCGAGATTTCAAACATATACAACAGTCTTGACCTTGTTAGCAAGTATAAACAAAGAAAATTTTCCAATGTGGGATGGTAAAAACATTTTTATCTGGGCTCATAGTAATGGTGGTCAAATTGCATTAACTGTACTTTCTGTAACTGGAAAAGATTACCCAACGGTATTATGGGCACCTGTCACAGAAGGTTTTCCTTATTCAGTTCTTTATTACACAAATGAGTCAGACGACGGAGGTAAATTTATTAGATCCAAACTTGCCAAATTTGAAGAGGATTATGATGTAGATAAATTTTCTTTTACTAACTATCTAGATCGAATAAATGCCCCAATTGAATATCATTGGGGAACAAATGACGACCCAATTTCTTCTGAGTGGAGAGATAGATTTATAAAAAGGATGAAGATGTTAGAAAAAGACGTTACAAACTACAATCACTCCGGCGCTGATCATAATATGAACCCGCTTTGGAGTGATGTAATTCTCAAAACCCGAGAGTTTTTCGAAAAAAACAAAAGAACTTAACGGTTCTCTTGAGGTTTTGCCATGTTTACGTTCATAGCTCTTCCTTTCAAGTCTTTTCCGTTTCCTTCTAATGCTTTATTTGCTTGTTCTTCAGTTTCCATTTCAACGAAACCAAAGCCTCTGCTTCTCCCTGTCATTCTATCCATAATAACTACGGCATCAATAACGGTTCCAAAGCTAGCAAAAAATGCTCTCAAATCATCGGAAGTTACTTCCCATGACAAATTTCCTATAAATAATTTTTTCATATGTGTGTTTAAATACTCACCTCGATTCTAGTTTATCCCGATTAAATCGGGGTTTACCTTACCTTGGGGACTCAAATAAATTCAATTCTATTCGAACATGACCTTATTCTCAGTAACCTTACGGACGGTAGATATAGTATACTATATCCATGGGAAGTATACAAGCAAAAGTTAATCCGATAGTAGTTGGTCCTAAATTGTCAATGTTTGACAAAAAAGGGTCAGGCTAATATTTCAAAATTCATGAAGCTTCCAAACATGCCTCAAAAAAGTGAGAGGATAAGCATTCCTACAGTCAGAATTAACCAACACAAAGGGGCTTGAGTTGTGGTATAATTCGCGTCATGGCAAGCAAAATAACCTCAGAATTCAAAAAAACAGAAGATAGTGGGATTGAAATAATATTTACTATCCCAGCATCAATCATTAAATCTACAAAAGATATTGTCCTAAAAGAATTTGCAAAGGACGCTAATATTAAAGGTTTTAGAAAAGGCAAAGCTCCAATTGCAAAGGTAGAAGCAGCTACAAAAGATGAGGAATTAACAGAACATATCCTAAGCCATATTTTGCCAAATGCTTTTGTACTTTCAGTCGAAGAACATAAATTTAATCCTGCAATTTATCCTAAATATGATGCAGTTAAAATTACTTCTAGCAAGAATGTTGCAGATGATACTGAATGGCAAATTAAGGCAACTACATGTGAATTAGAAAAAGTAATCCTACCTAAAGACTACGTAAAATTAAATCCTAAAGCACTTATTGAAAAGGTTGGCCTAAAAATTCCTAAAATGTTAGTGACAGAGGAGGTTAACGCAAGACTTTCTCAAGTTTTAGAAAGAATTGAGAGACTAGGTTTAACACTTGAAGGATACTTGAAGAGCGTAGGGAAAACACCTGAAATCCTAAGGTCAGAATATGAGATACAAGCCAAGGAAGCTATCTCTATGGAGTTAATCCTAAATGAAGTTGCAAATGCTGAAAAAATTGAAGTAAACGAAAAGCAAATAGATGAATTTATCAAAACCACAGGAGAGGATTTAAATAAGGTAGAAAAAGATCAAAGAGACATTTTAAAAAGAGTCATTATGAGAAGGTCAGCCTTGGAAAAATTAGCTAAGTAGTAGTACAATACGCGAGATGGATATAAAAACCCAAAAAGCGAAACAAACAAAACAGATAAGAACCAAAAATGTATTGGAAGCGATTAATGAAATAGGATCGCAAGTAGTTGACACTGCCAAAAATGAAGTTAAGGCCACAAGTGATGAATTCTTCAGACAACTTTTAAATCAGCAAAAACAGGAAAAACAAAAAAAGACAGGTGAGTTGCCAATGGGTCAATCATTACAAATGAATGAAGTAATGAGTGGTCAACAGGAAAAGAACAAAAAGGTTGAAGAACAGATGTTTTTTGAAAGAAGACTTTTTAACGAAGAGAAACAAACAACTGGAGAAAGACTAAATGAATTAAGACTACGACTTCAAGCTATTCAAACAGAAGCAACTAAGATGGTTGCTTCAACCGCAAATCTGTCACAAGAAATAAAAATTGCAGTCATGCAAGGTGCTTCTGATGTTTCAGAATTTCAAATTAATTTTTACGAAAACATAATAAAAACAATGATGGAGGCGAGAAAGAAAATTGATAATGCTGTAATTTGGATGCAAGGACAAAACAAAAGAGGGGAAAAGAAGAATTTCTGGTCTCAATACAAGAAAAAAGGTTCAAGTTTTCTTCTTTCAGGTGAAACCTACTCCCAAAGATCTGCAGGGTAAACAAAAACTTCTATTATGAGAAAAGGGAAAAGTCCTATAAATATAATTGGGTCTATTGTCTCTGGAAAAATTGAAAAAGTATCAAGTGTGAGAAACGACGACCGAGGACGAAGGTGGGATATTTTATATCAAATTAATTCACCCATTTCTGGATTAACCTGTGGGGATGAAGGAGAATGTACTAACCCACCCAAATGGCTACTTTACATGCGTACCCATAAAGGTAATACAAGCTGGTCGGCATATTGCGAGCAGCATGCGCCATGGTTCTCTGCTGCATACAAAGAGATGAATAGACCCACGACCTGACGGTCGGGGTTTCATTAGAACACAAACAGAGTTTGCCCTGCATCTTTTTTACCTTGGTTTTCTATGTACCTCTCTATCACACTTTTGTTTATTCCCACAGTTGATACAAAGTAGCCTTCAGACCATATTGATTCAGTCCCCCAGTACACATTTTTAAGGAATGGGAATTTTTGTTTTAAGAACCTAGCTGTATTTTGTTTAATAATTCCTACAACTTTACCAACTGCAATAGTTGGCGGAATGGAAACAAGAAGGTGTAAATGATCTTTGTCATGATTTACTTCCTTAATATTTATCATTGGGTAATGTTCCTTAATTTCCGCCAACTTAATATCAAAGTATGCAAAAATTCCTTCATTAAAAATGTTCTTTCTGTACTTAGTGGCTATGACTATGTGGTAATCACATTGGTACACGCAGTGTGATATGTAAATAAAGTCCATACATATATTTTACAACCAAAAAAGCTGCAGGGGTAACTCCATCCCACGACCTTACGGTCGGGGATTTAAGTGAGGAAGGTTAAAATAAGCTTCTGGAGAAATTCACGATGAAATAGTACAATACATTAGTTAGTTTGGATCCTTAGCTTCGTCCAGAGGACGATCATCCTATGTATGACAACTGGTAGACAACATGTATTTTATATATTTTGCAAAAAGTATTAAAAATAAAAAAGTTTACGTAGGATTTACGTCAAAAAAACCTGAAGAAAGAATTAAAGAACATAATCTAGGATCAAACAAATGGTCAAGTGGCAACGGTCCATTCAAACTAATTTATTTTGAATACTTTATTTGTGAACAGGATGCAAGATACAAAGAAAGATATTACAAAACAGGTGTGGGAAAAAGAGTAAAATATGCGATAATAAGTGAGTTTAGTAAGGATCCTTAGCTCAACTGGCTAGAGCGCTTTCTTGACGTGAAAGAGGTTCCGAGTTCAAATCTCGGGGGATCCACCCAATTGCGACCTGTCGGGTCGGCACGAAGTGCGGACCAGACATTTATCCCTTCCCCTCGGACTTTTTTGTTTTCTAGGAAGAGGTTCGAGCCGAAGATTTTTAGCGGCGAGAGCCTTTTTAAGTTGCAGATCCGCAGACTCTGCAACTTTTGTACTGTTTTGAGCCTCCATAATCCATTGTTTTAGAGGTTCGAGCCAACTCCCTTGATGTTTTTTATTGTTAATAATTTGCTCCTCTAAAGTTCTTCTTTTGGGATACTAACTCAAACTTCTTTTCTTGAAATAATTCCTTGTCTATAATTTGATCAATATATGAGTCAAGGAGAAGTTTGAGTTTAATATCAATTGCTTCAATTTCTTTTCTTTTCAAATTATTAACTTCAAGGGAGGATTGGGATATGTCAGATTCTTCATCTTTTAGTTTCAATAACATCTGACTAGCCCAATCTTGTCTCAAAGTGTACTTTTTGAGTAGTGTGGTGAGTTGACTATCTAAATCGGTATCTCTGATGTACTTCTGTACTGCACTTAACACTCCTATTCTTCTTTGTACAATGATAGTAGGTATATTCCACATGACGATTAGTACCTTTGTAATACTTAGGTTGAATCTCTGCTGTATATCATCATTCCACACTCACCACACCTTAAAAGTCCAAGGTATGGTTTTTGAATTCTTCCTATATTGGCAGTTTGCCATTGTTTATTTCTAGAATTCAAAACCTCTTGGACTTTATCAAAAAGTTTCTTTGAGATTATTGGCTCATGTCTGCCCTCATATGTTTCTCCATCGTATCTAAACAAACCACAATAGAATGGTTTTTTAAGAATATATCTAATCTTATCTTCATCAATTCTATTCCCTTGAGGATTTAACACCTTTTGTTGTTCCAAAAAGCTAGCAACATCTTTTATGGGGATATTTCCCTGACTGTACATTTCAAAAGCTTTAGTAATAACAGGAGCAATTCTTTTATTTACAATAATTGTCTTATTGCGAGTGTCATTAATGTACCCCAAAGGTGCCACTCCTGGGAAATATCCATTTCTAGCTTTTTGTCTTAACCCACGACGAGTATTTTCAGCTAAACTATCAACATAATATTTCGATTGGCTAAACGACATTGAGAGCATGAACTTCCCTTGAGGAGTGGGTTCAAACCAAAAGGTGTTAAATTTGAGGGCAGACAATTTGCCTATGTCTACTAGATATATTATTTTCCCTCCGTCTACACTGTTCCTCGCAAGTCTATCTGGGTGCCAAGAGAGAATACCATTAGCTTGACCTTTCTCAATTCTACTAATCATGTTATTAAAAATGGGTCTTCCGGGAATCTTGGCTGATTGTTTTTCAACTAACTCTTCAATAATGGTCAAGCTTTCTCTCTTGGCTAATGATCGTAACTCATCAAGTTGACCCTCAATTGACTGCACCTGTTTATCTTCCACATCTGTAGACTTGCGAGCGTAAATGAAGAACTTTTAAGCATTATAGTCTTTTGGATTATTTACAATATTGCTCATGCAATATTATTTATACGCCCGTAAATAATCCAAATCAATATATCAAAATATCGCAATATTTTGACTCCTTATTGTAGTTTCTGATGTTCTGTTTTGGCCGAGGGGAAGGGATAAATGTCTGGTCCGCACTTCGTGCCGACCCGACAGGTCGCAATTGGGTGCCGGTTTATAATTCGGCTCGAACGTATTGTATCAAAAAACAATGATGTTTTGCGGAGCAACAAGGGAGGGGTCAAAGGGGAAGGAATTGTTGCGGAGCTCGGGTTTCTCTGCTCGCCGCTCCGCGGCTCGCAAACTCCATCGAACATTCCGCTCCAGGCCTCCACTCGCTTCGCTCGTTTCGGCCTTCCGCTTACCCACTGTTTTGTTGCGATGCCTAGCCCACGCTTACTGATAACATAAAATACTCGTTTAAACTTATGAATACTTATTTTATACAGTTAAAGCTATTCTAGCTCTATGAAGTTTTCCAAATACCCAACTTTTGTTTCTTTGCTTGTTCTTGGGCTTCTAACAATTGAACTTGATGAATAAATGGCTTCCTTTTTTGGTAGAATACAATCTCAGCCATACCTTTTGATACAAGTTCAATACAAATGTTTTTGTTGTCTATGACTGGATATGCAAGGATTCTTCCAAATTTGTCTGAGGTGTAATTGTCGTATTCTAGTTTTATTTCTTTTCCTTCAACTAGAGATTGATTTAATTTAGTAGCTTCTTCTGCAAAGTCTTCTCCTTCTTCTGGAGCTGTTATTCCCACATACCTTAAAACAGTACCGTTAAACAACTCCACAGTGTCTCCATCTATCACTCTTTTAACAACAGCAGACTTGGGTAGTTTTGTAACATCGTGGTTTTCTATGGCTTCTCTTGAATCAAGTACTTTCTCTACTTCATCTTCATATTCTGTGCCTTTGGATAGTTCTTTTAAATTTTTAAGAAGATCAACTGGTACTAAAACAAATTTATTATTACTCATTAATTATTTTTACTCTAAATAGATATCAATTTCAATTATTAACTAACATCTAGTTTCAACTCACAACCAAAAGATTTATAATCCAATTTGTGGAAGTAGCAATTAAACTTATACCAACATTTTTATTAATAGGTTTAGGTTACATATTAAAAAGAACAAAAACTTTTGATGCAGATTTTGGACGAACTCTGTTGAAGTTTGTTTTTATGGTTGCCGCTCCAGCTTTAAGTTTAAGATCAATTAGTCAACTTAATTTAGATTTAAGTTTAATAGCTATAATTTTACTTCCCGTAGCTTTGACTGTTCTTTCATTTGTTTTGGTCAAGCCTTTAGAAAAGGGGCTACATCTTAAGCCTAAACAGTTTGCAGTTTTCTTAATGGCTACAATGATTGTTAATTCAGGATTTACTTTACCTTTTGTGCTTTCACTTGTTGGAGATGAGGGAGCTGCTCGAGTAGCCTTATTTAATGTTACAAATAATTTAATGGTATTTGGTTGGGTTTATTCAATTGCAATCACATATGGTGAACGGGGCAGTTTAGATAAATTGGGAGTTTTGAAAAAAGTTGTATTTTCTCCTACTTTTGCAGCTCTAAAAGAGATCAGTACTATGTAGTTACAAAATGTGGCTACATTGATGTTGAAGGAAAAACATTCCAAACTATTCAAAAAAGTGGAAAGTATGATGATGTGATTAGAGAATGTAATATTTCACTAAAACGAATGGGATTAGATTATATTGATCTTTACTTCATGCATAGTCCAGATCCAAATACTTCAGCAGAAGAAACAATCAAGGCAATGGTTGAGCTTAAAAAACAAGGTAAGATTAAGGAAATTGGTGTATCAAATGTAAATTTAACTGAATTAAAAGAATACAACAAAAATGGTGATGTTAAGTTTATCCAAAACAGGTTTAGTTTAATCAATCAAAGCATTGATACAGAATTTCAGGATTATTTAAACAAGAACGACATTAAATTAGTACCATATCAAGTTATAGATAGAGGTCAACTTTCAGACAGAGTATTTAACAAAATTGAAAATATGAGAAAAGAAGACTTGAGAATAGGTAGATCAGATTGGCTTCCAGAAAAACTTAATGTCATTACAGATTGGGTTAAAGAAGAACTTTCTCCAATAGCGAAGAAATTAAATATTTCACTTGAACAGCTATCAATCGCTTGGGCTTTACATCAAAAATATTTAGGTTTTGTAATTGTTGGTATGACAAAACCTGAAATTATAAGTGTTGATCTACAATCAAATGATATTAAATTAGATAAAGATATTCTTAATGAAATAAATATTGCATATAAAAATCTAATTGAAAAAGTCAAAAAAGTTTCAGGACAATCGATTAGGGAGTTTAGAGGCTTAAACGAAAAATATTATTAAAATTATTTATGAAAAACGCAATTATCTTTCATGGAACTGGTTGTACACCTAACTCCTTCTGGTTTCCAAGAATTAAGAAGCACTTAGAAAGTCTAGGATACGAAGTTTGGATACCTGAACTTCCTGATCCTAATGATCCTGTTCTTTCAAAATGGCTTCCTGTTGCAATGGAAGGAAAATATAATGAAGAAACAGTAATAATTGGCCATTCTGCTGGTGGACCGCTTGTATTAAGTGTTTTGGAAAATATAAAAGTTCAAATTCACAAAGCAATACTTGTAGCTGGGTTCTCAAGAGAACTAAGATATGATAAAGAACACAAGACAGAACAACCGATACTCCAAACTGAATATAACTGGGAGAAAATTAAAACGTCAGCAAAAGATATTATTTATATTAACTCCAACAATGATCCTTGGACAATTGATGACGAAGAAGGCTTATATATGTGGAGAAAAACAGGTGGGACTTTAATTTTAAGATCAGACGAAGGACACATGGGTTCAGATAGTTTCAAACAACCATACATCACTTTCCCACTTCTTGAAAAACTACTGGAAGTTAAATACACAAGATCATCAATTGATGGATCAGACAAAAAGTAAATTATGAAGCATGTTGAATTTGATACAGAAGATGGATTAAAACTTCCTGGTCTTTTGTATGAGGTTAAAGGTTCTAAAAAAGTAGCAATATATCTTTATGGAAATGGAAGTTCATCAATTTTTTATGGTGTTAAAGAAAACCAAGATCTACCAAATGTCTTAAACAGAAAAGGTATCTCACTTTTAAAATTTAACAATCGTGGAGCTCATATTATTAAAAAATTAAATGTTAGAACTGGGGATGAAGTTGAAAGAAAGAGTTTTGGCTGTGCATATGAAAAAATTAAAGAGTGTGTTTTTGATATTGATGGAGCAGTCAAATTTCTTCAAGGTTTAGGCTACAAAGAATTTTATTTAATTGGAGCTTCAACGGGAGCAAACAAAATCTGTGTTTATAATTACTACAAACCTAAAAATGTCTTTAGTAAATATATAATGCTTTGTGGTGGAGATGATATGGGAAGTTATTACACCGCTTTAGGAAAACAAAAATTCTTTAAATTACTCAAAACCTCAAAAGAGAAAATTAAAAATGGAAAAGGAGATGAATTAATGAAAGAACTATTATCTGATGAGATCTTTGCATACAAAAGCTTCTATGACACCATTAACCCAGATGGTGATTACAACTGCTTCCCTTTCTTGGAAGTATTAAGAAAAACAAAGCTTTCAACAAAGCCACTCTTTAGATACTTTAAAACAATTAAAATTCCAAGCCTTGTAATATATGGAGAAAATGACGAATATGCATATGGAGATGTACCAAAAGTAGTTGATATTTTAAAGTCATACCAACCAACCTTTAATTACAAAATAATTAAAGATACAGATCATGGTTTTACGGGAAAGAAACAAGAATTATCAAAAATTATTTCTGATTGGGTTATTGAAAACTAAACTTTTTGGCTCTTTCTTCATTCGATTTCATTATTTCTTCGATTTGATCTCTATCTCTAGCTTGAACAACTATGTCGGTTTCAAGTTCCTCTGGATAAAACTTTTCTATGTGTCCATTAGCCATTCTGACTTCAATTTTTTCCTCATCCTTATCTTTTAATATATTTAAAACTACACTTTTACCCATAATTTTATGATGAACAATATCACCTCTTTTAAACATTATTTAGTCACCTCCTCAATTTCTTGTAAAAGAAAACTATTTAAACTTGATGATGCATTAGATATAACATCCTCACTTTTCCTATATGCCTCTAAAAGTCTGTTAGTAACTTCAGAAAAAGCGTTACCTTCAGGTCTTGTATTTGCATACATATTTACAAAAGTATTTATTCTTCCAACTTCTGCATATGCTATATTAATATCTTTTCTTAACTCTTCAGGTAGCAACAATAGTGACCCTTGTGCAATTGATCTTTTGTATTCATTATCATGAAGTACAGAGCCGATTTTGTCCTGCCAAGAATTACCATCACTAATACCTTTTACGATTAACTCATTATGTTCAAGTTCCAAGGCCATACCTTCAAGTGGGCCAACATCCATATCTCTAGGAGCTGAAATTAAAGCTTCGGGATGCTCTTTACATATGTTTAACCATTGTTCTTTATGTAACAATAATTCTTCATTTGTGAACTTCCTACCTCGTGGATGCCTGTCATTATAGTGATTAACTTCGGCATGACATTCAAAACAGAGTGGAATTGCATTTTTGATACTGTCACTTCCACCGTCGCCTTTGTGTTCGACATGATGAAGTTCTATTTTTACACCGCACAATCTATGGCAGATACAACATCTTCTATGACAGTTAGCTAATAATTTTGCAGCTTCACTTTTATCAAATGCCATATTATTCGATTGGAGCCCAGTTTTTAATGTTTTTCATTAATTCTTTGCATTCTTCACGAAGTACTCCGCCAACAACTTCAAGTTTACCTCCACCAATAGGGGTTAAGTTTTTTGAATGTTCTTCTGCATTATAATTAGATATTTCATATGGATTATCTCCAATATCTTCTTTGTATGCACCAAATACTATTCTTGATAGTCCTGACCAACTGGCACAACCTAAACACATGGAACAAGACTCAAGAGTTGAATAAAGTGTATAACCAGATAAATCAAGTGTTTGTAACTTCTCACAAGCTTTTCTTAAACATTCTGTTTCTGCATTAGCAGAAGGATCTTTCTTTGGCCAAACTAAACTCCAACCAGTCATTACTACTTCTCTGTCTTTAACTAAAATTGCACCAATAGGAGCACCGCCTGCTTCTACAGATTTTTTTGCTTCTTTAATTGCTAGTTTAATATATTGCTCGTCATTCATATCCTTTTTAATTCATCTAACAAACTATCATTGACTTCAAATACGCCTGATTCTAAATGCAGTTTTCTAAGATTATTTGATTGTTCACCTGCATAATAAATTTCGCTAACACCATCTGCTTTTGGAGCATTTTTTAATTCATTAATAGCTGTTGATACATCTGTTTTAAAGTCTTGGAGTGATCTAAAAATTGCTGGGTTAATTAAAATATAAAATGATCCCCAGCCACCTTCAACTGAATATCCAACTCTCGAACCAGTAAGTGCACCTGCTAGGAGTTCAACTATAAAAGCAAGTCCTGATCCCTTGTGTCCACCAAATGGAAGAATACCACCTTCCATTGCTTTTTCTGGGTCAGTTGTTGGTTTTCCATCTCCGTCTAATGCAACACCTTCAGGTAATTTATTGCCTTCTTGTTTTGCTACCATCAAGTTTCCCCAAGTCGTCATTGAAGAAGCCATGTCTAAAATTACTGGGTCATTATTTGTTGGAACACCAATTGTTAATGGATTTGTACCCCAAAGTTCTTTTTTAGATCCATGGGGGATTAAACCTCCTGCTAAATTGTTAAAACCTATAAAGATAAGATCATTTTCTGTAGCCATTCTTGCATATGCTCCTATATAACCTGAAGCATAACCTACATCTTTTAAACCAACACTTACCATACCTGTTTCTTTTGCTTTTTCAATAGCTCTATCCAAAGACTGATAAATAACTATAAAGCCTGGTTTGTTTTTACCATCTAAGTGTAAAGAATTTGAAGTTTCACTTATTTTTTCAGGAGCATCACCACTAATACTAATCTTTTTGTTTTCGATCTGTTTTTTAATAGCTGGAATTCTAATTAAACCATGGGTTTTCTTTTCTACTAATTCTGCTTCTATTAAATTTTTTGTAATCAATAAAGCGTCTTCAGGAGTAAATCCTATCTTTATTAAAACATCTTTTGATAATTGTTCTGCTTTTGTAATTTTAATTTTCATATTTTACATATTTTCTAGGATATTTTTAAGTTTCTCTAAAATATCCATTGTAAAAGGACCATCCAAAACTCCTTCATCTACCCATTCATAATATTCAAGTTCACAGGAGTTATCGTCTATTTCTGTAAAGGTATATTTAACATGATATGTTGAATTCTTTTGAGAGAATACAAATATTTTATTTTTTTCAAATGTAGTTACTTCATATTCTGACCACGCACCTTCTTTGTTTTGATTTTTATATATAGTTCCTACTTTAACTGGAGTTTCATTTACTTCTTCATGAACAATTGAACTAACCCATTCAGGAGTTTTATTAGGATCTGTAGTAAATTCAAAGACATCAGATACTGGTCTATTTATTTTTATTGTTAATTTACAATCCTTCATTTAGTTTATTTTAGTTAAACAAATTTTGATACTTCTTCTGCAACTTGATCTTCAAAGCCTCCATAACAGTGCTCTGAGCCATCAATTATAACTGTTTGACAGCCCTTGATATTTTTCTTCATTACTTCTAAACAGCTCTCGGTTGTAGTTTCAAAACCCTTGTATGAAATGTATTCATCTTTACCACCAATTATTACTTTAGTTGGGATGTTTATTTTTTTCATGATAGGAAAATCATAATCTTTCTTGTAAAAATCCCACATACAGTTTAAATCATCTTGGACATACCAGGAGTAAAAAGTTTGATAACTCATTGCAAAAATCTTCATATTCTGGAACTGGAACAAATTCTTTTCCTTTACCATCTGCAATTTTTTGTTTTGCAATTTCAACAAACTCGTGCCACTTGTTGGGTGCTTTCACTTCCATAAATGCATTTTTATCAAATGGAGCAAGAAGAATTAACTTTTTAACTTTGTCTTTGTACTCTCCTTCAAATAAATATCTAACTGCCTTTATTGTTCCAAGCGAATGTCCTGCTAAAATTATTTCTGAATATCCTTCATCAAACAGAAATTTGATAAATGCCGTTATGTCTAAATGAGCTTCTTCAATCTTTTCATAATATGAACCAATATATTCACCGCTTCCATCAGTTTTTAAAAATTCAGTAATAATCCCTGTCCCTCTAGTTTGAGTTAAAATTACAGCGTTACCTTGTGCCTCAATTTTTTGTGAAATTGAGTGGTAAAACTTGTGAGAGTAAAAGTCTGAAGTAAATCCATGAATCATTATAACTGCTGGTTTTGACTTATCTCCAACTTTATACAAACCATTTAATTTAAGCTGATCGTTTGTAGTAACCTGTATGTGATTGTAGCCATTCATATTTTATATTGTAATTCAATTTACTCCTTTTTTCTACAACACTATAGACATATAATTTATATATGGACAACAAAGAAAACTTAAAATTTAAAATTGACCAACTCAGACAAGACAAAATCATATATGGAGTTGAAGCTGTTGCTACCAACCTTGTTGTAATGCTTGGTATTTATTTTGCAACATTTTTTAAATCGCAATACACTTCATTTCTTGTTTTTCTATCTGTTTTAATAGGAGTTGGATACACAATATTTATGGGGATAACAAATTTTAATAGACTTCAAAAAATCAAGGGGCTAGAGAAAAAACTAGAAAAATTAAACTAGAACTATTCAGGTAAATTATGATTTAATAGCGGAGATGGTTTATCTTCTTTATCAAAAAAGCTCCACCCTTTATCCATTAAATTAGTTATCATCGAAAATACAGTATTGTCTGCTAATTGTTTGCCGAATCTCTTTTTTATTCTTGCGTGTGCAACATCAACCATTTCGGTATCGTGTTGCTCAAGGGCAATTCTCAATATTCTTGCATCGTCTACATTATTTTGTTCAAAATCTAAAGAGACCGTTCATTTTTGGTCACTTATTTTGGTAGTTAATCCCTATAATTCCATCCAAGTTGGTGTTTTGACTATGTGAAGCTTTCTTAATTCTGGTATCATTCAGGCATGAAAAAAGAGTTTATAGTTGTCCTAGATGTTCTTCAAAAGATGTAATTAAAAAAGGTGTTAGACGTGGGAAAATAAAAAACACATGGCATAAATGCCATGGTTTTACCCCTTCTGTGGCATACTTTCCACTTGATTTTTAATGTATTTTTTAACCTGGATGAAACTTGTTGCACCCACTGATTCTGCAAAGTAGCCATCAGACCAGAATGAGTCACCCCAAAGAAATTCTTCTAACTCTGGAAATTCTTTCCTTAAGATTCTTGATGAACCACCTTTCAGTTGGTTAACAACTTTTGAGATGGACAAGTTTGGTTGGATTTGTATAAGCATATGTACATGATCATGCAATATTGTAATTTCTTCAATCCACCAGTTGTTAACCTCACATGCTTTGAAGAATAAGTCTTTAAGTCTTGTAGCTACTTTGCCACGTAATATCCTTTTTCTGTATTTTGGTAAAAATACCAAATGAATCATAATTCTGTGCTTTGTGTGTGCACCATGCCAGTACTTTAACATTTCCCTCAAGTATGCCACAAACTATACTTGCTCCACCAGCCTAAAGGCTGGGGATTAATGTGCAGAAGATTAAAGTATTTTTGCAAAGATTGTGGTTGCTATTTTCAAATAAATAGAGCTAAGAAGTTAAATTCTTCAAAGTTGTTGTTATCTCACATGTCAGGTTTATCTTTTAGAACAATTGCAGATGATTTAAAAATATCAGTTGGAAAATCATATGAAGCTTACTTTGAAGTTTTAGAAAGATTGCCACTTTGTATTGATATCACAAGAAATTATTGCAACAGGTTTTGTGGGATACTTTTAGTTGATGGCAAATATGTCAAAGTCAAAGGCTATGACAGAAAAATCCCTGTTATTTATGGCATTGATTACCTTACACATGATATAGTCCATTTTGTCTTTGGACCTTCAGAAAATTACAGTTTACTTCTTAAGTTTTTCTCTTCACTAAAGCTTGCAAATTATCCACTTCAAGCAATTATTTCAGATGACAACCAGAACACGCCACAGGCGTGTTTAAGTGTTTATCCCACTGCAGTCTGGCAACTGTGCCAAAACCACTACAAACACAATTTAAGAACAACTTTAAATTTAAACAATGACCCAACTTACAGACCTTTTATGAATGAAATTGAAACATTATTTTCAAACAAAATATCAACTGAAGATTTTAAAAGTAGAGCTTCAAAAATATACAACAAATATGCAACCAAAGATGATTTATGCAAAAAAGTTATGCTTGATATTGCAAAAAGATCAGCTGATCTTTTTGCATATACAAAGATGCCTCACATTCCAAGAACAAACAACTTAATCGAAAGTTTCAACTCACATCTTCAAGGCAGGCTTAAAACAATCAAAGGTTTTCAAAACTACAAAACAGCGAAACTCTGGCTCAATGCTTATTTTTTAAAAAGGCGTTTAAAACCATTTACAGACTGCACCAAACAATTTAAAAAACTGAATGGAAAATCATCGTTACAACAAACTTTAAAAGACAATTACAAAATTGAAGACGTTCTGAAGCTTATCAAGTGACCGCTTATGAACGGTATCAAATCTAAAGCCATGCCAGTATTCTACTATTTGCTAAATTAAATATCAATTTATAGGAGTTTCATCTGGAATGACTGTTGGTTCTACTGTAGGAATCAGGGTTGGTACAATTATTGGAACAGGAGTTTCAGTAGGCTTTGGTGTTGGAGTTGTTGTTGGAATTGGTACTGGTGTGGTTGATAATACTTCTAGGTCTTGTATATCTTCAACTTCTAATACTTTGTTTTTTGAATCATATGTACCAACTGCAAGTATTCTTTTTCCAACAAGAGAGTTTAAGTTAAAACCAACTGGTATTTCTAATGTAACTGCTTCTGTTGATGTTGTGATTAAATAAAACTTTGGAGGATTAGTATTTGTTTTTGTTAGTGTTCCTTTGAGAGCAGTATCTTTTAAAATTTCAGATTGAGATGTGGGAGTTGGTGTTACTTGTGTTCCATCATTTATTTTCATCGATGGGAAAAATGTAGGAAGTACTACTCCACCAAGACCAAAGGCAAGTGAGAAAGCAATTAAAGCAACTCCAAAAACTGTTAAAGGTTTCATTCTAAATCTCATATCTATTCCTTCATTTGCCATTATTCTTTTCCACCAGTATTTGATGTATACAAGGGGGTTAGTTACTTTTAGATTAACTAGGTCAGGAGGAGTTGTTGTGTTTACACTTGTGGGGTTATTTACAGAAACTGTAATAGGAGGGAGTTTAGTAACATCTTCTTTTGGAATAAATTTTCCATCAGCATCACGCTTTTGGTTTTTAGCAATACTACTTCTAATTGGATCTACATTTTCTTCCATATTTAGACCTATCTAATTAAATATATTACTAACTTTACCAGTCTGCAATGGTCTTGTTTTCCTGCCCTGCACATTGGCCAAACCAACCACCCCTGTAGCTTTGGGTGTTTTGTGTTGGGCAGGATTCCCGATAGGGAATATTTCAGGAGCAATGGTTTTGTTGTTTTTGGTGTTCTAACCAACTGCTGTGCTGAAGGCACTTTGTAGTTGTTTTCTAGCACTTGGATAGTTGCCCTGAAAGGGCAAATTGCGACTGAAATTGTTCTAGTTTGGGGTACTTTAACGGTAACGGTAGCCGTTACCGTCAGCCGTCAACCGTAGCACGGTAGATAGGCCGAAAATACGGCCAGTTGACGGATTCTATAAAGTACCTGACGGTATACCGTCAAGCCCTCGCAAGGGCTTTCCCCTTTGGTAGTAACAGTGGGTAAGCGGAAGGCCGAAACGAGCGAAGCGAGTGGAGGCCTGGAGCGGAATGTTCGATGGAGTTTGCGAGCCGCGGAGCGGCGAGCAGAGAAACCCGAGCTCCGCAACAATTCCTTCCCCTTTGACCCCTCCCTTGTTGCTCCGCAAAACATCATTGTTTTTTGATACAATACGTTCGAGCCGAATTATAAACCGGCACCCAAAAAAGGGCCCGTAGTGCAGCGGTAACACGCGCCCATGGCATGGGTGAAGTGCGGGTCCGACTCCCGCCGGGTCCACTAGCTTTTTTGAGGGAACTTCTGATATACTTCTTTTAGGTAAAGAACTTTTCTCCTCATTGTGTAAATAACACTATAAGGTATATAATTGACTTTCCTTTAATATATGGATATACGAAATGTAGCTATCATTGCGCACGTTGACCACGGTAAAACAACCTTGGTAGACGCCCTATTGCATCAATCTCACACTGAGATGAAAAAGGAAGTTTCTGAACAAGAAGCTATCATGGACTCAAATGATCTTGAAAGAGAAAGGGGCATTACTATTTTCTCCAAAAACGCTTCAGTTATGTACAAAGGCACAAAAATTAATATCATAGACACCCCAGGACATGCTGATTTTGGTGGAGAAGTAGAACGTGTTCTTTCTATGGCTGATGGAGCATTACTTTTAGTCGATGCAAAAGAAGGTCCGATGCCACAAACAAGGTTTGTCTTAAAGCATGCACTTAAAATGGGTCTTAAAATCATTGTTGTTGTTAATAAAATTGATAAGACTGGAGCAAGATCAAAATGGGTAGAAGGAAAAACATTTGATTTATTTGTAGAGCTTGGAGCTTCAGAGGATGTTGCCATGTTCCCTACAATTTACGCTTCAGGAAGAGATGGCCTTGCAGGAAAAGAGCCTGATCTTGCCACCATGACAGACATCAATCCTATTTTTGACGAAATTTTAAGTTATATTCCAGCACCTGATGCCGATCCTGAAAAACCTCTTCAGATGTTAATTAGCAACATTGGAAAAGATAGCTACAAAGGTAGAATTGCAATCGGAAGAATTAAAAATGGAAAAATGCTTGCTAATTCAGATATTATTCATATAAACCGTGATGGTGTTCAGTCTAAAGGGAAAATTACAAGTATCTCAACATTTAAAGGACTAACAAAACAAGAAGAAACAGAGGCAATTGCAGGGGACATCGTTGCAGTTACTGGAATATTAGACGCTACAATTGGTGAGACCATTGCTGATATTAATAATCCAATGGCATTACCTGTTATTTCAATCGAAGAGCCAACAGTTAAAATGGTTTTTATGGTTAACGACTCTCCATTTGGTGGAAGAGAAGGAGATTTCAAAACTTCAAGCCAAATTAGAGAAAGATTATACAAAGAATTAGATACTGACGTTGCATTAAAGGTTTATGACAACAGTGACGGAACTTGGACTGTCTGTGGTAGAGGAGAGCTTCATTTAGCCATTTTAATTGAAAGAATGAGAAGAGAAGGATATGAATTTGCAGTATCTCGTCCTTATGTTATTACTAAAGTAGTAGACGGAAAAGTTTTAACTCCATTTGAAAAGGTCTATATTGACGTCCCAGAAGAGCATTCTGGCGTAGTAATTCAGCATATGGGTATAAGACACGCCAAAATGGATGATATGTTTAAAAACGAAGACAATATGGTTACCCTTGAATTTACAGTTTCAACAAAAGAATTAATTGGTTTCCGTGGAGAATTAATTACAGATACTAAGGGTATGGGTATCATGAATACATCATTCTTTGATTTCCTTCCAGATGATGGATTTACCAGAAAAAGAGAAAGAGGATCAATGATTGCCTTTGAAACAGGAGAAACAAGATTATACGGTTTGGTTAACGTTCAAGACCAAGGACAACTTTTCATTGGACCTGCAACCAAAGTATATAAAGGTCAGGTTGTTGGACAAAGCAGTAGAGCTGGAGATATGCATGTTAACGTTTGTAAAGAAAAACAATTATCAAACATGAGATCAAAGGGTGATGGAGGAGCAGAACATTTTGACACACCAAAAGAAATGCTTTTGGATGATGCATTGGAATACATTGATGATTCAGAACTTGTCGAAGTAACTCCAAAAACAATCAGAATCAGAAAAATGGTTCTTGATGAAGCTGAAGCAAGACGTAAAAAGAGCATGGGCAGTAGATAACTTCAAGATATCACACTTTACAAAATGTGTTACAATTTATTTATGACCAAAAGTGGATTACCAATCGCCAAACAAATAAATAAAAGTGTAAAAATAGGAAGCGTGACTTTAAAAACTGAAGTTCCTTCTGAAAGTTATAGCGATGCCAAAAAAGTGATATCTTCACTCGAAAAAGCGGGTAGAGATAATGTATTTAATCAAAATGAAGGACTCCAGTGCTAAACCTCAAAAACCTTCTAGATATGTTTTATTAGACACAAATATTTTTGAGCACTTAGGAAATGAGGAGTTAAGAACTCAAATAACTTTTCTATTAAATGACGTTGTCTCGAAAGGTTATGGTATTTCGATGTCTCAATATTCACTACTCGAGTTGCTTGATACAGCAACTGTTGAAAACGAACAAATGGCGCTCAGTCGTATTAAAGGCTTAAAACAATTTCACATAAAACAAAGCGTTTTGATAACTTCTGGCCACTTAGGATCTCTGTATAAAGAAGATGGACTAGACAATAACAAACAACCAGAACGAGGCGATAAGATAATTGCAGGGACCGCATTCCTTTATAACACTTTAGTATTTACAACCAATGGAAGAGATTTTCCAAGACCATTTTTTAAAGAAATTTCTAACCAAATATTGAAATATACAAAATCTGATGGCAGAGAAGTTTATATAATTAGCTATTTTCTTGAACCCGATTTAGATGTAATTCAAGCTAAATATAATTCTAGAATTCAACCAAAAAATAACAAATCAAATAGGTAAAATCGTGACCTGATATAGAAATCCGCGTACCTTATTAGCATCACTTCGGCTTAATGGAACTAATGTGTTGTTTTTCTAATCCTGTTTTGTTTTATTATCGGCCTTCATTTTTTCAAAGTTGTAATAATATACAAACCATTTAAGGTAACTTTCCCAACGAGTCTTTTTAAGGCCTTTATGTCTTAACCATCTTTGTCCTATATGCCCAAATGTAGCTTCAATTTCATTTGTTGTTTTTGGCATAGTTGGGTGGTCTAAAAACTTGAATGAGGTTTTTGGAAGTTTAATTAGGATCCTGACAGCTTTTCTCACACCTTTATGAATATACCAACTGTGGCCAGAATCATCTGTCCTCATCTCTTTCAGAAAGAAGAAATTAGCCTTAACCCAATCTTTTAAGATTGTTTCCCAGTATTTCAAAGCTTCATGACTTTCTATGAACCAAATGTGGTTTGCAATTTTTATTAATTCTTCAATTCTTCTATCTTTTGAGTGTCTACCAAGTGCATTTACAATATCTCTATGCATATGAGCAAGACATATCTGATGTGGAGAGTGGGGGATACACTTCATCAACCGCAGAACAAATGGCAGTTCCTCCATCTGTTACAGAGCCTGAAAATGTGTATTTTAATTCCTCCTTTATGAACCTCAAATCCTTAACTATTTTTGTTGAAGCCTCTCTACCAGCAATAGATACATGCAAAAGGTACAAAGTTCCACTTTGTCTATACAGCATCAAGACAAACCATCTTCCAAACCAAAGCCCATCAATCAAAAGATATGCAGTATCAATTCTTCCAGACAAAGTTTGATCAAATCTAGGAAGTTTTGGAGGATCAAGAAGCAATAACTTATGAAATTCACCCTCCAAATATCTTACAGACAAACCTGAGACAGAAGACAGCATTTCATATGTCAAACCCCACAAAATATACTGTCTGAAAAGATCAACTACTTTAAAATCTTTCTTTTTATTGTGGTAAATTCTTGAAGTTTTACAAACTTTACAAAACCATCTTTTCTTTCCAGTTCCAGTCTTTCCCCACAGAAACATTTTACTATTACAGGATATGCACAAAAGTGTTCTTTGACCCATTGAATACTATTCAAACTCAAAATGAGGCGTATTATCAACTATATCTTTCTGTTATATCAACACACTATGCTATTAAGCCATCACTTCGAGCTTTTACGGGAAGGATCTACTTAGTACACAGTTCTGCGATTATTATACGATACCCGTCAATACCTGTCAAAAACTGTAGTATAATTTCAAATATGAAAATTAAAATTAGAAAAATGACTATCAAAGATACTGTTGAAGTAGCTACGCTTGGAAAAAATGCAAAGGAACTGCAAATCGACAAAGATAAAGAATTATATTACTCAGCCGATACAATCAAAGAGCTAATTAAAAGCAAATCAGGAATATGTTTAGTAGCTGAAATCGATAATGGAATTGCCGGCTTTGCAATTAGAATTCATCATAAATATTTTAATGAAATTTATCTGAGCGATTTATTTGTTAAAGAAGAATTTAGAAAGATGGGAATAGGAAAAATGCTTTTTGATGAATCAATGAAAATTGCAAAAACTAAAAATGTCGACTGGGCATGGGCGTTAGTTCAAACAGAAAATGCAAGAATGCAACGATTTTTAGAGAAAAATGGATTTAAACGTGGAAAACCGTTTTATTTTTATTACAAAGATAATATTTGATTTGCATTATTTTAGATATTGAACTATTATACTTATATCAATTAAATAAACGATATTATTTAGGACTAACCAACCTGAAGAGATTAAATAATTGATAAAAAGTCCAAAGAGAAGTGGAACCACGGCTTCATTAGTCGTCTTCTTAAGTATATAATTATATTTAATATGGCGACGGATAAACAATCAAAAGAATATTTAGATAGTCTTAGGCATTCAACTGCCCATCTTCTTGCTGCTGCAATTATAGAATTATACCCAGATGCAAAAAGAACCATAGGGCCTTCAATTGAAAATGGTTTTTATTATGACTTTGACATGGGAGAAGTGAAGTTGTCTGATGAAGATTTCCCTAAAATTGAGGCTAAAATGAAAGACAAAATCAAAACTTGGAAAGGTTTTGAAAAACAGGAAGTTAAAGCTAGCGAAGCTAAAGAAGCTTACAAAGATAATGAATATAAATTAGAATTAATTGAGGAATTTTCAAATAAAGGTGAGGATCTTACTTTCTACAATTCAGGAAATTACTCAGATTTATGCCGAGGAGGACACGTTGGTCATCCCGAATCAGAAATAAAACATTTCAAACTATTATCAGTTGCGGGCGCATATTGGAGAGGATCAGAAAAGAACAAAATGTTGACCAGAATCTATGGAACTGCATTTTCTACAAAAATTGAACTAGACAAATATTTAGAGCAATTGGAGCTTGCCAAAAAGTACGATCACAGAAAATTAGGCCAAGAACTTGGACTATTTACAATTTCAGAGAAAGTCGGTCCAGGTCTTGTTTTATGGCTTCCAAATGGAAATGTAATTAAAGAGCAAATTGAAAATTGGGCAAAAACAACTGAAGAGAAATGGGGATACAAAAGAGTGACGACTCCAAACATTACAAAATCAGGTCTTTACCATACATCTGGTCATTTGCCATATTACAAAGATGACATGTACCCACCAATGAAATTGGATGATAGCGAGGAAGAATACTTCCTAAAACCTATGAATTGCCCACATCATCATATGATTTTTGACGCACAACAACATAGTTACAGAGACTTACCACTAAGACTTGCTGAATATGGCAATTGCTACCGTTACGAGTCATCTGGTGAGCTCTTCGGCCTTATGAGAGTCAGAGGCTTTGCACAGAATGATTCACATATTTATTGTACTGAAGAACAAGCTGTTCAAGAATTCGTTGACGTCATGAAACTTCATGAATACTACTACAAGACACTTGGAATAAACGATTATCATCTAGTCCTAGCCCTCAGAGATCCAAACAACAAAGAAAAATATCATGGAAATGAAGAAATGTGGGTAAAAGCTGAGAAATTAATGAGAGAAGCAGTAAAACAGGTAGACATCCCAATGGTAGAAGAAATTGGAAGCGCTGCATTTTATGGTCCAAAAATTGACTTTGTAATTCATAGCAAAATTGGCAGAGAATTTGCAATTTCAACAAATCAAATTGATTTATTCATGGGAGAGAGATTTGGACTTAAATATACCGATAAAGATGGAAAAGAAAAAACTCCAGTAATAATCCACAGGGCTCCTCTTGGATCACACGAAAGATTTATTGGATTTTTAATTGAGCATTTTGGTGGGGCATTTCCAACATGGCTTTCACCAGTTCAAGTTAAGATATTACCAATTTCTGAGAAACACTTGGATTATGCAAATAAAATCTTTAACGAACTTAAAGAAGTGGGTATTAGAGTAGAACTTGATGAAAGGGCTGAAACATTAGGCAATAAAATCAGAAACGCTCAAAACGAAAAAGTGCCGTACATGATAATAGTTGGAGACAAGGAAATTGAAAGTAATGAGGTTTCAGTCAGAAACAGAGCTGGAGAAAGTAAAAATTACAAATTATCTGAGTTTATGGAGATAATTGAAAAAGAGATTGAAGATAAGAAATAATTTTTGAAGTACTTCGGGAGACGTGTCTTTTCTTTGTTAAAAAAAGATATTGGTCTCCCTTTTTTGTTACTCTTTCTTTCGGCTTAATAGCATAGTGTGTTGATATAACAGAAAGATATAGTTGATAATACGCCTCATTTTGAGTTTGAATAGTATTCAATGGGTCAAAGAACACTTTTGTGCATATCCTGTAATAGTAAAATGTTTCTGTGGGGAAAGACTGGAACTGGAAAGAAAAGATGGTTTTGTAAAGTTTGTAAAACTTCAAGAATTTACCACAATAAAAAGAAAGATTTTAAAGTAGTTGATCTTTTCAGACAGTATATTTTGTGGGGTTTGACATATGAAATGCTGTCTTCTGTCTCAGGTTTGTCTGTAAGATATTTGGAGGGTGAATTTCATAAGTTATTGCTTCTTGATCCTCCAAAACTTCCTAGATTTGATCAAACTTTGTCTGGAAGAATTGATACTGCATATCTTTTGATTGATGGGCTTTGGTTTGGAAGATGGTTTGTCTTGATGCTGTATAGACAAAGTGGAACTTTGTACCTTTTGCATGTATCTATTGCTGGTAGAGAGGCTTCAACAAAAATAGTTAAGGATTTGAGGTTCATAAAGGAGGAATTAAAATACACATTTTCAGGCTCTGTAACAGATGGAGGAACTGCCATTTGTTCTGCGGTTGATGAAGTGTATCCCCCACTCTCCACATCAGATATGTCTTGCTCATATGCATAGAGATATTGTAAATGCACTTGGTAGACACTCAAAAGATAGAAGAATTGAAGAATTAATAAAAATTGCAAACCACATTTGGTTCATAGAAAGTCATGAAGCTTTGAAATACTGGGAAACAATCTTAAAAGATTGGGTTAAGGCTAATTTCTTCTTTCTGAAAGAGATGAGGACAGATGATTCTGGCCACAGTTGGTATATTCATAAAGGTGTGAGAAAAGCTGTCAGGATCCTAATTAAACTTCCAAAAACCTCATTCAAGTTTTTAGACCACCCAACTATGCCAAAAACAACAAATGAAATTGAAGCTACATTTGGGCATATAGGACAAAGATGGTTAAGACATAAAGGCCTTAAAAAGACTCGTTGGGAAAGTTACCTTAAATGGTTTGTATATTATTACAACTTTGAAAAAATGAAGGCCGATAATAAAACAAAACAGGATTAGAAAAACAACACATTAGTTCCATTAAGCCTTTCTTTCTTATAAATATGGCCAACGTCAGAATGCAACTTACAAAAATCGCAAGGCCATAAAGACCGGTGGTCAATGATATCAACGCAAAATTCACGCAGATTAACGACATTCCGAAAGAATTTCGGTTTTTAGGTGAAATTGGTAATTTGGTCGGGAACAACCATTCGACGAATGGTCGTATTCCGTAGCCAAAAAAACCAATTGAACCAAGGACAAATCCCAGAAAACTGATCGCAGTATTCAGATCATCTGGGATCACGAGCGAGAACAGCGGAAAAGACATTTTTACCTCCGATTAGATTTTGACGACAGCGGTAGTATACACCAAAATATCTTCTTCTTGATACTATGTTGTTTTTTAGGTACAATCACTATTGAAATTGAAAAGTATCAGTAATAACTGGCGTTTGAATGAAAAAATACCTGCCACGGAGCTTAGGGTTTTGGATTTCGAGGGTAAGCAAATTGGAGTATTAAGCAAGGAAGAAGCTCTAAAATTAGCCAAAGAGGCAGGAGTTGATTTAATAGAGATAGCACCGAATGCATTGCCACCAGTAGCTAAGATTATTGATTTTGGTAAATTTAGATATCAAGAAGAGAAAAAGTTGAAAGAGATGCAGAAGAAATCAAAACCTTCTGACATTAAAGAGTTAAGGTACACACCATTTATAGGCGAGGGTGATTACCAAACAAGAATGAGAAGAATCGATGAGTTTATGAAGGAGAAGAGTAAAGTAAAATTAGTTGTTTACTTTAAGGTAAAGCAATTAGGTTCAAAGCAATTTGGATATAATATATTTAATAGAATATTGAAAGATTTAGGAGATGGAATTAATGTAGACATGAAGCCTAAGTTTTTAGGCCGAAATCTAATAATGATAATTTCACCAACAAATACATATGGCAAAGTTAAAAAACAAAGTTAAAACAAAAAGATTTGTAACAAATAGAATCAGAGTTACAAAAACTGGTATAGTCTTAAGACGCAAGGCGTTCAAAAGACATTTGAATTCTGGTAAAAGTAAGAATAGACTAAATAGGTTATCAAGAATGACAGAGGTCAAGAAGGTCTTAGCAAGAAGACTTAGAAAGTTCTTAGGTAAAGTTCTTAAAGGAACAGGAAAGTAATTTTATATGACAAGGGTAAAATCAAAGGCAGCAATTAAACACAGGAAAGTCCTAAAACAGGCCAAGGGTTTCCATGCTGCAAGAAGCAACAGATATAAAGCAGCCCACGAAGCGGTTATGCATGCAGGACAATATGCATTCCACGGAAGAAAACTTAAGAAAAGAGATTTGAGATCACTATGGATAGTAAGACTTTCAGCAGCTGCAAAATCTCTTGGAACTTCCTACTCAAGACTTATCAATAACTTAAAACAAGAGAAAATTGAATTAGATAGAAAAGTATTATCAGATATCGCAGCCAAAAATCCGAACACGTTTGAAAAAATTGTTGCTAGCTTTAAAACCTCTAAGTAATTAGGAGGTTTTATTTTTTTTACTAAACCTCCCACAAGGAGGTTTTTTGTTGTAATATAGATACTATATGAAGGAAGACTTAATCAATTTAAAAAACCAAGCTATTGCACAGGTTGCAGAGTGCAAGGACTTGGAGGAACTGGAGCAAATCAGAATTGATTTGTTTGGTCGAAGTGGAAAATTTACAACTGCGTCTAAAGAAATAGTTAACGTACCAAACGAAGAGAAAAAACAATTTGGAATAACTTTAAATGAAGTTAAAAATACACTAGAAGAGCAATTAGCTGAAAAGAAAAATGAATTAAATAATTCTGCCAAAGTTTGGTTTGACCCAACCATGCCAGCTAAAAAACCAACGCTTGGAAAAATCCACATGGTCACAAATGCTATCAACGAGATTGCAGAAGTCTTTGAAAAGCTTGGCTTTCAAAGAATGAAATATCCAGAAGTAGAATTTGATTACTTTGCCTTTGGAGCTTTAAATTTTCCTGAAAATCATCCAGCAAGAGACGACTGGGAAACATTCTTCGTCGACCAACCAGAATCTAAAAAATATGGACCGATGCTTTTAACTCCTCATACATCAAGCGGACAAATTAGAGAGATGTTAAGTAACAAGCCACCAATCAGGATGATCAATATTGCTAAATGTTACAGAAGACAAACTGATTCAAGACACCTAACGATGTTTCATCAATTTGAGGGTCTTGTAGTAGACAAGGACATATCAATTGTTAATCTAAAAGGAACATTAGATCACTTTGCAAAAAGTTTTTTTGGAACGGACAGAACAACTAGAATTAGACCGTATCATTTTCAATTTACAGAACCTTCATTCGAAGTCGATATTTCGTGTAACGTATGTTCAGGTAAAGGCTGCAAACTATGCAAAGAGGGGTGGCTTGAAATTGGTGGGGCAGGAATGGTCCACCCTAATGTATTATCAAATTGTGGACTTGATCCAAAAGTTTATTCTGGCTTTGCCTTTGGCTGGGGAGTAGAAAGAACTTATATGATGAAGTCAGGTTTATCAGTCCCAGATATTAGATTATTATACAGTTCAGATTTACGAGTTTTAAAGCAACTTTAATATTATGGATATAAAAGTACCAAATTCTTGGCTTAAGAAGTTATTAGATACCAAGGCATCGCCAACAGAGATTGCAAAGTTTCTGTCTCTTTCTGGACCATCAATCGAAAGAACTAAAAAAACAGATGATGGTGACTTTATTTATAACGTTGAAGTAACAACTAATAGAGTAGACACCGCTTCGATTTTAGGCATAGCAAGAGAAGCTGCAGCAATACTTCCAAGATTTGGGATTAGTGCAAAACTCAAAGAATCAAAAACTCAAAAACTCGAAGCAGGTTACAAATTCAAATCAAAAGTAAAATATCTTGATGTAACTGTGGATGAAAAACTTTGTCCACGGTTTACTGCAGTTCTCATCAAAAATGTAACCGTCAAAGAATCACCTCAAGAAATTAAAAACTTATTAGAAAAGGTTGACGTTAGACCAATTAACAATGTAGTAGATGTGAGTAATTACATAATGCATGAATTAGGTCAACCAGTTCATACTTTCGACTTTGACAAAATAACTGACGGAAAAATGATAATGAGAGAGTCAAAAAAGGGTGACATATTAAAGACGCTTGACGGAAAAGAATTTAAGCTAAACGGCGGAGATATTGTAATTGAGGGAGCATCTGGTAATTTAATTGATCTTTGTGGAATTATGGGTGGAGAAAATTCTGCAATTGATTCCAATACCAAAAATGTATTATTGTTCGTTCAAAATTACGATCAGCATAAAATAAGAAAGACCTCAATGATTCTAGGCCAAAGATCAGAAGCAGCAGTTTTGTTTGAAAAAGGATTGGATAGTGAAAATGTTAAACCTGCCATGCTTTCTGCAATAGAAATGATTGAAAAGCTATCAGGTGGAAAATCTGAAAAAGAAATCTTAGACATTTATCCTTTAACCTACAAAACAAAGACTGTCACAGTAACCAAGAGCGAAATCGATAAAATAATCGGAATAGATATTCCAGAAAAGGATATGGTAATTTATTTAACTAATTTAGGTTTCGGAGTTAACTTAAAAAGTGGAATCCTTCAGGTTTCTGTACCATCTTTTAGGGCAAACGATATAGATATTAGAGAAGATATTGCAGAGGAAATAGCAAGAATTTACGGATATCATAACCTACCTTGTGTCCTAATGTCAGGACAACTTCCAGCTCCAAGGCAAAATCCTGAATTTGAAATCGAAAAGAAAATCAAAAATACTTTAGCTAGTTTAGGTGCTACAGAAGTATATAATTTGTCGCTAACTGATAAAGGAGATATCAAATTAAAAAATCCTTTAGGACCTGATACTGCATATCTTAGAAATAATTTAAAGGATTCCTTAATTTCTAATATTAAAAGTAACCCACAAGAAAAGGGTAAAATGCACTTCTTTGAATTATCAAATATATACACCCCACGAAAGGCTGACTTACCTAATGAAAAATTAATTTTAGGAGGAGTTATTAAAAATGGAGAATATCGAAATAACAAGGGTATTGTAGAAAAACTACTCGAAGAATTAAATATTGATTACTCCACGAAGTTAATTGATGGTAATGGTTATTTACCAAATCAAAGACTTGAAATTTATTCAGGCAAACAAAAAATTGGTGAGTATGGCAATTTGGAAAATGGGGAGTACTACTACGAGCTTGGAGTCTCAGAATTAATTTCAGCTAAAAAAATAGAAAGAAAATATAAAGAAATTGCAAAATACCCACCACAAGTAGAGGACATGACGTTGCAATTATCAGAAAAAACATATGTAGGAGATGTAATTGCAACAATTTCCAATTTCCAATTTCCAATTTCCAAAATTGAATTTGTTGATATCTACGAAAACAACTTTACTTTTAATATTCAGTATCAGTCAGAAGATCATACTCTAACTGACAAAGAAGTAGAAGAAATCAGAAATAAAATTTTGTCTTCCCTCAAATCCAAATTTGGAATTATGGTAAAGGAGTAGCGACAGGAGATGGTGACGGAGTTGCTACAACTTCCCATGGTGAATTTACCCCAACAGTCACTGAATGGCTAGATTCATGACCATCTGTATCCCTTGCAATTGCTTTAATTACATGAATCCCATTACCTAAATCAGCTGCGTATAAATACGGAGGGCCATCAAATGTTCTTCGCTTAACTCCATCAATCTCCAAAACAACAGATAAAATCTGACTTGTCGTATCAGCATTAATCTTAATTTCAAACTTATTCGATAGATTGCTTGTTCTATCTGATGGACTCACAACAGATACTGACAGGGGATTGCCTGATCCACAATATTCAGTTGGCGGATGATATCTGGAATCAGACTGACCGTTAATCCAATTCAATATTGCCTCTTGCCATCTATTTTTACCATCTTTAGATACAGGGTCTTCCTCTTTGATTACGAAATATTCCTTAGAATCATAATTTTGACCAGATATATCAGAAGGAGTAGCTAATTTTCCATCATTTTTACAAACCTTAAGATTTAAGTGGATGTCATCAGTAACAGGTTCAGTTCCTTTTGCAAAAAATTCTGCTCGTGAAGGAAAGCCATCATGTGCAGCTTTACCAGACATTTTATCTACTTCAACAGTTACTATTCCATCAGGTGCAGTAAAACCAATTGGATCCAAACCAGATAGAGATTCCTGAATCAATCTTCTCCAAATTGGAGATGCACCACTAACACCTGAGGCAACGTTAAGCATTGGCGAATTATCATTATTTCCTACCCAGATTCCAACTGCTCGTTGTGGATTTCCGCCAATCGTCCAGTTATCTCTTTTGTCATTAGTAGTACCAGTCTTAACTGCAATTTGGCGGCCACTAATATTCAATTGAGAATTTACACCAAAAGCATCGCTTCTTGCTGAATTGTCAGATAACATATTTGAAACAATAAAGGCCTCTTCAGGAGAAATAACTTTTTTACCTTTCTTTGGCGTTATCTCTTCCAAGACTTTACCATTATTATCCTCAACTTTTAATATAGATATAGGTTCAGCTCTTGTCCCTCCATTAAAAAATGAAGAATATGCTCCAGTTAAGTCTAAAAGCCTTACTTCACCACCACCTAGGGTTAAAGATAAGCCAACTCTAGACAATGTCTCAGCAGTAGGAGGAAGAGAAGTTAACCCCATTTCATAAGCAGTTTCTAATACATCTTTTATGCCAACCATGGCAATTAATTTTACTGCGGGAATATTCAATGAATTGCCAAGTGCATAACGCAACTGTACAGGACCTCTATATTTTCCGTCATAATTTACTGGATTATAATCAGGTTGACCTTCTCCACCAGGAAAAGTTGTTGGTACATCCATCACCATTGTTGAAGCAGTCATACCCTTCTTTAGTGCGGTTACATATGTAAAAGGCTTAAAGCTTGATCCAGGTTGCCTTAAAGCAATCGTGACGTTAACTTGTCCATCATAATTTGGATCATCAAATTGTTTGCTACCAACCATCGAAAGAATTTCACCAGTATTCGAATCTAATACAATTGCTGCACCATTTGAAATTCTTTGTTTTTCAACTTTTGCAATTTCCTCCGAGACGATAGTCTGAGCCTTTTCTTGTAAATCCAAGTCGAGTGTTGTTGTTACCTTCAAACCTCCTTGTTCAATTACTTTCTCACCATATCATCTTCTAGAATTTTCTGAACATATTGAACAAAATGTGGCGCCTTAAACGATGACCCCTTTGATTGGAATTTAAAATCAGGAAGTTCACTAAGTGCTGCGTTTTCCTGATCTTTTGTAATGTAACCATCTTCCCTCATCCTTCGTAGGACATCAGTGGTTCTTCCTATATATGCTTTTGGAGTCGAAGAGTAAGGAGAGTATTTTGATGGCAACTGAGGCATACCAGCAAGTATTGCTGACTCAACAAGATTCAAGTCCTTTGCGTTTTTCCCAAAGTATGTTTCTGAAGCTGTCTCAACCCCCAAGAAGTTCCACCATAAGGCGCTTCATTTAAATACATTTGTAATATCTCGTCCTTTGTATATTTTCGTTCAATTTGAACTGCCAAAACGAATTCCTTCACTTTACGAAGTGCCGATCTTTCAGAAGTTAACAATACATTCTTAACAAGTTGCTGAGTAAGTGTTGACCCTCCCTGAGCATAACCCCTTGTAAAAAACCTTGAAAGTCCACGGAGTGTTCCCAAAATATCAAAGCCATTGTGAGTGTAAAAATTTTTATCTTCAATTGCGACAGTCGCCTGTTTAAGATATAAAGGCATATCTGCAATCTTTATTGGGGTCCTTCTTTCACTATCAAAAATGTCATATAAAGACTTACCATTCCTGTCTAGAATTTTTGTAGAAAATCCTTCTCTTCTTATTATTTTGTCTGGGGACGGAAGACCAAAAGACAAAAGAGGGAGCCCTATGATTGCAACAACAAACAATCCAATTATCCCAAGAAATCCAAATTTTGCTATCTTTGCGAAATTCCTTGATGTCAAAAATCCTGAAGTTCTGTCCCTAAGACTTATTCTTTGCCTTCTTCTGCTCTTCCACATATTTTTAATCTTAACATATTGACCACAATTTACCAAAAGTATATGATAACTATATGACACCATTAACAATAAAGGACT
>CAWASW010000001.1:0-91785 GCA_963784785.1 Candidatus Woesebacteria bacterium | reverse complement strand
TGATGTTCCCCCACTCATTACTATCCCTTTATCTATAATATCTGAAGCTAACTCCGGTGGAGTATCCTCAAGTACAGACTTTACAGCTCCAATCATCAGCATCAAAACAGGTCTAATTGCCTCAGTTACTTCAGTTGACGTAACCCTAACAGTTCTTGGAAGACCAAAGACAAGATCTCGTCCAGAAATTTCTAACTTTTCTTCTTTTGGAAGAAGAAGAGCAGATCCAATCTTTATTTTTATGTCTTCTGCCGTAGTGTCACCAATAACTAGATTGTGTTTCTTTTTTAGAAGATTAATTATGGCCTCATCCAACTTTGTTCCGCAACCCTTGCTGAGTTATGAACAACAACTCCGCCCAAGGAAATAACTGCAGCTTCAGTAGACCCCCCCCAGAATCAACTATCATATGTCCTGAAGGCGCTGAAACTGGAATCCCTGCTCCAATTGCTGCAGCAAGAGGTTCATCAATTAAATAGGCGTGAGCTGCTCCTGCTTGGAGTGTTGCGTCTAGCGCTGCTCGCCTTTCAACCTGAGTGCAGCCTGCAGGAACACAAACCATGACATCTGGACGAAAAAGAGAGGAGGAAAATTTTAAAATTGCTTTGCTGAGACTCCCTTTGGTCGCGACGGAAAGGGACTTTCCGATGAAATACTTAAGCATCGCCTCTGTTGCCTGATAATCTGCAATTACCCCCTCTCTCATTGGCCTGTTTGCATTTAGTGCCTCTGGAGTTCTCCCTAACATTTTTTTTGCTTCTTCCCCAACAGCCACAATTTTATTGTCATCAACGGATGTTGCTACAACTGTCGGCTCATTTGCAACGATTCCCTCTCCAACTACCCAAACAAGAGTATTAGCGGTACCTAGGTCTATTGCTATATTTTTGCGAGAAAACATATTTACAATTATATAGTATAATTCCAGATATGGCGAAAGCAGGAAATATGACTAAAATCAGAGTTTTTGTTTTATTTTCTACTGCCCTAATCGTCGGTTTAGCAGGTTATTTTGTTGCGTTAATTGCTAGAGGATATCAGTTTGATACAGTTACCTATAAATTTTTAGCTAATGGAATTCTAGTTGTAAAATCAGATCCTGATGGAGCATCAATTTTTATTGATGGCAATTTAAGAGGAGCAACCAACACCAATCTGAAATTAGCTCCAAAGTCATATGATGTAGAAATCAGAAAAAACGGATATATAACTTGGAAGAAAAACTTAACAATTAAAAAAGAGGAAGTGACACAAATCACTGCTCAGCTATTTAAAACTGCACCATCTTTTTCCCCAGTTACGTTCGATGGAGCAATTAACCCCGTAGTATCTGCCGATTTCTCCAAGATTGCATATATTAATAATGATGGGCTCTGGATAATGAGTGTTTCTTCCCTTCCTATTGGCTTTGCAAATGAGCCAAAACTAATAACAGATGGTGTATTAAAAGATGTTCTTTATTCCTTCTCCCCTAATAACAGAGAACTGATGTTAGAAACAAAACAAGGAATTTATCTATTAAATACTAATGAATTTGCAAAACAAGTTGATCTTGTGCTTTCAATTATTCCAAAGGAAACAATACTCAAGAATTGGAAATTAGAAAAAACAAAAAAAGAAGATTCAGAATATAAATTAGTACCTGATGAAATTGCAAAAGTTTTAAAAACAAACACCTCAAGTTTTGCATTTTCACCTGATGAGACAATGGTAATGTATACAGCCAGTAGCTCAGCAAATATTAAAGACGGATTGATAAATGAACTACCAGGTAGTTCAACACAAAAACAAGAAAGGGATATCAAAGTGGGTAAAACCTATATTTACGATATCAAAGAAGACCGAAATTTCATGGTGGCAGACACTGGGAGATCACTTTATTGGCTTCCTACATCAAGGCATTTAATTCTTCCTGATGAAGGTAAAATTATAGTTATGGATTATGACGGAACAAATAGACATACTGTTTTTTCAGGAGATTATGTCTCCCCTCATGCATACCCATATGTTAATGCAAGTAAACTATTAATTTTAACAAAACTGGGCTCTTCTTCCTCTTTACCTAATTTATATAGTTTAAGTATTAAGTAGGAGACCGTTCTATTTCGGTCACCTAAAATGAATTGTTTATCTCCTATTTTCAATCAAAAAAGGTAGTTTCACTCAGTGAACTTGTAGTTAAAATGAGGTATGATTCACGCATGAAAAAAGAGAAAGAGTTTATAGTTGTCCAAAATGTGGGAGTATTCACACAATCAGAAAAGGAGTTAGGAGAGGAAAAATTAAGTATTTTTGCAAAATATGTGGAGCTTGGTTTCAGTTAAACAGAAGGCCAAAATTAAACAGTTCTTCTTTGGTTACAGACCATTTTTTAGGTTTATCATTTAGATCCCTAGGTTCAAAATCAGATGTTTTAGGAAGCACAGCTTACAGAAGATATCAATCTCAGATTGAAAACAAGTTGCAATGTATTGATATCACAAGACTTTATTGTTCTAAATTTTGTGGAATACTTTTAGTTGATGGAAAATATATCAAAGTTAAAGGATACGAAAGAAAAATACCAGTTATCTATGGAATTGATTATCTCACACACGACATTGTACATTTTGTGCTTGGTCCATCTGAAAATTACAGATTATTACTTAAGTTTTTCTCTTCACTAAAGTTATCAAATTATCCACTTCAAGCAATTGTTTCAGATGACAATCAGAACACGCCACAGGCGTGTTTAAAGGTTTATCCTACTGCAATCTGGCAACTTTGCCAGAATCACTACAAACAAAATATTAGAGGTACTTTAGGACTTTACAAAGACCTATCACACCTTAAATTTATGAATGAAATTGAAGTTCTTTTTTCAAGAAAAATGGAAACAGGAGAATTCAAAAAACTAGCTTCAAAAATATATGACAGATACAAGGGAAACAAACTAGAAACACAAATTATGCTTGATATTGCAAAAAGATCTCCTGATCTTTTTGCATATACAAAGGTTCATCATGTTCCTAGAACAAACAACTTAATTGAAAGCTTCAACTCACATCTTGAAGGGAGATTAAAAACAATTAAAGGATTTGAAAACTTCAAAACGGCAAAACTCTGGTTAAACCAATATTTTATTAAAAGAAGAACAAAAAAGTTTACAGACTGCACAAAACATTTCAAGAATTTAAATGGAAAATGCTCGTTAGAAGTTACCTTAAAAGACCCCTATATTTTAAAAGATGTTTTGAAGCTAATTAATTAAAATCAGGTGACCGTTTATGCAACGGTATCGATTCTCTCTGTGTCGGGAGACCGTTACATTTCGGTCTCCTAAAACACACTGATTTTACTATACTTTCGGCCTAAAAAGGTAGTTTCACTAAGTAAACGCTTCTACAACCAATTTCAGCATTGTCCGAGTAATCGGACGAAAGTGTTATTATTTTAACGAAAAACAACAAATCATTTAAGGCTAAACAAGTGACCGTTTATGCAACGGTATCCTGTGTCGGGGTGGGCAGAATTGGACTGCCTGTTTCTGCTTCCCGAAAGCAGTGTGTTACCGATACACTACACCCCGTATTTATTGATATAATACTCTTATTCTACCAGTCCTCATAGTTCAACGGATAGAACGAGGGATTCCTAATCCCTAAATCTAGGTTCGATTCCTAGTGGGGACACAAAAATACCTGAGGATATAAAAAAACTACCCTCAGGCATCTTCATTTTCAATCTATTTATTTATGGTATAACCTTGTATTGTTGCTCGCAATTAAGTTCGTTTGGATCAGCAAAACTTGTGCCCTTGCACATGAGTTGGATTTCACTCCTCCGTTTCAGTTCCAACTTGGACTCATCAGCCAATCCCAAAAAGAACTTTTTCTGCGGCAGAGGCCGTTCCGATTCAACAACTTTGACAATCCATAGAACATCAATACAGCACATGCGATCGACGTTTCTATCGAACTCCAAAATTTCGACAGTTACCGAAAATTTCTCGGGTGTCGAGGTTGTCGCTAGTGTGTTTTGTGTCGTTACAAATGACATTTGCATTGACAAAAAAACACAAAATCATTAAGATAATGATCAACACTAGCCCGAGGGCCTTTTCGAAAACCTTATTAGACACTCTACTCTTCTTATCAGACATTTTTTGCCTCCAGAAATTTTTTAAACTTTTTTTACGAGCGATTGAAAACGAAGACTTGATTTTACATCATTATGAAATTAAATGCAGTTTTTAAGATACAGAAGTGTATCCTGCTTTAAAGTTTTTCTAATTTTATTAAATTTTTCTACTGGTAAAAGCATGTTTAGATCTTGATCTATCATCGTTTGAGTTACTTTCTCATCAATAAATTTTACTAACTTTTTGATATATTCCTCAACTCCTAACCCTGTTCTTTCTTTAATTATTTCTTCTTTAAAACTATATCCATTTTGAAAAAAATAATAAATATCATATATATCCCTACCTTCAATATCGTTATGTCTACTATACCTGTCAAATACTGTCACAAGTTTATTAGCAAACATAGTTTCAATAGTTTGACATTTCACAGTCCTATTTATTTCTGGTAAAAATCTCGCTTCATAGTCATTTGAAGTTACGATATTTTGAAAAAAACTGAGCTTAATTTTATTTCTTTGATTAACTGGGGCAACGTACTTAAAATTAAAAAAAAGTGACTTTGTATTCTGGTTGTCGTCTATCAATCCAAGTTTAGTAACAATTTTATCAATTCGAGACCTAAATAATTTGTCATCAATTGTATCAACAATGTCAAAATCCAAGTCGATTGAAAATCTATCTAGGAAACCTGACATTTCTGCGCAAGTTCCACCCTTAAAACAAACACGTTGTGATACATACTGGTCGTCAACTACAGCCGTTAACAGCCGTTGCAGCTGAAATTTATGTAAGATGTCTGACTTATTAGCTAATATCATATTAGTACCCAACCAAAGCTCTGATCTCTGCTACTCTATTCCAATTTATCATATCTGGGCTGTCAAAATAAACATTGAGGTTAAAATAATCGCTATCTGCCACAGCCCTTTCTAAACTTGCTTTATATATTCCATTTTCAAAAGTGACACCTTCAAAATTAAGTAAAAATTGTATATCCATCTGCCGATATATAAACAACTTATCATCAAATTCAATTTTTTTGGAAACCAAAGAAATAAAATTCACCGAATGAACCTTTTGGTTAATAACTCCATGCATTTCAAAAACTGACCCCAAACTTACATAGCAAAATTTATGAATAAGTGACATTCCTAGTTGAAATTTATCCAACTCATTAATTGACACAGTTGAGTACAGTCCTTTAAAAACAGATTTTAAAACCCCTTTTTTGACATAACGAGATATGGTCATCCTCAATGTGCCTCTATTTTCTATCCCCCACAATAAAGCCAAATCATGAGTATGGAATAAAGTTTGTTTGGATTGTAGTAACAATATTAGTTTATCCATGATATACAATTTTGTATATTATAATAAAACCAAATGTGATTGTCAACAGACAGTAAAAAACCTGAGAATTTTATATATTTTTCTCAGGTTTTTCGTTTATTCAATTTTTATAATTTCCCCCAAAGGGCAACAACTGTGATCAAGATACTGAGTACCGCGATAGCGATTTTAACCCATTTGGGCCAGAATTTTTGATCTCCTGGTATGGAGAACTTTCCATTCCAGAAGTCCCCTCCAGTCCCCTTGCTACTTTTTATATTAGACATTTTTTGCCTCCTTTGGCAATTAAAAAGTTTAAAAAAAACGATGTAGAGATTATATCAAATTTGTAATCGAATTGAACACAGTCTATAATTCGCCCACTTGCTACTGCGCAAGAATCGCTCTTTTTTAGATTTTGCATGGAGGTGCAAAAATGTTTGTTAACATGAAGTACACAAGTTTTGTTCTGTGTTTGTTTTCGGGCATTGTAATCGGATTATTTTTCTTCGATTACAATACCAGTTCCCAGCCGTTTGAGCTGGCGACAAACGATTCTCTTCCTTATCAAAACGGAAGTTGCATCGTTAAAATCGAAAGTGGCTCAGCCAAAATCGAAGCCGGAACCACCGACCCGAATTTCTGGGTTGAATTAAACGGTGAAGAAATCAGCCGAGATACTGAATACAGGATCGGATCGTCCGACTATTATTCAGTTAATAACGTGCTGACACATGACGAAACAATTGGCATCCATCATGAATGCAATTTACGAATTTCGTCCGAAACTGGCGCCACCGGCAACATTTACCTTGACTGGAAAATGAAAATGCCATGGCTTGGATGGACAACCCTTGTAATAATCCTCTCATGGTGGGGATTGATCTACATTTGGGATTTGTATTATTACGGTGGCATCCATTTCGAAAAGGACTTTTAAACATTATTGCCTGAGTTGGAGGAAAAAAAGAATCCAACTCAGGTGCACTACTTTTCAGACATTAAAAAACCTGAGAATTTTTATTTTTCTCAGGTTTTTCGTTTATTCAATTTTTATCCCCAGATAAGTACTATTGCAATAGCTGCAATTAAAGCTATTGCAATTGAAACCACGGCAGAGAGATTTTTTTCAGGAACCTGCTCTGGCACATCATTTAAGTCATTGTCGTATATTTCAGGACTTTTGTCAGTCACAGTCACAATCGGTTTTTTGTTTGAATTAGTCATTTCATAACCCCCGCAACAGTGTGCAGATAGCCAGGAAGACTAAAGTCCCAAACAAAATCAGATCTATTCGCAGAGCTAATTTTTTATGCTGTTCCAATTCATCGTCATCTTTCTTTTTTTTAGACATTTCTGCCTCCCGCTTACACTTTTAGCGTAAGCATAAAAAAACTTTAGTTAGCTATTCACAAAAATCACAAATATGAAAATAGCTATCCAAACCAATGTAAGTATTACATTCCCCCAATCGAATTTTTTGAATGGTGGTAGCATTTTTTCTCCTTTATACAAATTGAAAAACGATGTGGTGATTATACAATATTTAAGTTAAAATAAGCAATATGAGCAAAAAGATAATTGATTCATTTATAAATTCAATCGGAAAAGACAAACAAAATGCCACAATTTTGTCCGATTTCAAACTTAAAACTGACAAAAAGAATCAACTTCTAGCATTCTTTAAACCTGAAGTGTTTTTAGACAAAAAACCAGAGCAGATAGAAAAAATCATGAAGTTGATTTTTGAAAAACTTGAAAAATATGAGGTTTCTGTTGATGGCACTGCCCTATTCCCTGGTTCTGCCGTAGGAAAATTTAAGATTATGGATAGGCATTATGGAGTAATTAATACCCTATCTAAAAACGCTTCTAAGATACTTTCAGAGGAAGAAAAGGAATTAGTCTTTAAAACACTCGGAATAACCAATAAAAATACCAAAATTTTAGGCGGTCATGAAGCTTTCGAAATTGCAGGTATCAAAAATACCTACGACTTTGATAATTACTGGCTGGAAGCAAAATCAGAAAAAGTTAAAAGTGGTTTTTATGTTCGAACAATGAAGATAAATGGTGAAGAAATGGTTATAGTCGATGGTTTCCATCCTCATCAACTTGCTCACTATACAGAATCCGATAGGCATTTAGGTGTTTTACTGGTCTCGTCAAACACCCCATGGGTAAAACTACGAGATGAAATGCTTGGCAGTACCTTCCCAGGAAAAGCGCTCTCTGATTCAATTCGAGGATCAATATTCGCCAAAGCAAATGATTTCGGATTTAAAAAAGTTGGTATAGAAAATAATATTATGCACCTCTCTGCTGGTCCAACTGAAGCTCTCTTTGAGATAGATAACTTTTTACATGCCCCATTTGCAATTGATTTCTTGAAAGGTGAAGCAAAGCTTGCCGAAAGGCTTTTGTTTGCAGGAATCTCGTCCGAAAATGTACGAAAAGTATTAACGGATAAAGAATTACATAATGAATTGGAACATAAAGACACAGATGAAGCAGTAGAAGTAATCAAAAAGAAGTTTAAAAAATAGAAATAACTTTTATTCCTTCAGTTTCTTTGTAATTCTTAGGTATTTCAGCAACTATTAAATTTAGATCATTACAATTAAATACTTTCTTGGCTCTCAGCAAAGATTTAAATTCCCTATCTAAAGTGTCGCCATCTGAAATATCGTAACAAGCCTGATACAAAGATTTAACCTTTCCACCCTCTAGAATTACAAAGTCAACTTCTCTATCTTTTTCGTCCTTCCAATAAAAAATGTTCTCGTTCGTCATTTTTAATTTTTGATAAATCATATTTTCAAACAATCTACCCATATTTTTTGAAAATTTGGTTGAAAGTGCACTTATAAAACCTGTATCAACAAAATAGTTTTTTCGAGGGTACATTAATTGATTAATTATTTTGTAATTAAAAATATTGAGTTCTTCCATAAAATATGAAGACTTAATATTGTTTATGTATTTATCAATTGTAGTTTTTCCTACAGCTAAACCAATACTTTTTAAAGAATTAAACAATTTTGAAATAGTTATGTAGTTACTATTAATAAGCAGGGTCAATAAAGTTTTTAAAACGTTTTCATTTTTAATTTTATAGCGATCAATTACTTCTCTTTGTACAACAGTTCGATAATATGATTGCAATAAATCAAGTTTTTTTTCTTCATCAGATAAAACAACCGCAGGTAGTCCTCCGTAAACTAAGTATTCATTAAATAAAAATGATAATTTAGAATTTTCTTGATTCTTAAATCTTAAAAACTCATTGAAATTAAGTGGACTAATTTTCTTTTCCTCTGCTCTACCTCGTAGTTCAGTAGGTAATTCGCTACTTCCCATCTTTGAAGACGATCCAGTAATAACCAACTTTATATCCTCTGAGTCTAAAATACGGCGCACCCATTTCGACCAATTTGGAATTAGTTGAAGCTCATCTAAAAATAAAAACTTAGGTTTTTTACCAAACAAACTTTCTATTTCAGGAACCAAATCCGTTAGAAGACTAGTGTCGGAACTGACTATTCTCTCGTCTTCAAAATTTATGTAAATTACTTCTTCTCTGCTATATTTCAACAAAAGCCTATTTACAGCTTCCAAAACTATATAGGTTTTGCCAACGCGTCTAAAACCAGTTATAACAATTGCGTTATTTACCTTGTTATTTTCAGACAAATCAATAGAAAAATCTCTTTTTGTAACATCTGGAAGTTTTCTTTCCTTCCATTCTAGTAGAAGTGTTCTGATTATTTGGTTCACAGGACGATATTAGTACTTTTTTGTCCTGTTGTCAATCTTTTCAGGACAAAATTGACTTAAACTTTTCATCATTTTCATAAGGTCCAATTATGGCTAGATTTAGGCGTTCTGGAACAAACAACCTTTTGGCCTCGAAATTGACTTCATCCATAGTTACTTTATCTACTAATTTAAATACTTCTTCTGGAGTTAATACTTTTTCTGAAAATAATTCCTGATCCCCAAAAAATCCTGAAACGTCACTCGTGTCTTCAAGTGCAAGTGCAAGATGTCCTTTTAAAAATTCTTTTGCCTTATGTAGCTCACTATCCGCTATACGCTGTACGCTATTCACTATCTTGTAGTGTTCTTCCAACATTACTTTGACTGCTTCTTCTGCCCTTTTAGTATCCAATCCTGCATATGTTCCCATATATCCAATATCTGTGTATCTATCCATTGAAGTTCTAATAGAATAGGCCAAACCTCTTCGTTCACGAACCTCAGTAAACATGCGAGAGCTCATTCCCCCACCTAAAATTGTAGCTAGTAAGGTCTGAGCATATTTATTTTTGTAGTTCTTACCATCTGCAATAAACCCAAGTATTACATGTGTTTGTTCCTTCTTTTTATTATGTAATTTTATTTTCGGAGCTATTTGTTCGTTTTTGAAAATTTGAGAATTAGAAATTGATTGGAAATTGGAAATTGGTAATTGGAAATTGCCAAAATATTGTTTTGCTAGTTTGTCTACAATATTTTGGGTCACTCCTCCAGCAACTGTAATTATCATATTCTCTGGTGTATAAAAATTATTTTTGTAATCAACAAAATCCTCTCTCCTCATTCCTTGTACACTCGCTTCAGTTCCTGCAATATCCATTCCCAACGTATGACCGTCATATATAAGACCTTCAAAAACCTCTCCAATATTCATCATTGGCGTATCTTCATACATTCTGATTTCTTCAATAATAGTCCCCTTCTCTCTTTCAATTTCTTTAGCATCAAGCAAAGAATTTAAGGCCATATCAGACAAAAGATCAAAAGCCACTTCAATTTTATCTGCCCTGCATTTTATATAATATTCTGTATATTCTTTTGAAGTTCCAGCGTTTTGCACTCCTCCAATTTGGTCAATTTCTTCTGCAATCTGCTTAGCTGTTGGTCTATTAGTTGTTCCCTTAAAAAACATGTGTTCCAAAAAATGGCTTATTCCGTTATTCTTTTTATTTTCATTTCTTGAACCAGTTTTTACCCAGACTGAGACTGTGACAGACTCTAGGGAAGGCATTGGAATTGTAATTACACGAAGGCCATTTACTAGTACATTTTTATGGAATACCATTAGATTAATGTACCATGGATGACACGTTAAAAAAAGATGTACAAATGGCCAAAGAGTATTGGGAAACTTTAGGCCCTGGCCTCACAACTGGTGCCTCTGATGATGACCCTTCTGGAATTGCTACATACTCTCAGGCGGGTGCTCAGTATGGCTTCTCTACTCTCTGGCTTGCTGTATACACCTTGCCTTTAATGATTGTGGTACAAGAAATGTGTGCCCGAATCGGGCTGGTTACTGGAAAAGGCTTAGCAGCAAACATCAAAAAGTTTTTACCTCGTTGGGTACTTGTTGCTTCTACAATTTTATTATTAATTGCAAATACTATGAATTTAGGAGCAGATTTGGGGGCAATGTCCACTGCCCTAATTTTACTTTTTCCAAAATTTAATTTTGTAATGGGTCTTGTTCTTTTTGCAGGAATTAGCTTATCCTTACAAATTTTCTTAAACTACAGAACTTATGCAAAATATTTAAAATGGTTAACCTTTGCACTTTTATCATATGCGATTTCAGCGCTTTCCATTAAATTACCATGGAGAGAAATGGCAATGCATAGTTTTATTCCAGAACTTAGTTTTACTAAGGAAGGCATGTTTTTGCTTTGTGCATTTTTAGGAACTACTATCTCACCTTTTCTTTTTTTCTGGCAAACTTCACAAGAAGTAGAAGAACAAAAAGATGGTGACTTAGTCAAAAACATTGGAGTTAAAGAAGAAATTAGAAAAATGAGAATTGATGTTGCCTCTGGTATGTTTTTTTCAAATTTAGCCACCTTTTTTATAATTTCAGCCTGTGCAGGGACGCTTTATGCAGCAGGAATTACAAACATTAATACCGCGGCTGATGCTGCACTTGCGCTTCGCCCATTTGCGGGAGACTTTGCCTTTATATTATTTGCTGTGGGAATTATTGGAACTGGGCTACTAGCTATCCCAATTATGGCAGGATCTGCTGCTTATGCTCTTTCTGAAACTTTTGGATGGAAGGCAGGTTTAAATAAAAAATACAAAAATGCACCACATTTTTATGGGGTTATTATAATTTCTGTAATTGTAGGATTTTTGATTAACTTAATAGGTATTGATCCAATCAAAGCACTTCTCTGGGCTGCTGTAATAAACGGTACGATAGCGCCAATTATCATAGCTATCATTATTGTAATTGCTTCAAAAAAAGAAATCATGGGACAAGCTACAAACACAAAATTACAAAATATTTTGGGTTGGTTTACAGTTATTGTAATGGGACTTGTTGCAATCCTTGCAATCTACTTCACTATCTAAAGTTGAACTATTAATAATATAGGGTATAATTGTGAGATGCCGATTGATAGGAGACCGTTCTATTTCGGTCACCTAAAATGAATTGTTTATCTCCTATTTTCAATCAAAAAAGGTAGTTTCACTCAGTGAACTTGTAGTTAAAATGAGGTATGATTCACGCATGAAAAAAGAGAAAGAGTTTATAGTTGTCCAAAATGTGGGAGTATTCACACAATCAGAAAAGGAGTTAGGAGAGGAAAAATTAAGTATTTTTGCAAAATATGTGGAGCTTGGTTTCAGTTAAACAGAAGGCCAAAATTAAACAGTTCTTCTTTGGTTACAGACCATTTTTTAGGTTTATCATTTAGATCCCTAGGTTCAAAATCAGATGTTTTAGGAAGCACAGCTTACAGAAGATATCAATCTCAGATTGAAAACAAGTTGCAATGTATTGATATCACAAGACTTTATTGTTCTAAATTTTGTGGAATACTTTTAGTTGATGGAAAATATATCAAAGTTAAAGGATACGAAAGAAAAATACCAGTTATCTATGGAATTGATTATCTCACACACGACATTGTACATTTTGTGCTTGGTCCATCTGAAAATTACAGATTATTACTTAAGTTTTTCTCTTCACTAAAGTTATCAAATTATCCACTTCAAGCAATTGTTTCAGATGACAATCAGAACACGCCACAGGCGTGTTTAAAGGTTTATCCTACTGCAATCTGGCAACTTTGCCAGAATCACTACAAACAAAATATTAGAGGTACTTTAGGACTTTACAAAGACCTATCACACCTTAAATTTATGAATGAAATTGAAGTTCTTTTTTCAAGAAAAATGGAAACAGGAGAATTCAAAAAACTAGCTTCAAAAATATATGACAGATACAAGGGAAACAAACTAGAAACACAAATTATGCTTGATATTGCAAAAAGATCTCCTGATCTTTTTGCATATACAAAGGTTCATCATGTTCCTAGAACAAACAACTTAATTGAAAGCTTCAACTCACATCTTGAAGGGAGATTAAAAACAATTAAAGGATTTGAAAACTTCAAAACGGCAAAACTCTGGTTAAACCAATATTTTATTAAAAGAAGAACAAAAAAGTTTACAGACTGCACAAAACATTTCAAGAATTTAAATGGAAAATGCTCGTTAGAAGTTACCTTAAAAGACCCCTATATTTTAAAAGATGTTTTGAAGCTAATTAATTAAAATCAGGTGACCGTTTATGCAACGGTATCGATTGATAGATGGACTGCTGCCATATTAGCTGTTGCTACTACCACATATTCGGCTCTTTCAAATCCAAGCACACCGAAGCTAGTTGAATTGCCGCCTACGATAACTCCTTCACCAACATTTGTAGTTCCAACACCAATAAACACTCCTGAAGCAACACAGACTTCTGAAATGGAGATTCCAACAAGCGTTAGTTTTGAAGGAAAAGAATACAACATAGTCAGACAACCTGAGCACGATACAGGATTTGTATCAACAGGAGAGCTTGATTTAACACTTTATGAACCAGCATTAGTCAGAGGAGTTCTAGGATTTGAAGCGCATAATGACAAAGCAGGAGCTGATATTTCAAACCTTGAAGTTAACGATATTATTAAAATTGGGGCAAATGACAACGTAGTCACTAAAATTTTAAAAGTTCAAAAGATACCAAAAAGTGTACATAATTTTGCAACTAGTTATATCAATTTAGAAACAGGAGAAAAATTAAGTACAAGTGAATTATTTGATTTAGTTTACTCTGGTGATGAATTTCATGCTGTTTTCCAAACATGCATCGAAGAAAGCGGTAATCTAGATTGGGGCAGAATATTCGTAATTACAGCCCAGTAATTGACTTTTTAGACTTATAGTAATATACTCTGACTCAGATATTGTTCGTTCACATCAAGCAAGTCGCAAAAATTTTATGTTTCTGCCCCCAACGGGACAGAGCGAGGAGATAAAAATGACAATCTTTAACTTCGTGTACGGTCTGCTGTTCGGACTTTTAATTGTTTCATTGTTCAACAAGAAACTCGGATTGGACGGCGCGGCGCTCGCGATCGTATTATCCATTGTCGTCTTTGGCATCCAAATCAGATTTGAATTTGGATGGACGGCTTTAATCGGCGCATTCGCAGGGGCTCTGACTGTTCTGGAATTCATCCTGAACATAATGGGGATCCACGCCAAAGTTCGCGCAGGAAAGTCGTTTGGCTTCAGTTTCGGAGTTAATACTCTCGGATTTGTTGTCATTGCAATCTGCTTGCTAATTAGCATTTTCATCTAGCGCGGCGACATTGAGTACTCCTCAGGAATTTTTTTTCTTGAGGAGTACCTCTTGTCACCTCTTTTCTCTTTACAAAACAAAAAAATATGCGGCTTGCTTGAATTTACTTGACTTTTTAAACTCCTATAGGATATAATACAATATACATATGAAAGAGTATTTAGTAGTAAATCAAAAAACAGGTGTCGAAACATTATATGTCTGTCTTGAAAAAGGAGATAAAGAAAAACTAAAAAAGCATGGTGTAGATCAATCTTATCTATCAAATCATTGGTTAGCACAAAAAGAAGCATTTACTCCACAATGTGCTGGAATAGCATATTATCCTGATTTGCAATCAAGCATGTTTGAAAGAGATAGAAGAAGGAAAGAAGCAATAGCTGCCGGTTGTGGCTATGCAGCTGCAATTTAAAGTTACTACATCTTCTCAGGACACTCTATTCCCAATGAAGAATCACCAGCATAGGCAGGTAATATCTGCTCACTCCAAACCTTAGTTTGCCTCGCTTTGCTCGGTAAACTTCATCCTACTTGCTTACGCTAGTGGTTTTAAGTTTTGAATGATAAATTAAGGCCAGTTTTATATATTATTACATCTCCATATGTTATAATATTCACATGAATCTGAAGATTCCTTCGTATTTTAAATCATATTTTTGGGATATAGATTATGCTAAATTAGACCCAATCAAAGACTCATCGTTTATTATTAAAAGATCACTCGACAGAGGTGATACTAATTCAGTAAAATGGATTCTAAGTAATTACAAAAGGGAAGAAATCAAAAATGTAATTTCAAAAAGTCGAGATATTTCAGCCAAAACGGCCAATTTTTGGGGAGATTTTTTAGGTATCAATCAAAACGATATACTATGTTTACAAAAACCTTACTCCCCGACACAGTTCGGGCTATCAAGTTAATTTCTGATAATAAATTTATCAAAAAAGCATACCTTGCTGGCGGAACAGCACTTGCACTTCAAATCGGACATAGAATTTCAGTCGATCTCGATTTTTTTACTTTAAATGAGTTTGATGAAAAAAAATTATCTTCAGAATTTTCAAATTTAAATTATTTTAAAGAAGACGGCACTTCTTGGAGAACAGTCTGGGGTAAAATCGGAGAAACTAAATTTAGTTTATTTTATTATAAATACAAATTACATGAAAAAACTTCTGAATTTGAAGGCATAGAACTTGCGTCTTTAAAAGACATTGCAGCTATGAAAATTCACGCGATTGAAAGTAGAGGAACAAAACGAGACTTTGTTGATTTATATTTTCTAAGTAAAATATTTAAACTTGATGAAATGCTCAAATTTTACGATCAGAAATATCTAGATCTAGATAATAAAATGTATCATATTATTAGAAGCCTAGACTATTTTGAAGATGCAGAAATGGATCCCATGCCAAATATGCTAGTTGAAACTTCATGGCATGCTGTAAAAGTTTTTTTTCAGTCTGAATCAAAAAGATTAGCGATTCAAAATCTAAAGAAGTAATTTACATCTTCTCAGGACACTCTATTCCCAATAAATTAAGTCCAGTTTTAAGTGTTTCCCCTGTCTTACTTGTCAAAGTTAGTCGGAAGTTGGTCACCTGCTGGTCAGAGTTAGTTAAGATAGAACATTTATTGTAAAAAGTATTGAACTTCGAAGCTAGTTCATATAAATAATTACACAAAACATTAGGTGAGTAAGTTTTGGCTGCAATTTCAATTGTCTCGTAAAATTGACTTAATTTACGAAGAACTGAAAGTTCTTCAATTTCTAATTTCCAATTTCCAATTTCCAATGAATTTTCAATTTTCAATTTATCAATTTTTGAAAGTACACTATTACATCTAGCTACGGCATATTGGATGTAAGGTCCTGAATTTCCCTCCATGTTTAATATCTTTTCCCAGTCAAAAATTACGTTGCTCTGTACCCCATGCATCAAATCAAAGTATTTAATTGCCCCAATCCCCACTTGTTTTCCTATTTCCTCATTCCTGTTTCCTAACTTCTTAGCTCTTTCAATTGCCTCCCCCAACACTTCCTCAAGTTTTATAGTTTTTCCCTTTCTAGTTGAAAACTTCTTACCATCTGTATCTAAATATAATCCATGTGCGATATGTACTAGCTCAGTTTTTTCATCAACAATTTTTAATAATTTTGCAGCTGCAAAGACTTGTTCAAAATGTAGTTTTTGTTCTGCTCCTACCTCATAGACAATAATGTCAGGCTTAAATTTCTTCTGTCTAAATTGTAAAGTGGCAAGGTCTCGTGTTGCGTATGTTGTTGCTCCATCAGACTTTAAAAACATAAGCGGAGTTTTAATATTTGGGATATTTATAATCTTTGAACCACTCTCCCCGACTTCCAAGTGTTTAGTTATTTCTGGGTTTTTAAGCATCTCTTTCATTTCTTCCTCATAGAAGCTTTCACCATAACTATTATCAATTTTTACCCCCAAAAGTTCATAAATTTTGTTAAATTCATTTAAAGAAACGTTTATACATTGCTTCCAAATTGTTCTGGCGTTAGTATCGTTGTCCTCAAGTTTTTTAAACCAATTTCTTGCCTCGCCCTCAAGAGCTGAATTTATTTCAGCTTCTGCGTGATACTGTACGTACATCTTTTCAAGATTTTCAATCGATAAGTCAGAAGTTTTTGTAGAATCAATCATGTATAAAAGTTTTCCAAACTGTGTTCCCCAATCTCCTAGGTGGTTATCCCCAATAACTGTGTAACCTAAATATTTATATAAATTGTAAATTGCCTGCCCAATGACAGTAGAACGTAAGTGCCCAATTCCAAACGGCTTTGCAATATTTGGGGCTGAATAATCGATAACGATGGTCTTTCCATTTTGTTTAATTAGTGTATCTTCCTGCATCAAACTACTAACCAGTACATCATTTTTGATAGTAAAGTTAATGAACCTGTTTACTTTTTTGGCAATAAAATCTTTGTTTGATTCGTTTAATTTTTGGATAATAACATCAATGTCTAAGTCTTTATTTTTAAGAGCAATATTGGAGCTATAATCACCGAATCTATCGTCTGTAGTAAATTCTACATTAGGATCTTTAATTCCAGTTACATCCTCCAATGCTTTTTTGATTTGTTTTTTGAAGTCCATATATGAAGTATATAATATTTTAGATTACTACAGGTGTAACAAAGAATTTTTCGTCTTTATACTTTTTTGATATCACAAAAGAATTTTTAATATTAAGTTTATCGGATAACAATTTTAACTTTAGATAGTCTTGACTTACACCATTTGTTTTAGCTTCAAAAGCATACTCATTATTCAGGATCAAATCAATTTCACTAACATTTCTATCATTATAAAAAGATAAACCACCAAAAAAAGATAGTTCATTTACAATAGAATTTTCAAAAAGCTGCCCGTCATTAACCTTACCAATGATATTTAATAATCCTGTATCACTAAAATAAACTTTCTTCCCCCCTGCAACACTTCTATCAATACTTTTAGAGAACTTTGGCACTAGGCGTATAACAAATACGCTTTGCAATAATTCCAAATACTTGTAAATTCTTGGTCTATCTACGCTAAGCTCAGAAGAAATTTTTGTGATATCAAGCATTGAACCAACCCTTGGAACTAACAAAAGTAATAAGTCTCGCAGTTCTTTAACTTCCGAAAAATCAGACAAAACTTTGATATCTTTCTCAAAAAACGATTTAAAGATATTTTTTAATATAATCTTTTTTGTTTCATTATCATCAGTTGAAACAACCTCAGGAAAGCCACCAAACTCCATGAAACTTTCAAAATAAGCCTCATACTTTTTGTGTTCAAATATGCTAGATTTGACTAGTGCTTTATCAATCGTCTCTAAATAAAACTTCTTGACTTCTTTTAGTTCTTTTTGATTTTTAAAATATAAAAATTCCTGAAAACTTAATGGAGTTAAATCAAATAAAAACTTTCTACCAGATAAACTCTCTGGAAATAAATTCTTCATGTAATAATTCGATGATCCAGTCACAAAAAATTTAACTTGATAATGATCAATTAAGTATTTAATTACCTTTGTGATCTCAGGAAAATTCTGAATTTCGTCTATAAAGACATAAAGCCTTCCTTTTTTGACTTTTTCAGCTAACCTTTTGTAAATTACAGAGTAATCTATGTCTTCAAATATTTTTTGATCAAAAGGATTATCAAAATCAAACCACATTTTGTTAACTTCACCAAGCTCATCGTATATTTGTTTTAAAAGTGTAGTTTTACCCACCTGACGCATTCCTGTTACGATAATTGCCTCTTTGGATTCAAAATATTTTTGGATTTGGTAATATAGAAGTCTCTTTTTCATATTTGTACAAAAATTATTACAGATTTACACATATTTGTCAAGAAGTGGATACAAAATTGCGATATTGTGTCATTGCGAGCGAAGCGTGGCAATCTGAAAGTGAAGTTTTAGGGGTCTTTCAGTAGCGGATACGTAACAATTTGTTGGTTATTTATTGTTAGCATCCGCTACTTTTATTCTACTTGCTCAAAAAAATTACTGGTTTGACCAAATTTCCACCCATCCGGGACGCGCCAACAGCAGGTATCCATCAACATAAACCCCCGATAACGGAACAGAAACTTCAATCCCGTCACTACCTTTTACTGTAGCTCCGTCTATAGTAAATCCTACTAGGGTGATTTGCTCATACGTCGAATTTACGACAGTCAAAGTTGAAACTAAAACAGGGTTTCCACGAGTGACTTCAGTCGGTACAACAACCTGAGGCATTGTTGTTGGTTCAGCTTCAGGAGTGCAAAAATCTGCACCTCCGTACTGATTGTCACACATCGAGGCACTTCCACATGCGGCGATCAACAAACTTGCAAAAACCAACACAGATAACAGAGCGAACAAACGTTTTAACATTTTTTGCCTCCTAAGCAAAAATAAAAATTTTTTAGATCTCGTATAGACGATCTTCAGTTTTAAGCACAAAATATGCACAAAATTGAAGACCGTAATACGTTTAATTGAGCAAGTTTTCAAGGAACATTAATCTTAAACCAAGGCTGAATTATATCAAAATTAACCCATAGTTGTCAAATTTAAATAAATATTATATAATCCGCAAAGCTCGTTGATAAAAAAACGGAATTAGAAACAAAAATTTTTCTTCGGAGGAAAAATGAAAGGAATACAGATTTCTGATTTGCCTTGGCTGGCATATCTTGCCATTCAAATTGTATTAAGATTAGTCGGCCTAGCCGTATTAATCGTAGGCATCCCCCATTGGATCCAGATTTTTACAGAATCTGATTTAATTGGATTTGCCTATTTTGTCGCCGTGATCGTCCTATTATATTTATGTTTTTTTCTTCGGAGGAAGAAATGAAAAGTTTGAAAATTGTATATTTGTCAATCCTTTTACTTGCATTAATAATTACCGCCTGCGGCACCGCGGCAACAAGCAATGATGTTGTCCTGCCAGTCATCAACACCGACCAGCCAACCGTGCAGTCGACTGCAACGGCAATCATATTGACAGCCGTTCCGTACGAAATTCCTACTGTAATCGCGATTCCACAGATGACAGCAACAAAAGCTGCATCTTCAAATTCGTATCCAGTAAGAGCCGTGCAAGTTGTTGGAAACGAAATTCTTTGGGAATCATGTGGGGGTGCGAACATTACCACAATAGGGATCCCCCTAACTGGTCGGGAAGCAGCAACTTGCTATTTGCTTCCAACAGGAGAATTTGCCGATCTCAAAATTGACGGGGAATTCGTTTGGGATATCGGGCAAGGGTTAGGCAAACTCGCTATTTACAAAAATAACGGTTTCTATGACAGCCTGTATTTCGTATGTCTTGGTGATTACAATTTTATTGATTGTAGGGATACGATCAATGAAACGGAGAAATACCAAATAAAGGCTACATACACACAAGCATTAGCGACACCTCTACCGGACAAGAACGGGCCACACGAAAACCCATGGACACTTACAGTAAATAAAATGCTATGGTCAATAAATGTAATTGATAGCGAAACGAATGAATTCCAATGCAAAATTGAAAATGGCGAAAGCTATAATTGGATGCCATATACAGGAAACTGGTATCAAATTATCGCCAATGACGGATTATGCGGGGGGGTTGCCTTCATCTGGCCGGCGCCTTAAATTTATTCCGTTTTTTACATATATAACCTGACTGGTGTCAACACAAAACACTAGTCAGGTTATTTTTTTGCCTTTAAACTAGTCTTCTGATATAATACTATAGGAAATATCCACACATGCGGATATTTTTTTGTTTTGTTCGTTAAAATTTTAGGGAAAGGAGTATTAAAAGATGGCATTCGGAATCAAGACAGAAGTTATATTCTTGATTGTACACATCGTAGCATTAATTGTATTGTCAGTAAGCTACGAAATGTACAGTTTGAAAAATAAAGGCCAGTAGGCCCAATGTCGTGTAAGTTCAAATTATTTTCTAAAGTTATCTTAAGGAGGATAACACCATGAATAAAAAATATAAAATTTTGTTTTTTACTTTTGTAATACTAGCGCTTCTCGCCTGCAACATGCCCGCGCCAATGCCCACTCCGAGCGCGACACCGATGCCGACGAGTTACTTTTATGTAACTCCAAGCGCTACGCCACTGCCTTTTGCAAAGGTGGAAATTTCAAAGAGCGCAGGACGTATCGTCGTTGCGCCATTTCGAAATGAAAAAGGGGTAATTGGGTTTGACATGACAGTTGAATCATGGACCTCGATTGATTTAAGTAATATCTTTTTCTACACATGTGTAAATCAATCCGTCTGCGCCAAGAACCAACAGTTCCCAACTGTAACAGATCACCAATCAATTACAAAGCGAATATTGATGGAGGATCAAAATCCTGCAATAATCTCATTCCAAATTTTTATTGGAAACCAACTAGTTGCCTGGGTTCAAGTGGATGGACAGATGTCCCCAACTTATATGGATAATATTAAATAATTTTTTATGCACGGGTTGTACCGATTGATTTTTTTATAATCGGTACGACCTTGTTTTGCAAATAAGGAGAAGATCATGTCAAGAAATAAATTTTTAGCCATAAGTTTTTTCACCTATGAAGGAGTATTGCTTTTACTAGCGATATTTGTAATTCTGTTTGTGAACGCTTGTGCACCGGTCAACTCGACCGCGCCTGCACCAACGCCATCGCCGTTTCCGACACTGATGAGCCCTGCTCACCAGTATTTGGCTACGGAAACAGCATTGATACCCAAAAATCTAGTTCCACGCAAAGGAATAACTCCTCTGCGGGAAGTAAAAGTTTTTGGAGGAGAAAGTGTCTGCTCAGTCAAAATTGACGGTAACTCCACTGCAATAAGCGTTGGAGATTTTACCATCGAAATTGGCCCAGTTGGCACAGTTTCATTGACAGAAGATGCCAGTGGGATGAACCCAGTCAGTTCCGAAAACGTTTTTCTAGATGGAGAAACATCCATCTCGGAAAAAATAAATGGGACAGAGTGGATGATCGTCTGCGAAAGAAATTATAGAGCGCGGACGATAGTTTTTCTGATCGGAGCAGGCGAAGTTTTTCGCGTAATCTCTCCGATACCGGAACAAAATGAACTCCGAATTGGTTGGGTAACCTTTATGTCAAAAGCTACATCAGCCATTTTTGACAAAATTGTCCCCCTTCCCTAAATTTAGTAACAAGACCGTATGGTATTTTGATGATTTTTATCAAACACCAGCGGTCTTGTTTTGTTTTAATCGACTACTACATCAATATCTCCCAGTTGATCAGTTCTTTTTATTTTTATATTCATATCACTCAATATCCTTATTACTTCTTCACTCGGATGTCCATAACTATTCTTCCCCACACTTATGATAGCTGTTTTAGGCTTGACTGCATCAAGTAGCTTTTGAGTTATTCCATTCTTAGAACCATGGTGATTCAATTTGATATATTCGGTATTTTGTATTTCGCTATTTTCTGAAAGCTCATCACTCACTTTATTTTCCACATCAGCCATGAATAAGGCCTTATGATCCAAATACCTAAGCAATGTTACGATCCCCTGTTCTTTAGATTCAACTACTATATCTAAGTAGATCAAACCTAACCTCATCTTAGTACCTTTTGTTAGATTTATAGGCAAAACACCTGCATTTTGTAGCACTCTATAGTCTGGACTGCTAGAATTACGATTATACTCTGCAAACTTAGCCACGTTATAAGTTTTAAAGACATCTAGTAGCCCACCATAATGATCTGCTTGAGGATGAGTCAAAATTACAAGCTCTATTTGCCTATCATAGAATGGCATGTACTTACCCAAGCAGGTTAAGACACTTTTATTAGGCCCACCATCAATTAAAATCTGTGTTGTATTCTTTTGAATTAAAATTGCATCGCCTTGACCAACGTCACAAGCAATAATATGAAGCCGGTCATCTATGCTAAAAACAGCAAGCCAAATTGAGGCTGCAATTAAAATTAGAAAATAGATAATATTTTTTCGAAATACCATAATAGTGGAAACATAACATATAGTATCATTTTGCCAATTACAGGCACGATTAGACCTACTGCCCCACCAACTGCTCCCAAGACCATGATATAGGGAATTGTCCAAAGTATTAAGGCATTTATGATTGGTGACAGAATATTAAACTGTCCAAAGGTCATGTAAATAATTGGAGCGACACCGATCTGAGCTGCAATTGAGGTAGATAATCCTTCACGGAAGACTGCGGGAATTAATTTTAGCCTTAAATCTATTTTTTTCTGCATTAGCATGAGGGAAATAGTTGCCACATATGAGAGTATAAAACCAAGATCAGTTAGCCATGCGGGCTTAATAAGTAGCATTATTACTCCAGAATATATAAGTATTCTCCAAGTATTTGCGATCCTCCCCTCTTCCTGACTAAAAAGTAATATGCTTCCCATTATTCCGGCTCTAACAATTGGAGCTTCCATGCCTGATAAAATTACATAGCCTAAAATTCCCGAGAGTGTAATCCAAATTGCAGTCCTTCTTTTTATAAAGGTGGTGAGGATGGCAATTAAAAATCCAACAGTCATTGTCACATTTGTACCTGAGGCAACGACGACATGGGCAGTTCCAGTTGCTTTTAACTTATCCCAGAAGTTTTGGGGCATATTTTTTGAACCAATTACTATGCCCGCAACAAGGCTAGAATATGGTTCAGGAAGCGTAGTCTTGTAGAAAAATATTAGTTTTTCTCTTAAATCGTAAATCATAAATCTTGAATCATCTATCGATTCAAGTTTTGGACTAACAAGTTTGTCTTGACTAACTTGACCGGTTATAACAATGTTATCCCCATATGTTATTTCTGGAATTTTGGGAAGATATACTTTAAGTCCTTGAAGTTTTAGATATTGTTGTCTGTCAAAATTAATTGGTTCGCTGTAAACCCTTGACGTTATCCTTACTAAATCGCCGTTTTTAAAAGTTGGTTTAGTAGAATAAAATCTTAATAAAATTAGTAAAAATATAATTAACCAACTAATATGTAGAAATCGCATTTTTGATTTTTTCCAAAACTTTTTGATTAATTGCTCCCTTAGTTACTAATTCTTGAACATCTGAGTAAGGTCTGTGTTCAATGATATTTGTGGCGTAAACAGGGCCAATTCCAGTCAGCTCCTCCAGCTCCGACCGGCTAGATGTGTTGATATTAACTAAACCCTGTGCACTATACCCTATTACCTCTTGATATGGTTTGATACCCCCATCATTTTTAGCACTCGCCTCTCCTAAGTGATATATGTACAACTTCTGTCCATCAACTAATTTGGCTGCTTTATTAATATTTTTCTCGACCCAAATTCTATCAGCATCTGCCGCAAGACCTCCTGCGGAAATCAACAAATCATCAATCCTTGACCCACTTGGCAATTTGTAGACATTAGGATTTTGAACAGCTCCAGAAATTTCAACTACCAAGTCCTGAGAAATCTCAGGACCTGCGTTAGTTGAAATAAAAAACACATGGCATAAATGCCATGGTTTTACCCCTTCTGTGGCATACTTTCCACTTGATTTTTAATGTATTTTTTAACCTGGATGAAACTTGTTGCACCCACTGATTCTGCAAAGTAGCCATCAGACCAGAATGAGTCACCCCAAAGAAATTCTTCTAACTCTGGAAATTCTTTCCTTAAGATTCTTGATGAACCACCTTTCAGTTGGTTAACAACTTTTGAGATGGACAAGTTTGGTTGGATTTGTATAAGCATATGTACATGATCATGCAATATTGTAATTTCTTCAATCCACCAGTTGTTAACCTCACATGCTTTGAAGAATAAGTCTTTAAGTCTTGTAGCTACTTTGCCACGTAATATCCTTTTTCTGTATTTTGGTAAAAATACCAAATGAATCATAATTCTGTGCTTTGTGTGTGCACCATGCCAGTACTTTAACATTTCCCTCAAGTATGCCACAAACTATACTTGCTCCACCAGCCTAAAGGCTGGGGATTAATGTGCAGAAGATTTAAGATCTCTACTTTATCTCCACTGGAAAATGCATCTGTTTTATACGTCAACACCCCAAAACCGATTAAGATAAGTCCTAGAAGAAAAAAGATAACTAAATTAGACGACGAAGTTAACAAGTTTGTTAGGGATGAATATTTCTTTCGTAATTCCTCCATTTATCAACCATTGTGCTACTTTTTCGTCAGATTTTGCAAGTTTTATGACAAATTCTTTGTCCGTAGCCTGTTCTTTATTCACTGTAACTGTGCCTCGCAGCTTGCCGTTAACCTGTAATACCATTACTACCTGTTCTACTTGTAAATACTTTTCATCGTATTCAGGCCACTTCGACAAATGAATTGAAGTCTTATTGCCCAATACTTCGTGCCAAACTTCCTCCATCATGTGTGGTGCAAATGGAGCAAGCAATTTACATAAATTGGTCAAAATTTCGTGTTGATCGGCGGAAGCTGAGCGACTGGTCTGCGAAGCAACCCGAAGGAGCGAGGACCCGCTGTCAACTGAAGAAATTGTATTAACAAACTCCATTATGGAAGAAATTGCCGTATTGAACTTATAATTTTCAATATCTTCTCCCACTTTTTTAATTGTCTTGTGCATTTTACTGACAACGGCACCCACCTCTGGGGAGTCCATTCGGCCACCCCCGAGGAGTTTGCCTTCGTTCTGGAATAATCGCCAGACACGCCCAAGGAAACGATGAGCACCTTCAACACCCTCCACGCTCCAAGGTTTCATAATGTCAAATGGCCCCATAAACATTTCATAAACTCTTAAGGTATCTGCTCCAAATTTTGGAATAATATCATCAGGTGTAACCACATTTCCCCACCTTTTACTCATCTTTCTAGAGTCTGGTCCAAGTATCCAACCTGGAGCTCTTAATTTTAGAAATGGTTCATCACCAACGCTTTTATCTATATAACCTAAATCAAACAATACTTTCCAAAAAAATCTGGCAAATAACAAATGCTGAACTACGTGACCTCCACCAACATAATCATCAACAGGAATAATTTTGTCTTTACTTGCAAATTCTTTCTTATTTTTTGGATCGCAGAATCTTAGAAAGTACCATGAGGAATCAACATATGTGTCCATGGTGTCAACTTCTCTTTTAGCTGGCTTACCACAACTAGGACACACTACATCTTTCTGAAAACTAGTAGATCTTGCGATTGGAGATTCGCCGTGTGGCAAGAAATCAACATCAGTTGGTAAAAGTACTGGCAACTGATCTTCTGGAACAGGATTCCATTTACATTTCTCACAGTAAATCATAGGAATTGGACAACCCCAATAACGCTGTCTACTTATCAGCCAGTCACGTATATGATAATTTGTCTCTTTTACTCCTAACTTTTTCTTTTCTAGAATTTCCCAAAGATCGTTGTTTAATGGCTTTTTAACTATATCAATACAATACTTAGTAGCAAAGTCTGCATCACGTTCATCATATGCAGGGACCCCCATAACAACACCAGTTCCATAACCTTCAACTACATAATTTGTTTCCCAAATAGGAAGTTCTCGCCCATCAAGTGGAGAGATTGCAAACTTCCCTGTAAATTCTCCAAGTTTTTCTTTTACTTTGTCTAGGGCTTCAAACTTTTTAGATGCAGTAACTAGACCGGTGGCTATCGCCAGGAATGTAACAGAATCTAGAGTATCAGGGCGAGTTGTAAAAACTTCTAAAATTTCGTCAGAATTCTTGACTGCAAACTTTATTTTCATCCCCTCTGACTTCCCTATCCAATTTTTCTGTTGGGTTTTGACTTCTTCTAACCAATCAATACCACTCAAACCGTCTATTAATCTATCAGCATAATCAGTAATTTTGAAAAACCATTGATCAAGATCTTTTTTGACAACAGGTGTGTCACATCTCTCACACTTTCCATCCTCTACTTGTTCATTAGCAAGAACAGTTTCGTCTTTTGGGCACCAATTAACTGGAGATTTCTTTTTATATGCTAAGCCTTTTTTAAATAACTCTATGAATAACCACTGTGTCCATTTGTAGAATTCAGGGCTTGAAGTATCTATCTCTTTGTCCCAGTCGTAAGAAAGACCAGAAGCTATTAACTGTTTCTTAAAAATTTCTATATTTTTGTGTGTCTCTTTGTTAGGATGTACTCCTGTTTTAATTGCAAAGTTTTCTGCAGGTAGTCCAAAAGCATCCCAGCCCATTGGATGCAAAATATCAAAGCCTTTCATCCTTAAATATCTACTTATAATATCAGTCCCTACATAACCCTCTAAATGACCAACATGCATTGAAGCACCTGAAGGATAAGGAAACATATCCAAAACGTATCTTTTCTTACCTTTTTTTGTTGATGTTTTGTATGTTCCATCCTTCTCCCACTGCTCTTGCCATTTGGCTTCTATCTTCTTGTGATCATAGCTATTTATCATAATTCACATTTTAACATATATTGACAAATACTAAATGTACATATAATATATGTACATGCAGGTTAAGGGTAAATTTACCAGGTTTGATTGGGATAGTGGAAATTTAGACAAAAGTTATCTAAAACATGGAGTTTTACCAAAAGAAACTGAGGAAGTTTTTATAAACGATGGATCATTTGTGATTCCCGACATAAAACATGCTCAGGTTGAAGAGAGATTTATAATTGTGGGCCAGACATTGAACAAATCAAATCTATTTATAGTGTTTACACTAAGAAATAAAAAGGTTCGAGTGATATCTGCAAGGAAAATGCATAAAAAGGAGGTGCTAAAATATGTCAAATTTAAAAAAGATACCAAAATTTAAAACAGAAAAAGAAGAAAGACTTTTCTGGCAAAAAGCTGATTCTACTGAATATGTAGACTGGTCGAAGGCTGAAAAATGGATATTTCCAAATCTAAAACTAACATCAGCGCCAATTACGATAAGAATGCCTGAAGCATTGTTAAATAGGGTAAAAGTAAAAGCTCATCAGAAAGATATCCCCTATCAAACACTAATAAAACAATTTATCTATACAGGATTGGAAGAATAGTCTAGAATAAAAACATGCTTTGGATTTTGGCCTTTATTATTATTCTTTATATTAGCTCACATTTTTTGTTTCGTAAAAACGAAATTTATATACATGTCAGGAAATGGATTGATTTAGCTACAGCAATCGTCACTTCGATTCTAGTTATTGCTTGGGTCGAAATATTTCAATTATCTTTTTGGATCATAATTTATTTCTTTCTATCTTTAGGAATAATCATTTACTTAATTACTCGCCTACGAGCAGTTGAAGCAAAAAAAGTAAAAGCAGAAGAAGTGGTTAGAGAACTTAAAACTGAAGAAAAAGTACTCGAATCAGAGATTCAAAGAATGACCAATGTTCAATAACCAACGTCCAAACAATATCAAAATCCAAAATATTAAATCTAAAAATTTATTTTATTGGAATTTAAGTTTTATAATTTGCTTGATCATTGGTGCTTGGTTATTGCCATTTCCTGTCCATGCTCAGGAAAGAATTGAGTCTCCCAACTACCGCATAGTTTTCCCTAATTTTAATTCTGGCGCTGGAATACCAACATCAACAAATTACAATTTGAATACAACAATAGGACAAACAGCCCCAGGGTTATATTCATCAGCTGGGCATAGAACAAAATCAGGATTTCAATATATTAATTCAATAATTCCTTTTAGCTTCTCTGTAAGCGACATACAAATAAATTTTGGAACGCTCTCTCCAGACACTCCAGCAACAGCAACCTCTACATTAGTAGTTTCAAATGGTGGTGCAGGAGGCTACAACATAAAAGCTTCTGAAAATCATCCAATGCAAACATCAGACGGAGCAAACGACATTGTAGATACATTATGTAATACAACTTGCAGTGAAACAACAGCAGCCACTTGGACATCCACAACCAAATACGGATTTGGATTTAATATGACAGGAGACGACATCGCGGCTGATTTTACTAACAGCACCTATTTTAGACAATTTTCAGACAGGAATTCGGCAGAAGCAGCCGCCACTATTATGACTTCTAGCAATGTTGGGAGCGCAAGAACTGCAACAATTACTTACAAAGTTAATGTTGGATCAGTTCAACCATCTGGTGTTTATAAGAATATAATTATGTTTACAGCAATACCAAGCTATTAAAATTACAAATTATGAATTATGAATTACGAAAATTAACAAAAAAAAATATTTCTGTATTTGTTATCATTTTTTCATACTTCATACTTCGTACTTTATATTTTGCCAATGCTGTTAATGCTCAGGCCATCTCACTTTCAGTGAGCCCTCCCCTTTTTGAATTAACAATTAAACCTGGAAAGGAAATTAACCAAATTTATACACTGACAAATAACGGCGGCGATGTGACACTTATACCTGATTTGGTTTATTTTTCTCCAACTGACACAAATGGAAATATCGAGTTAACAAAGGATAAAGCTCCAGAGTGGATTAAATACAGTAAAGATCCCATAAAATTAAAAGGTGGAGACAAAATTGATTTCAATGTATTAATATCCCCTCCAGAAAACACAGAAGAAGTAGATCATTTCTTAACACTGTTTTTTGAAAGTGATGCTCCAGCTGATATCTTGGAGCAAAATGCAACCTTATATCAAACTCAAATTGGTACAAACATATTAGTTACCATATCAAAAGACGGAAATCCAAAAAAATCTGCAGAGATTATTGATTTTAGCGCTCCAAAAATAATTGATTCAGTATTCGGAAAAATTAATTACAAAATATTGATTAAAAATAACGGAAATTCTTTTTGGAAACCTATTGGAAAAATTAAAACTACAGACGAAACATTAAAGTTAGCTCCTCAAAATATACTTTCAGGAACTTCGCGAACTATAAAATGTGTTAATTATGAAGATTTAAAAGAATGTGGACTTCAAAATAAGTTTAGGATCGGAAAGATTACGTCATCAATTGAATTTAGATTAGATGATGAGGCATTAGTTTATAAAAAAGATATAACTACATTTGCCTTCCCCTATTCATTATTAGGTTTAATAATTATGCTATTGACATTGTTTAAGTCTAAAGGAATACTGATATTATGGAAAAAAAGAAAATAGTTTTTTGGGCTTTAATTTTAGTGGTGATTTCACTGACCTATAATTTTATAAAACCAGCCAAAAAAACACATAGTGCTAATTTTACTGCTGCATCAGCCACATTATCTAATTCTAGATTTTCATATAAAGCGGGTGTAACTTCTGGAACAACAGGAACATCTACGGTGACAATTGATGCTTCAGGAAATGCTGATAATGACACTAATCATTTATTTCCCAAAGACAATATCTGTTTTGAAGGATCTCTTGAAACAGGGTGTCTTGGGAGTGTTAATTACAATGTAGCAAACATTATTAGTGGTACTGTATTTAATACTTCCACTGCACTTTCTACCACTCTAGAGAGCACGGCCTATGTTGTAGCTACTCAATCAGGAAGTTTGACCTTAGGATTTACAACTGTAAACCAAATTCCAGTCTCAGGAACAATCTTAGTCACAATTCCAGCCGTAAAATCTGCCGGTAAAACAAATGATGGATTTCCAGATACAGCAGCAACCAAAGCAAATAACGGTTTCGACATAAAAGGTATAACAACAACTGACATTACTGTCACAGGATGTACCGACAGTAACTGGACAGTTACCTCAATTACAGCAGGAAATGGAACAACCGATCACACTGTTTTAATTACAAGAAATACTACAGTCTGTGCGGCAAGCACTGCAATGACTGTAACTATTGATTCTACTCCCGGACTTATTAACCCAGCACCACTTACAACACACACACAAGGTCAAGCAGATACATATCAAATAAACATAAAATCAAGAGATGCAGGGGCCAACGTATTAGATAATTCAGATGTATCTGTCTCCCCTGTTGAAGGAGTTTTAATCTCTGCCACAATTGATGAAACATTATCATTAACAGTTGCTGGAATAACTACAGATTCAGGATCATACTGTGGTGTCACTAGAACTGCAAGCTCTCCTGATACTACAGCGACTTCTGTACCTTGGGGAACATTATCTCCTACTTATTTAGCAGCAACTCATAACACTAATCATCAATTAACTGTTTCGACTAATTCATCTGCAGGATATAAATTATATGCTGAGGAAAACGATCAGATGGGTAAAGATGGAGTTGCCTGTACTGGTGCCACAGCAGGTGAAGCAAATAATTGTATTAAAGATACAGTTTGTAATGGTACAGGATGTACCCATCAAACTTTTTATGACTGGGGTTCAGACCCAACAGCATATCCAGGATTAGGTTATTCTTTGCAAAATGTAACAGGAACAGATGCAATATTTGACTACAACGGTGCAGGAAATGTAGATGTATTCAATGCAAAACAATTTGCAGATCAAGAAGCATCAGAATCAAGGAGTGCATCAACTGCAGAGTTAATGTCAAATGTTGGACCAGTCGACTCGTCAAGCGCATATGTTTGTTATAGAATTGATATAACAGCAACACAACCAGCAGGATATTACTTTAATAAAGTTAAGTACACAGCGGTACCAACATTTTAGATGATAGCGAATAGATTACAGGTTATAGATAAAAGACAAATAAAACTAATTTTTGCTGGTCTGTTTTCCCTATTCGCTATCACCTATACCCTATTTCCTCAAGGAGTTTTGGCTCAGGCCAAAATTCCTTTGGTTGTTGCTCCTGCAAGACAGACTGTGGCGCTTGATGCCGGAAAATCAGAAAATCTGCAAATTAAATTTTTCAATGAAAGCATTGTTCCGATTTCTGGAAATTTAAAGGTTGTCGATTTCGTCGTTACAGAAGATGATGGTGCACCAGTTTTATTGGAAGATCAAATCAACGATTGGGTAAAGTTACCATTTGATAAGGCAGTAATTCCATCAGGAGATGTTCTAAAGGTTAATTTCAAGGTAACTGTACCAACTGAGGCTACTGCTGGAGGTCGATATGCTGCAATAATCTTTGAGCAAACAGGGCAAATTAATGAGACAGGAGATAACGAAAGCGTATCTTTTGTGTCACCTCGAATAGTTGGTCTATTAAGTATCAAAGTTAATGGATTAGTAGAAGAATCTTCATTTGTAAATTTATTTAAGACTCCAAAATTCTTAGAATTTGGTAAGATTCCAGTCAATTTTGAGATTGTAAATAAAGGTGGGTACCATATCAATCCAAAGGGACAGATAATATTAACCGATTGGTTTGGAAAAGAAGTTGAGCGTGTAACGCTTGAAGATAAAAATATTTTCCCAAATGCTAAAAGAGTTTATGAAGCCAAATTAGGTCAAACATGGATGTTTGGTAAATACAAAGTTGATTTAGTAGCAAACTATGGTGAAACGGGCAAAACATTGCTTGCAGAAAATTTCGTATGGGTAATTCCTGTAACTCTAATTGCAATTATCATATTCTCGATATTAATAATAATTTTGGCAGGTTATTTAATAAGCAAAAAACTAACAGCAAAACAAGAGGTGTTGGAAGAAAAACTTGAAGAAGAGATTACAGAGCTTGAATCCCTTAAGAACAAATTCAAAGATAAGTTACCTAAATAGGATTGGGCTTAATAGCATAGTGTGTTGATATAACAGAAAGATATAGTTGATAATACGCCTCATTTTGAGTTTGAATAGTATTCAATGGGTCAAAGAACACTTTTGTGCATATCCTGTAATAGTAAAATGTTTCTGTGGGGAAAGACTGGAACTGGAAAGAAAAGATGGTTTTGTAAAGTTTGTAAAACTTCAAGAATTTACCACAATAAAAAGAAAGATTTTAAAGTAGTTGATCTTTTCAGACAGTATATTTTGTGGGGTTTGACATATGAAATGCTGTCTTCTGTCTCAGGTTTGTCTGTAAGATATTTGGAGGGTGAATTTCATAAGTTATTGCTTCTTGATCCTCCAAAACTTCCTAGATTTGATCAAACTTTGTCTGGAAGAATTGATACTGCATATCTTTTGATTGATGGGCTTTGGTTTGGAAGATGGTTTGTCTTGATGCTGTATAGACAAAGTGGAACTTTGTACCTTTTGCATGTATCTATTGCTGGTAGAGAGGCTTCAACAAAAATAGTTAAGGATTTGAGGTTCATAAAGGAGGAATTAAAATACACATTTTCAGGCTCTGTAACAGATGGAGGAACTGCCATTTGTTCTGCGGTTGATGAAGTGTATCCCCCACTCTCCACATCAGATATGTCTTGCTCATATGCATAGAGATATTGTAAATGCACTTGGTAGACACTCAAAAGATAGAAGAATTGAAGAATTAATAAAAATTGCAAACCACATTTGGTTCATAGAAAGTCATGAAGCTTTGAAATACTGGGAAACAATCTTAAAAGATTGGGTTAAGGCTAATTTCTTCTTTCTGAAAGAGATGAGGACAGATGATTCTGGCCACAGTTGGTATATTCATAAAGGTGTGAGAAAAGCTGTCAGGATCCTAATTAAACTTCCAAAAACCTCATTCAAGTTTTTAGACCACCCAACTATGCCAAAAACAACAAATGAAATTGAAGCTACATTTGGGCATATAGGACAAAGATGGTTAAGACATAAAGGCCTTAAAAAGACTCGTTGGGAAAGTTACCTTAAATGGTTTGTATATTATTACAACTTTGAAAAAATGAAGGCCGATAATAAAACAAAACAGGATTAGAAAAACAACACATTAGTTCCATTAAGCCTAGGATTGCCACGCTTCGCTCGCAATGACACAGTTTCAATTGTACTTTCTTGTAATCGATTTTAAAGCACTGATAAATAGAAATATGAAGACTATCACCTCAACAAAAATGAATGCCATTATTTTGTTTCTTAATAAGAAATTAATTATAAACTGCAACATCGATTCAGAAGGAGAAATAACAGTGAATTTTAAGGTGTTACTTTTAGCAGAGTTGTTACCATCAACATTTGTTGTTACAAACAATTTATAGTTAGCAGGGTCTGTTGTCGGTAAACTTATTTCAAACTCTCCCCTATCATTAGACTTTAAATTTATTACAGGTAATTTATATTTTTTATTTTTAAAAATATGCAAATAGACATTTGTGTTAGGAGTAGTTAACCCTGTTAAAAAACGAGAAGAAGTAATTGATATTGTTGGTGATAAATAGATTGGACCAATTTCTAAAGGCACACTTCTACCGATCGCTAAACTTGGAATACAACTTGGTCCAGTAACTCTTTTTAAATTATCAAATGACTGAATACACAACTCTGGAAATAAAAAATTGAACCCTTGATTAAAGCCAAAACTGTATATTGATGTAAATCGAAATAGTCCGATGCTATCTGATCTAGTTCTCTCAGACACTCCAAATCCCCTCAAGGTAACCTCGGAATCAACAGGTCCATAGCCATAAATAGAAAGTAATGTTGGCTTGAAACTTGGCATCGGTGTTTGAGCTAAACTAGACGCTGTAGGAGATGACGTGATACGAGGTTATAGGTGTTGACGTAGGTAAAGCTGTAGGCGTTGGCGTGGCGGTCTCTGCGACAACTACTTGGCCGACAGTTGCGTCAATTGTTATATCAGGAGCAGTTAACATAAATTATTCAAAAGTTACTCTTATTTTCTGGTCTAATGCAGTTTTTTCCGAAAAGGCTTGTAGCTCGTAATTTCCAGCAGTCTCAGATAATACATCAAAAATAGCTTTCCCTGTCTCATCAGTTAAGGGTTGAATATCATTAATCTTAACTAACTCACCTGTAGACTTTAAACTTGTAATCCTATTAGTGACGCCATTACCTGATTCGTCTAAAATAAAAATTGTTAATCTTATAGAGTCTCCATTGGCTTTTGCCTTTACAGGTGATGAAAAAATATAGGAGTTTGACAGTGAAAGCTTGCCTTCTGAAACAGTATTAACTACAGTTGTTGACCCGTTTATTCTAATGTAATAAACTAAGACACCAAAAGTCAGTAAAAATACTACCAAAATAACAATTAACCAAAAATAATTTTTCTTCTCAACTTCCATAATCTATCTTATAAATATACTCATAAATTTGGGACAAAACAACACAGAAATATGCTTAGCACTCACTACTTAAAAATGCTAAATGCTAAAACCTAAACGTCGAATTAAGTATTCTAAAACAATATTTAGCCATAAATTAAAAATCAAAAATTGATTAAAAACTAAAAATTTAAAATTAAAAATTTTTAAAAAAATGCAGTAATTATCCGATTTCCGTAAGTATTGCAGAATATAAATACGGTTAATTTAATATCCGCAATTAACCGCATTTTAAGTTTTCGGAGTTTCTAGGCACAATATTTTGTATCCGATAATTACTATAAAACGTACTATATACTTGCTTTTTGTATCGTCTGATATAGTTAGGTCATTAAATCTTCATGCGGTAATTAAATTATGAGTTGTGTGAAACTTGTTGATTTACTGTGTTAATGAATTACTGATTTACTCTTGTTTTAGCCTCTTGACTACCCCTGCGGATATATTATCATTAGTACAGATCGGTATAATGTATATAATTTGAGGCTAAACTAATTAGATGCGGAAAATGAATAAAGAGACACAAACAAACAACTTCTTAAAATATTTAACTTTACACGGAGTTTCTGACAAGTCTTTGAAATATTACAAATCTGATTTAGTTGGATTTTTAACTTGGGCAACCGATAAAAAAATAACTCAGGAATTAATTCAGGAATATATAAATTCAATCAGAGTATTTACTAACACTGCAACGTTAAACAGAAAAATCTCAACGCTAAAAAGCTTCAGCTCCTTTATGGGTTTTAAGAAAGTAGCTGCAACATGGCAGGAGCATATTCTTAACAAATTTAGTAACAAGCCAAAGGCAATTAAATTATTAAACAATATATTTTTTTATCGACCAAATTGGTACAAAAAATATCACTCATATCCTCTAGCAAATTATATTCATGTCGCTATATTAGTTTTATTTACTTCAGTTTCTGGATATGCATTATACGACCAAGTATTTAAAACTGCTGATAACTCTCTTGCATTTCCTGCAGCACTCACAAGACCTAACAGATATATGTCCTTTCAAGGACGTCTTACTGATAATCTAGGAAATCCAAAAACTGTAGCGACCGATATGGTCTTTAAACTTTATTCTGTTTCAACGGGTGGTGCTGCACTTTGGGATTCTGGAACATGTTCTATTACTCCTGACCAAGATGGAGTCTTCTCTACTTTACTTGGTTCGTCTTGTGGTGCAGAAATCGCAGCGACAGTTTTTTCAGAGAATGCTGCAATTTGGTTAGGTGCAACAATGGGAGCAGATGCTGAAGCAACACCAAGAGTTCAAATTGCAACTGTCGCCTATTCTTTAAATTCTGAAACATTACAAGGTTATCCAGCAGGAACTGGTACATCGACAATTCCCTACATCAATTCGGCAGGTAGTGTAGTTCTTGCAAACGCATCTCCAAAAATTCAGTCAACATCAGGCACATTTGCTGTAGAAGGACTTGCAATGACCATAACCACTCCAAATGCATCAGACGGTGTCATAACAGTCAACCCTGATGGTGTTGGTACGCTTGATTTAGTTTTTGAAGGGGCTGCAGCAGGATTATCTGCAAATGGATTTCTAAATGCAACAAATGCAAACATCACATCAGGCGCTTTGTATGGTGGAACAGTAAAGTCAACGGCGACAGGATATAACTTTATAAATTTTCTAGGTGGTGACGCCACGACCCCTACTTCCAAATTTTCAGTCAGTGCAATTGGTAACACAACAATGGCAGGAGACTTAACAGTTACAGGAGATGATTTATTTATGGGAACAAATACTGCCAATTACTTTTTAATGGCAGATGGCACAAATTACAACCCAACAACACCAGCAGCAGCAAGAACAGGTCTTGGGCTTGATGCAGGAGGAACCGGAGATGTTTGGGTAGAAAAAGCTGGAGACACTATGACAGGAGCATTAACAAATACTCTAGCAACAGGTAATTCACTTGTTTGGGATACAGATACTTTAATAGTCGATGCCACAAATCACAGAGTTGGTATAGGAACAACCGCCCCAGAAAGTCAATTAGAAATTTTAAAAACTGGTACTGAAGCAGAAGGCCCAATGTTATCTTTTCGACAATCTTCAACTGGAATAAATTTAACGACAGATTATATTCTAGGAGAAATAAAATTTGCAGGCAACGATAGATTTACTGGTGAAGATGGTGTTGGTGCAAAAATCGGAGCTTATGCAGACCAATATTGGCAAGGTACAACTGGAGACTACCCATCCTTCCTATCATTTTTTACCACTCCTGACGATGGACCTGCACTTTCTGAAAGAATGAGGATAACAAGTACTGGATTTGTTGGTATAGGAACAACCGCCCCAACTCAAAAATTAGATGTTGTAGGAAATATTGAGGTTCCAACCACAACATTTGCGGACCAATCCGGAATAGTTTACAAAGGAGCAGACAGGTTTATTCATAATTTTAATTATGGTCTTAATGGAGGAGGCATCACAACACTTGGAAATAACACATTTACTGGAGTTAATTCAGGAAACTTTACAATGGGTTCAACAGCAATTGCAACCTACCAAGGTAGTTATAACACAGGTTCAGGTGTAAGCACTTTACCAGCAGTAACTACTGGATACCACAATACAGCCTTGGGCTATCAAGCACTATTATCAGATACTACTGGATACGGTAACACAGCAGTTGGATCTCAATCGCTAAACTCAACAAACACAGGAGCTGGAAATGCTGCAATAGGACAACTTGCATTAAGATACAACCAATCAGGAAATAACAACATTGGAATCGGACAAAACGCAGGAACTTACATAACTGGTGGAGCAACAGCAAATTTAACATCTGATTTCTCCTTATATCTAGGAACAAATACCAAAGGACTTGCTGATAATGATCAGAATGAAATTGTAATAGGTTATGATGCAACGGGTATTGGAAGTAATACTGTCACACTTGGTGCAGATACTATCACAACAACTGCATTAAAAGGGAAAGTCGGAATTGGTACAACTGCTCCGGCGACGTTATTAGCACTCGGACCGGTGGCAGCAACTTCAAGCTATATAACTGTAACCTCTCCTGCAAATTATGGGGCTGGAATTACATTCAACACTGGAGGAAACGCATCAGTATATTCAGCAGGAAATGCACAAGATATTCGTATTAATGTAAATGCAGTTGATGTCTTTACCGCTATTAAGGCATCAGCAACTGCAAACACTTTGGTTTTAAGCGCAGGTAAGGTAGGAATGGGAACAACAGCACCGGCATCAGCGCTTCACATAGTTGGCTCAACAGGAGTCACTATTGGAGAAGACAAAACTGCAGGAACTACAAACACAACAGGAACATTAAAAATAATTGGGGCTGGAGACAATGCATTCTCAACAACATTCACAGGAGGTACACAAACTGCTGATGCTACATATACCCTACCTACTGCCATGTCAGCAGCAGCAACAGGGTACTTTTTAACTTCTGATACTTCAGGAGTCATGAGCTGGAGCAATTCAATAACTGCCTCTGCACTTAAGTGGAGTCAACTTACTGCTCCTGATGCAGCTCTCACTTTAGCAATGGGAACTAACGCAACAACATTTGGATGGACTCCAACTGCTGGCCTTGACGCAATGACATACAACATCGTAAACAATGGAGGTTCAGCAACCACACAAAACGGGTTAGTTATTAATAATGCAGTTGCAGGATCTTTTACTGACACTACAACTGAAAATTTGTTATTAGTGCAGCAATTAGATACGACAACGGCAGGAACTACAATTGTTACAAATGGTATTAAAGTAGACTCAGCTGCAAGTTCTGCCATGACAAATGGAATAACTATTACAAATAGTGCTGGGGATTTAGCAACAGGGCTAAATATAGTAGATACTGCAGGTGGAACACTTACAACAGGACTTAACTTTTCAGGAACTTTTACAAAGGAAATTTCACTTAGTAATGCTGAGACTATTGATAACACGACAGATGGAACAATTGCATTAACTGCAGCCATCACTTCCCTATCTGGAAATCTAAAACTTGTGGGAGGTCAAATTGCAAACTCCGCAGGAACCGCAGTAATGAATCTTTCTGCAACACCTGCAGCATCTTCAAATACACTATCTGGTAGTAACTGGACAGTTTATAACAATGCCAATGTTGGTGAAGCCGCCTTAATAGTTGACCAAACAAAACTTGGAGATTTGTTTACTGCTTCTGTTTCAGGTGTCACAAAAATGTCGATTAATCCTACTGGAGACATAAATCTTGGATATAGCGGAACCTCTGTACCAGCAACAACTAATCCATTGATGATTTACAATCACAACACAACAAATGTTGCCTCAATTGATACTGCAGGGTTATTAACTCTTGCAAGCGACATTGCAATTAACGGCGGAGACATAACATCAACTGCAGCAGCCTTTAATTTCTTGGACAATACCACTACAAAAACAATTGATATTGGAGGGGTAACATTATCTGCAGCAGATACAATTAACATTGCAACAAACGAAACAGCCGCTGACTTTATTACTATTGGAAACGTTAACGCAGCAACCCAACTTACTCTTACTGGAGGAGAAAACTGGAATATGGCAGAGACAGGTATATTAACATTATCTGCAAACTCCCCTAGAACAACTGCAGTAATTTTAACTGACGTTGACTATACAAATTCACTATCTATTGGAGATAACAATATAATAGGTACAACTGCAAATATAGATTTAACCAATTTTGATGTTGTAGGATCAACAGGAAGTATAACAACTGCAGGAGACATAGCAATAAATGGCAATGATATTACTTCAACAGGAGCTTTAACAATAACCCCAAATGCAGGAGCAAATTTGAATATAGCATTATCAACTACTGGCGATTTTACAGTAAATACAAGCCAATTTTATGTAGATACAAGTACAGGGTTTGTAGGTATTGGAACAGCAGCACCCACAAACGCTCTTAGTTTTAACAATGATATTGCTCAAAAAATTTGGATAGAAAGTAGTGCTGCTGGTACGACAGGCAGAAACTTACTTATCGAGTCAGGTAGCACTACAGCTGGATCAGCAGACGTTACTGGCGGCAATCTTCTTCTGAAATCTGGAGTTGGTACAGGCACCGGATCAAGTAATATTTTTTTTCAAACAGGAACTACCCTTACAACAGGGACAACTCTTCAAACAGTCTCTACCAAAATGACAATAGCTGGAAGCGGTGCTGTCTCTCTCAATCAAAATACTACAAGTAGTACCGTTACACTGGACCTTGACACAACTACATCCACTTTTGGTGTTTGTCATTCCGGCATAACTAGTGCAACAAATGATGTAATACTACGCGATTGCTCAACAACTCCAACAGACATAGCTGAATTTTATCCAAGTATTTCTGATACTGATCCAGGAGATTTACTTACTTTAATACCAGATTCTAATTCAAAAGTCGGTTATAGAGCTATTAAAACAACTAATGTATATGACCAAAATATTATTGGAGCAATATCAACAACTCCAAGTGGTCCAAATGGTAGCCCGCTTGGAGAAAATACAATAAGTTATGATCAAAATCCTCAAGCCATAGGGCTCTCTGGTAGAGTACCAATAAAAGTCTCATTAGAAAATGGGCCAATTTTAATCAATGATTGGCTTACATCTTCCTCCACTCCTGGAGTAGCAATGAAAGCCACAAAATATAGTAGAGTAATTGGTAAAGCTCTTGAGAAATATGATGGATCTACACAAGTGTCTGTGGGTACAAGAGAACAAGAGAAGGTACGAAAAGATGCAAATATTACGGTAAATAAAGATCCAATCGACCCTCCATCTGGAATCGGAAAAATATTAGTATTCACAAACCCAACACATTTTGATCCCGACCTAGCCATCAACTCAACTGGCGATGTCACACTAAACGGTAGTGCTGTCACCGGCTACTCAGTCGCCACATCAAATGGCATTACAGACAAAATAGGATCCTTTGCTTCAGCCACAGTAGCTAAACTTATAGCAGGTGTTGGCTCTTTTGGAAAAGTTGAAACAAACTTAATTTCTCCTGTAGCAAATGCTGATTTAATAATCGATCTACAACCTGACAATAGTCAAAATGCATCTAAACTTGCAATCAAAGGAGAAAATGATGAAATAGTAGCTTCAATTGATACAACTGGAAAAATAGAATCTAATAGCATTGAAACAAATGATGCCACCATCTCCGGAACTCTGTATGCAGATAACATAGAATCTGAGAAACTCAAAAACATTGAAAAGATGTTGACAGAAGTCGAAAGTAACCAGAACTTACTATCTCAAAGTACATCGTGGAATATCAACACTGCCACAGAGTCTGGACAATTCACAGACCTGTTTGCAACAGGCCAAGTAGCATTTACCAATCTATTTGTATCAGATAGTATTGCAGTTAAAGCCTTTGGGTCACTTGATACTGCCCTTTCAATTCAACCATTAGCCCAAGCTCCAATCGAGATGATGGCAGGCAAAATTAAAATTGAGACTAGTGGAGACGTAACCTTCCAAGGAAACGTAGAAGTTGCAGGAAATCTTAAATTAGATGGCAACTTTATAGTTGCAGCTGATGCTTTAAACGCCTCGCCTTCTGGGGAGATTATAATTGGCGAGACTAACTCAAACTCAACAGCAGGAACTGCAAAACTTGCAGCTGGACTGTCAGAACTTAAAATCAAAAATTCAAAAATTAAGGAAAACAGCTTAATCTATGTAACACCTATCTCCTCAACTCAAAACAAGGTATTATTTGTGAAATCAAAAGACGCAGGCATGTTTACTGTAGGCTTTTCAGAAAGCATAGATACAGATGTTGAATTTAATTGGTGGATAATTGACCTAGGATCTATATAATAAAGTTATGAAGATAGTAAAACTAATTGATAAATATTTGCTACTTATTTTATTTTTTGTTTATCCTCTTTTTTTCCTGTCATTTTATTCAAATAGTCCAGAAACATCCAGACTATTATTGCTTTCTTTGTTTACAGCCACTATTTTAATAGTCAAATTGATAAAGACTTTTTTTCAAAAAGGGATAAAAATGAATTTATCAGCTCTTGACCTATTTATCCTAGGAATAGCATCAATATACATCTTACTAGGTATCTTTGCATCACCAAGCAAGATGGATGCTTTCTTCCTACCCGGAACTTCAAGCTTTATTTTTCTTGGAGCAATCATTTATTTTTTTGCAAATCAATTAGATAACAAAGATAAAGATGATGTAAGTAAAGTGATCGTATTATCTTCTACTATTTTTTCAATTTTGCAGATATTGGCCTTTACTGGCTTAATTAAAAATAACTACGCAAATTTTGGCAACCTTATTAATTCATTTTCTTACACAATAGTTACACTATCTATATCAGTATTTGAAATCATTAAAAATAAAAATGTAATCTATAAAATATTTTTTAATATCACAAGTTTAATAATTTTTATAAGCGCATTTACTAATCTGTACGCAATTCTCCCTGGTAAAGTTACCTCGCCGCTCCTACCTAACATCAAAGTTAGTTGGTCTGTCGCTGTAGATTCATTAAAAGAAAGACCTTTAATTGGGGTTGGGCCAACAAACTTTGTCTCAAGTTACGATAGATTCAGACCAGTTATCTCAAATTCGTATGCTAATTGGAATTCAAGATTTTTGGTAGGTTCAAACACTTTCTTAACCGTAACGGCTGAAGTTGGAATAATTGGAATATTGTTGTTTTTATCAATCTTTATATTTAGCCTCAAAAATATATTAGAATTAAATCCATATAACGCTGCTATCCTAATTGCATTCATAATTTCTTTTCTATATCCCTATTCTCCTGCCTTTTTCCCAATTATATTTTTATTATTTGCACTAAATAACAAAACAAAAGAGGTTGGAGGGACATTTAACTCTAATATTCCACTGGTTGTGATGACAATACCGTTATTTTTGTTAATTTTTGCATCTATGTATTATGTTTACAAAGCATTTTACGCAGAGTATTTGTTCGAACAAACGGCTCGATATATTTCCCAAAATGAGGCTATTAAAACCTATGATTCAATCAATAAGACTGTTAACGCCAATCCATTTGTTGATAGATATCATTTGCAATCAGCAGAAATAAATATTAGGCTTGCGCAAAGCCTCTCAACAAAAAAAGATATTACGGAAGAAGATAAAAAAACATTAACTCAATTAATACAGCAGTCAATTCAGGAAGCAAAAGCTGCAATATCGATTAATCCAAATAAATCTACATCTTGGGAAAATATGGGAGACATTTATGTTAACATCTCCCCTTTCATAAAAGACGTTGATAAATTTGCAATTCAAAGCTATGGTCAAGCTATATTTTTAAATCCGATTAATCCAATTTTAAGAATAAAACTTGGGGGTATTTATTTAGCTCAAGGAAATTATAAAGATGCCATTAAAATATTTGAGCTTGCAGTTCTTGCCAAACCTGACTTTGCAAATAGCCATTTTAACCTTGCTATGGCTTATAAAGGAGATAACCAGATAGATAAAGCCAAAGAACAAATGAATCTTGTCTTAAAACTTGTCGACGCAAATACCAACGACTACCAAACAGCCATATCTGAGCTCAAAAAGTTGGAAGACATGCCAAAAACAGCAGAATGACAATATAAATTACTGTTAATTTATATTATGACAAAATATAAACCAATATAAATTGTGGACTGTGCCGGAATTGGACCGGCGTTTCATCAATGCGAATGATGTGTATTACCACTATACTAACAGCCCATTTACTTAAAAATATAAACTACATATAATTATATCAAATGCTGCCGTCATTTAGAAAAATTGTATTAAGCTTATTCTCTACTCTATTCATATTGTCTTCAATTGCTGTGACAGTTGTAATTACTAACGATACAGTACAGAAACAAGTCATAGAATCTTTTGCAAAAACTACTGCAGCCTGTGCTGGTCTTGGTAGTCCAACTGCTAGAAAAGAATGTGAAGCAGCAAATGAAGCGTCAGCAGATACTGAAGTTAACCAAGCATATAGAAATGCACACCCAAAAGAATATCCTGCACAAGACAGTACGGGAAATCGCCTGAGTAATAGCCAACAAATTGATCTTATGTCAAAATTTGCTAATGGTGACGCAAATCCAAAAGTAGCAAAGGATATAGCAAGTGTATGCAAATCACTTAATTCAAACTGTGGGGACCTCGACAAATTCGTATTGACAAAAATTAAAACATTCACCAAAGACAAAGACACAATTGCTGAATTTACACAAAAAATTGCTGAAAAGAAAGCTGCTACCGCAAAAGCTGCTGCTGCAAAAGCTGCACAAATAGCACTAATTGAAAAAAATAGACAAATTGCAGCTAGAAAATTACAAGATTTGAAGGATAAAAGAATTGATGCAGCACAAGCAGCTGCTAAACAGGAAGCAGCGAGAGAATTGAGACTTAAAGAAATTGCAGATGAACAAAAGGCTGCAAATGAATTAGCGCAAAAGCCACAAGCCCCAGCAACTATTATAGATGAAAGAAAAGAAGCAGTTCAAAATTACACGACAAAACCTATCCAGTTACCTAGTAAAACAGAGACAAACCCTTGTGGAGGTGCCGGTTGGACATGGGATGGAAGTACATGTTCACTTTCAGAGACACAAGCAAAAGCTGCAGAAAAACAAATTGCAGATGCTGCGGCCGCAAAAGCAAAACCAATAGTGAATAACTATGCAGCCTGTAATGGTAGCGCTACATGCAACAAAGCAATGACAGTAGTCGATAATACTGTGGTATCTGACACTTATAAAAATTACTGGCAGGGACAGAATGCAAAAAGTGAAGGCGGGGCGAATTTAAATGGACTAGCAGCTACAATGTTTAGCTACACCCCAATTGGCTATACAGCTGGGCTACTCGGTTATAAAAGTAAAGCTGCAGAGGATTATAAAAAAATTGCATTTAATAGCGGTACTACACTTGACACCATTGATACAGTAACCTTAAAAACTTTTAAACCATATGTTGCTAGTTACCAAAAGATAAATCAACAAAATGGAGGCGGCGCCAATTTAGCGGGACTTGCAGGTTTTACGACTAACTTAATTGATAGATCAGGAACGCTTACTGATTCACTAGGACTTACAAACGCGGCAACTCAATATACGAAGTTGATAGGCAAAGGAGCTACAGACAGAGAAACTTTATCAGCCACTACAAAACTTGGAACAGTGTTAACACTTGAAGCATATGCAATTGCAGTTGCTCCACAATTGGTTACAACCGCAGCGGTTCAAGGAGGTGCAGGCGCTGCTGTAGTCACGACATTAGGCCAAGTACAGGTAGTTTCGACAGTTTATCAAGCAGGAGATGCTGCTTCCTACTGTGCAGCAAATGGCTGGGATTTAAGTTGCCAAAAAGCAACTGGCCGAACAATGCTAAACTTTGCAACTCTTGGAACTAGCCAATTTGCAAGCAAATCACTAAGCCTTGGAACCAAGTTGTTAAACACTGGGGTTTCAGCAACAAACCTTGGAATTGACTCTGTTGATGCTGTCCAAATTTTTCAAGATAAAAATTCAAGTGGACTTTCAAAAGCTATGGCAATTGCAGCACTTGCTGGAGATGTTGGGGGTGGAATTGCAGATTTCAATAGAGGTGAATTAGGTTTTTCAAGGCCAATTTCTTCTACAACGTCTGAAAGCTTAACAAATGCATTGACAACTAAATTAGCAAACAATGTTGATGTTAGTGGTCTAGAAGGACGAATTGATACACCAGTTGCAAATGCACCAGTTGCAGCAGTACTTGATAATCTAGCAAATAGAGTTAATATAACTCCTAATTTGGGTAATCTAGATGCCCCTGCTCCTGTTGTAAACAGATTAACAGAAGTAAGAAACAATGTAACTGATTGGCTGAGTACAGAAAGAGCAAAGATAAATCCAGATGCGTTTGCTAATACTGGCAGAGATTTAAGTAATGCAGTAGAAAATGCAAGAGTAGGTATAAATAGAACAGTTGAAAATATTGCCAATGGATCATTCGCCGACACACTTTTTGGAAGAGTTAGTATAGGAGACACGGATATTGCAGCTACTTACCGCCCAGTTGGAGATATTGACGTTGAAGGATCAGTAGTAAGAGTAAAAACAGACGGAACAGTTGAGATACAACAAAATCATAGCTCATTAAATGATAATCAATTCAAACCAATAAAAAATGGAGACAGAGTATTCGGGGATGGTAGAATCATCGTGGTAGATGGCAAATATTATGCTTTTTTTGGCACTGGAAGTTTGGGTTTTGATTCAAATAGTATCAAATTGGACGAATCTGGATTTAGAATAGTACCATTAACAGAAGGGCAACAATCAAAATCTATACTTGAATTGCTAGGGCTCGACAAAACAAATCAATTAGCTTTAGAAAAGTCATTGATTTCTTTAGAAGGAAAAGGAGTATTAAGTAGCGAGGAAATAGCAATAAGTCTTTTGGAAGAAGGATACAAACCAAAAGATATTAATTTATCAACGATAGACGATATTAGGAATAAGATTTACGACGATAAATTGGCAAAAAGTAGACCGCAAGCACCTGTTGGGCCATCTCAAGGAGATGATGCTGCATCTTCAGTTTCTAATGCTGAAGATTCTCTTTACCGTCTACCAGATTCACCTGCAAGAGTTGAACCTGTAGCACATGAGACAGTCAGAACGGCAGCAGAACCAAATCAAAATACCCTTGCTTTGGGTTGGAATGCTTATGTAGTCCGCCCGGCAAATGCAGTTGCAGATGTTGGAACAAGAGTTTGGAATGATTGGGTTGCAGGACCTGTAAACAGATTGTTTGATGATATTGTGGCAATTGCACCAGGCAATATAGATGGACCAAGAGTAGCCGATGCACCAAGAATTGAAAATGTACCTGTCGTAGATATAAACGGACAAAGAATTGTTGAAAGCGAGGCAAATCAATACATAACATTATATAAGGGGGTCACAAACTTAGATCAAAATATTCCAATTTTACCAGGAGGATTAACAACAACGACAAATCCAAGAGCTGGAATAGACGACTTGGGGAATAGAATTTTAACTGCAGAATTTCCTCAAGGATCAGGTCAAGCATTTTCAACTCCAGAGGAAGTAATAAGACATGTACTTCTTGGAGATAGTTCTAAAAGTAATTATAGTAGTTGGACCACTGATATTGAAAATGCAAAATCTTATATCGGGACAGATGGTGAGGTAGTAGAAATAAGAATTCGTAAAAACGACCCAAGATTATTGGACGTAAACACTGATTTACAAAAAGATTATCTTCTTCGGATGATTCAAAACGAAAAATATCAAAAAGCAATAGGCAATATCAAAGCAGAGTTATCCTATGCATATAGTCAGAAATATCCTGCTGATAAAAAAGGTTTAAGCAAACTGATGCGTGATATCGACAATACAATTGATGTGGCTTCGAGAAGGCTTGACAAATACCCAGAATTTTTGGTTGAAAACAGTGTTAATAACTATCAAGTTGTAAGTAATAATTCCCCCACCCAGCCAACTAGTGTCACGACCTTGGCAGGAAATTTGGCAAAAGGATTTGAAAATGTTGCGGCTGCAGGACTTGATGTGGCAAAAATAAGCACGGGGTTAAAAATTAGTCCATTTATTGCATTACCTGCTGCTTTTATAAATTACGAGTACAACAATCCAAACAAATCACAGGTTTTGCCGCAAATTAACAAATTTATAGCTTATCTAAAAGACAAATTCACTACACCAATAGCAGCAACAATTACAGTAGAACCAGCAAAATACAATAAAGGAGAAATCGATGTAAATAATAGTTCAGCAAATTCAACTCAACAAAATCTTGCCGTTGAAAAAGAAAAAGCAAGTGAAAAGATATCAAATTCAGGCATCAATAATTTTGAGATATTCATGCAAACAACAAATGATAACGGCAAACCAATTAACAGATATGGATCAACTTTGACTGAATTAGGGTGTGCACCATCGACATCAATCAACATATTAAAAATTACTGAGCATAACCCAAACCCACAAAATATAATCGATACCTTTTATTGGAGCGGTGGATCCAAAACATCTGCTGATGCAACTCTGCTTAGTCTTCAACAAAATGGATTTGATCATGCTGTAGATTATGGACTACGAAATAGAATGGTTAGCACAAACGACTTAACTAATTATTCAGGGCTACTAATCTATGGCGGTACTGTAACTACTGATTATTCATCAGAAAAAATAGCCCATGTTGCAGGATTTGATTGCAAAAACGGTGTCTGCTATTCCATAGATTCATACTTTAGCGATGGAAAACCAATTAAATGTGATTTAGCAGGATCAAACACAATTAAATGTGGCGAAATCAATTATCATGTTGGAGACAACGGAGGATATCCAGACGCTTTGTTCCCAATACAATCCAATCCATGAAAAAATATATTATCTACATAATTATAACGATATCAATCATCTCGCTGTCGGTCCTTCTATATATTAGTTTTTTTACAAAAAAGGCCAACAAAACTGTTGACATTACTAAAATTAAGTCAGTTACATTCGATGGTAACGAATATAAAACTACAGGAAATATTCCATCGATAGATATCAATTCACGCGAGTCATTTCAACAGATAATTAAACTTGCTAGCATCGGTAAGATAAACAACCCAAAGTTTGAAATTACGACGTCTAATGATGGCATAGTCAGAATAAGGATAATCGATACCAATTATGAGGAGGCTAAGATAGAAGCAATTAGTTGGATGAAGACAAACGGTTATGAAAAAATAAGTACAGAAAGCATTCAATTCATTCCGTAGACACGTTTTAGTACTATTATGGTATAATACTAAATATGAAGCTATACCATAATAAACCAGCCTATTTATCTCAGGATTTGGTTAATAGAATTGATGAAAAATGGCATAAGTTAAAAACTTATCGGCCATTATCCCCTACCATTGTTAGCAAATTAAGAGAGAGGTTCATGATTGAGATGACATACAACAGCAATGCTATTGAAGGTAACAATTTAACTTATCAAGAAACATATTTAATAATTAGTGAAGGAATCACAGTTAAAAGTAAATCATTCAAGAATCATCTTGAGGCCAAAAGTCACCAAGATGCATTGGAATTTATCTATGATTTAATTGATTTTGATTCCAGTCTGATAATGTCTCAAAATTTAATTCGACAAATTCAAAATTTAGTTATTTTACCAATTGATAAAAGTATTGCTGGTAAATACAGGATTGGATCAGTTGCAATAGCAGGATCTAAGTTGAAACCTCCAATCGCAACAAAAATACCATATTTCATGTCAGAAATTATTTCTTGGTTTAAAAAAAACCAAAATAAAATGCATCCCATTGAACTTGCAAGCATAATGCATCACAAATTAGTATCGATTCATCCTTTTGATGACGGCAATGGCCGCACATCACGCCTGATAATCAACGTTATATTATTACAACAAGGATACCCATTGATTACAATTTTAAAAAACGATCGAAAAAAATATTATCAATCGCTTTCAAAAGCTGATAATGGAGACATTATTCCTTTTATTACGTTTATTGCGCAATCAGTTGAAAGATCATTGAATATATATTTAGAAACAATAACTGAATCAAAATCAATTGACGATAAGTATTTGTTGCTATCTAAAATTAGCAATATAACTAATCTATCGACAAAGCATCTAAACCTACTAGCAAGAAAGAGTCGGATTGATGCACACAAAGAAGGCAGAAATTGGTTAACGACAGTTAACGCAATAAACAGTTATTTAGAAAACAAAAATAGATAATCACCACATCTTGTAGCTTATGGAGACGGCTTTGGCGATCTTTATTAAACCATCATCTGGTGAGAGGTTCTTCTCCACCTGTGCTGCCACATCAGCTTTAGTTGTAACTGTTGATGTTGGTTGAGTTTGAGATTGCTCAATTAAAATTATCTTTTTGATAAACTTTAGGTTTGAAAGAGCCATACTTGAAGCCTTTTTCTTAGCATCTTTTATAGCTAAATTATAAGCATCCTTTTCCAATGTAGAGATATCACCTACTGACAAAACAGGCTGTGTAACAACTACCGCACCTAATGAATATAAATTATTGGTTAAGCCATCTAGATTGTTGACCATACTTGTTTTGACACCCATTGAAAGCGTTGCCTGATAACCTGTTGCCCCTGCAACTACTGCTGATGCTGGTACTGCCTCTATTTGTGACTCTGAGATGTCACCTTTTGATATTCCAGCTGTTGCTAATGTCTCTTTAATCTTCTGTGATGTTGCCTTAACAGCAGAAATAGCTAACTGTGGATTTTCTTTATTCGAAGATATGGTCAAAGTTAAAGTTGCTGATTCTGCCTTTGCTGAAACTTCGCCGACTCCTGACACAGTTACAACAAGTGGTGCGCTAATCCAGATATAAACTGCAACTGCCACCAAAAACCCTACAACATAAACTGAATATTTCTTCCAACTAGAAGTAATTATATTGGTGGCAGGTTCCATATCTATTTAAGTATGTAATTAATTTTATTTAATGTCAACCCCGAATTATTCAAAATAAAGATCGAAAATAGTAGCAGAATTAGGCTCAAAATAGACTATTGTTTCCCATGTGTTATTAGTAACAGTTACAGGAATAGTTGTTACGTTTCCTGTTATAAAATCGTTTCTTTTTAAAGTAAAAGTATTAGTAGGTAAATTTATAATTTTTATGGGAACAGCCTCAGAATGCTTTCCGTAATTATCATAATTTACAACAAGAACTTTGATATTTTGATCAGTTCTTTTTGCAATTGCCTTAACCCATGACCCTTGGCCATCTAGTTGAAGGCTACTTCCACCAATTAAATTGTTCAAAAATTGAACAGCACGGTATCTTGGTTTTACTTCTGGTACCCCCCACTTTTCATTTGTAATCATCCCCCATCTACCCCAATATTTTTCACTCCCTGCCCCATCCTTAATTTCAAAATTAAATATTTTATCTATTTTCCCTTCCATTAATGCAGTTGTTAGGATCAAATGAATCGCGGCAAAACTATTATCATAAACTTTGTCGTTTTCGCTATTTGGCCCTAGTTCCGTAATTACAGTTTCTATTCCATAATGTGTAGCACTATTCATATCTTCTTCATACTGATTTAAATCTTTTGAATATCTATGCCAACTTATAAAATCTAACCTTATATTATTTTCCTGAGTAAAAATTGCTAATTTATTTAACCAATTTTCATACAATCCAGTTGTTGCAGGACCTCCAATTTTAAAGGAATTGACGTTATTTGCTCGTGTTGCTCCCCTTACTGTATGGCTATATAAATCTAGGTAACTTTTGTTCCCTGAAATCTTGAATTTGCCGAACAAATCGAGTTCATTCCATACTTCATAATATACGTCTTTTATATTTAATCCATTTCTACCGCTAATCCTTTCAACAGTTTTTTGGACTAAGCTCTCCCAAACTGACCAATCAGCTGGAACATCGGTCACATCGCCACTTTTGGAAATTGCAGGTGGCATATAGGAGAGTGCAATAAATGGTTTTGCTCCAGTTGAGACAATATCTTGAACCACTTGATCTAATTCTTGCTCATTATAGTAATCAAATACATGATCAATACGAATATACTTTGGTTTTAAGGCCTTAACTTTATCAATAACAGGCAGAAGTTGCCTTCCCTTGTCCTCTCCCCCTTGAGCCAAATTTCTCCAAGATTCACCTTTTTCTCCTGTCATATTGGCTGCATCGATTACTAAGTTAGCAGGTGTTCCTGAAGCCTTTTGGAAAAAACTTGTTTTTTGGCTTAATAAGAAGATTGAGACAGGAACTGAAACAACTATAATTAACAAAAAAAAATATTTTTTTTAAATTTTTATTTAATTTCATTTAAGGGCAGTTAATGGATTTAATTTAACTCCGTTTCTTGAGATCTCAAAATGAAGATGTGTTCCTGTTGATCTACCTGTTGAACCCATTTGTCCAATTGGAGAGCCTCTTCCTACACTCTGGCCAACTTTGACATATATCTGCTGGAAATGGGCATATAAAGTTTTGTAACCATTGCCATGGTCTATCTGAACGTGGCAACCGTATCCATAAGATAAGCAGCCAGCATAAATTACAGTACCAGAATCAGCAGCAACTACGTTAGGAGAAGCTCGATTAGCGATATCAAGACCTGTATGATACCAAGCATAATTTTGTGAAATAATTCCTGCTGTAGGCCAGACAAAGTTTCCAGAAGCAACAACAGAACCAGCATCAGGTGTAATCTGCCTAATTCTAGGTGAAGCAACAGACTCTGCAGGTCTTACTCCGTCTGGGACTATGACTGTTTGACCGATAGCCAATTCAAAGGTTTCGTCATTACTAAATGTATTAAATGGAAAATCAACGACAGCCTGAGCTGAAGAATCATATTTCTTAGCAATTGAATAAACAGTGTCACCTTTTGCAACTTTGTGTACAATGCCTGTGACTGGCAAAATCTCTAAAGATTGGTCTACTTTTATTTTGTCATTTGAAATGTTGTTTTGCCAACGAATTGTGTTTACATCAACTCCAAATTTTTTGGCAATTGAGGCAACTGTATCTCCTTCTTCTACTTTGTAAACCTTAACTGAATCTCTGACCTTCTCAGAAACTAATGTTTCAATTCCTTCTGATTCAGTTGTTGCTGAAAGTACTTGAGGGTTACTCTCAATATCCCATGGATTGACTGACCTACCTGGAAATTCTTGGGCAATGACGGGTGCAATCATCATCCCAACACCTGCTAAAGTTGCCATGCCAGAATGAACTAGAGTTTTAGCATATTTTCCACGCTGTTTATAAAGAGAAGTTACAAAAGCACCTTTTCCTTCCTCGAACCTAATAAATGAAAAATGAAGCTTCTTGGTCAAATAATAACCAAGGTCTATAAAAAACTGCTTTAATTCTTCTCCAAAGGCTAAAATCTCTTCCATAATAGATAGAACATATTATACCCTATCTACTTTTTAAAAACAGGCAGGCTAAATGTAAAAGTAGAACCTTTATTTTCCTCTGATTTTTCCAAAAATATCTTACCTCCCATACCCTCAACCATAAGTTTAGAGATGTATAGTCCAAGGCCAGTACCTTTGGCACCATCTCTAGTTAAGGTACTATCTCCAGCTTGTTGAAATTTTCTAAACAGCAATGACTGATTTGCAAGAGGTATTCCATAGCCAGTATCGGCTACATGCACTTCTACAAAATCGTTGTTATAAGTCAAGCTAATAGATATACCACCTTCTTTAGTAAACTTAACGCTATTTCCAATAAGATTAATTACAACTTGTTTAACTCTATTAACATCAGCGTTTACAGCCGGTATTTCTGTCTTTGACTCAACAAATTTCAAATACAACTTATTTTGTAAACCTGTAACCTTATATTCTTTCAAAACTTCTCCAATGAGATCACCCAAGATAATTTTTTCCATTTTAAATTCTATCTTACTAAGCTCTAACCTACTCATGTCTAAGAAGTCATTTACGATGCCTATTAATCTGACACTAGCCTCATGAGTATCTAAAAGCATCTGATTTAATTCAGGATCTTTAAATGACTCCTTGTAATAATCAAGCATCATTGAGGTATTTCCTCTTATTGCAGTAAGAGGAGTTCTTAATTCATGACTGGCTATTGAAAAGAATTCGTCTTTGGATCTTGCCAACACTTTTTCATCAGTTACGTCTCCAATTATTGCAAGTACGCCATTCACTTTATCTTTATCAAAAACTGGGCTAAAACGAATTTGTAAGATTTTCGAACCTAATGCTATATCGTCATATACCATCTTTTTCTTTTCAAGAATATTGTTTTTATATGCTTTTACAAAATCAAAACTGTCGCCTAATTGTTCTTGTATGTCAGATATTAACCAATTCTGTTTCTCTAAATTAAAAATTTTATTAAGATTTTCATTTACAAGAATAATTTCTCCATTTAAGTCCATCATGACAAAAGCTTTTGTTAAAGCCTCAATAGCGGCCATCAGCTTTGTCTTTTCTTCATCAACTTCTCTAGTTCTTTCAATAATTTTCTTTTCAACTGATTGCTTTTCAGCTTTTAATTCCTCTTCAAGTGTCTTAGAATCTTCTAGTAAATTAAGCATTGCTGATTTATTTTGGTCAAGTTTTTTGTTTTGATCTTCAATTTGCAACAATTTGCTATTTAACTCCAAAGTTCTGTCCGTAACTTTTAACTCAAGATTTTTGTATAACTCATTAAGTTTTACGGCCATGGAGTTAAACGCCTTGGATACTTCACCTATTTCATCATTGGAATCGATTTTAATCACAGCTTCTAGGTTTCCGTTCTGAAGCTCTTCAGCTCCCTTTTTCAAACTCTCAAGCGGACCAACAATCTTATTCAAAAAAAAGTTAATAATAATAGCGATTATGGCCACACCCAAACCCATCGTGGCAATAATTGCAACAGCAGAATTAAAAATAGGAGTGTTGATTTCAGTTTTATCAATTTTTGCAATCAAACAGGCCGAGATTTCAGGAATATAATTATGTGTAGCCAAAATGAGCTAAAGTTATTGCAGGATGCCCACGATGTTCATTTACATATCTTTGTCCAGTCAATCGCTCCGAAACATATATTATTTCGTCCTGAGAAAAACATCTTTGAACGTTTAATGTTTCAGCTTTTTTTGACAAAACCGCATCCTGATTGTAATATCGTGTTGGTGTTAAGAAATAATAATTTTTATCAACTAAAAAAACATCTTCACTTTTTGTTGTTTCAGATCCACTAGAAACTATAGTATTTATAAAATTAGTATTAAAACGTACAACAAAAATACCAGCAAGAATCGATGAGGAGTTAAAAATCGGTGCGGAAATTGTATAAATTGTTTTTTTGTCATCACCATATAAACGTACGTTTCCAACACTTGGCCCATTTTTGGCCTCTGCAATGTTGTCATCCGCCATAATATTTTTCCCAAAGTCTTCCTCATCAGTTGATAAGAGAACAACTCCTGAAACATCGAGTATATATATCTCCCTAATTGCCGGATTTCCCTTTATTGTCCTCTCAAGTCTTTGCTGCACTTTATCTTTATTTACAATATTTGTAGTATCAACATAATAATCCCTAAATATTGATGCTGTTGCAATATCAATTACATTCTGTTTTTGTTCATTAATTAGCGTCGAAATGTTTTCTGATTTGGATCTAGATGTTGTTGTAAGCAAATTTTGTGAAGCAGTACTTAAATATTTTTGGGCAAAAAAGAAAATTATTACCGAGTCCAGTCCAACAATCAGGATGACAACTGAAAGTATTGTTACTAATATTCTATTGCGTATTTTCATCTTTCTGTTTCAATTTTTCAATTTCCTTTTTAAGTTCAATCATTTTAATCTCTCTACCCATCATTAGTTGGTTTAATTTTTCCAGCTCTTCTTTTTGTGATTTTTCATCATCTTCTATCTTCCTTTTGTCCGTAATATCTTCTCCGTGACTGACAGATGCTAGGATATTCCTATTTCTGTCTAGCAACAAACTATTGTGCCATCCCATTAAATATTTTTTACCGGACTTTGTAACAACTAGATTTTCAAAATATTTATTTTTGTCTGCGCTGATATTAGTAACCATGTCGACAAATGTTTGCTTCATTTTTTCTTTATCTTCCTCTGGGATAAAGACGTCAAACCAATTCCTACCAACGATCTCATTTGTTTCATATTCTAAAAATTCTGCGCCTTTTTGATTAACAGAAACGACAACACCATCTTTGTTAATAACCACTACTATTCCCGAAACGACATCGAAAAATGTCTTAATTTTTTCGGTCTCTGAATAGACGGCATCTTTTGCCAACTGGAGTGAGTCAAGCATTTCGTTTATATTTCTTGAAAGTAGCCCAATTTCATCTTTAGATTCATGTTTCACTCGAAGCATAAAGTTTTTAGACTGAGTTATGTTATTTGCATCTGATGATATTTTTTTAAGTGGAGACAAAACGAGAGATGCTAAGAAAAATAAAACCATTACAAAGAAAATAATGCTAATACCTATCAAAAACCCAATCGTATATTGAGTACTCTGAATTCCCTGTAGATGAATTCCACGTTCTATGTCTACAACATAATATGCAATATTTTTACCAAAAATGTCTTTTACAACATTTTTAGCAGATAAGATATTTTCATTAGTGTTAGTTATTTCTGTGTCATTCATTTTTTGAGAACCCATCGAAAGCAATCTAATTTCATCATGTTTAGTTGAAATTGCTATTTTATCTATTTCTTGCTTACCGAAGTACCTACCAAAAATTAATGTTCCTCTTGCCGGACCTTCAGAAGCACTATTAAGTATTTGTTTAGAAGCAACCAAATACATACCATCAGGAAGCATTATCATGCCTGACTTATTTGACTTTAAACTATCAAATTTCAACAAAAATTCATCTTTTACTAAATATTTATTAATACCAACGGGGGCTTTTACTTCATGCACTGTATTACCATTGACGTCCAAGAAGATCATAAAGCTAAGTCTTAAACTATCAAAGGTAGTCTGCTGTAAATTTGATTTTATATAAGCAGTATTATTATCTTTTACAAACTGATATGTATCATCCCAAGAAGCCCAATCAGATATTTTATCCAATAAATTACTTTTTTCGGAAGCTATAGCTCCATCTATCCTCTGTAAGTCTATTACAGCACTACGGACTTCTAGTTCATCTAATTTCTGACCAATCAACTTTGAGGTAAAAACAATTGAAGAAATTAATATAAAAAGTGTACCAATAGCTAAAATTAATATTACTTTTGTGAGACCGTTCATTTTTGGTCACTTATTTTGGTAGTTAATCCCTATAATTCCATCCAAGTTGGTGTTTTGACTATGTGAAGCTTTCTTAATTCTGGTATCATTCAGGCATGAAAAAAGAGTTTATAGTTGTCCTAGATGTTCTTCAAAAGATGTAATTAAAAAAGGTGTTAGACGTGGGAAATTAAAGTATTTTTGCAAAGATTGTGGTTGCTATTTTCAAATAAATAGAGCTAAGAAGTTAAATTCTTCAAAGTTGTTGTTATCTCACATGTCAGGTTTATCTTTTAGAACAATTGCAGATGATTTAAAAATATCAGTTGGAAAATCATATGAAGCTTACTTTGAAGTTTTAGAAAGATTGCCACTTTGTATTGATATCACAAGAAATTATTGCAACAGGTTTTGTGGGATACTTTTAGTTGATGGCAAATATGTCAAAGTCAAAGGCTATGACAGAAAAATCCCTGTTATTTATGGCATTGATTACCTTACACATGATATAGTCCATTTTGTCTTTGGACCTTCAGAAAATTACAGCTTACTTCTTAAGTTTTTCTCTTCACTAAAGCTTGCAAATTATCCACTTCAAGCAATTATTTCAGATGACAACCAGAACACGCCACAGGCGTGTTTAAGTGTTTATCCCACTGCAGTCTGGCAACTGTGCCAAAACCACTACAAACACAATTTAAGAACAACTTTAAATTTAAACAATGACCCAACTTACAGACCTTTTATGAATGAAATTGAAACATTATTTTCAAACAAAATATCAACTGAAGATTTTAAAAGTAGAGCTTCAAAAATATACAACAAATATGCAACCAAAGATGATTTATGCAAAAAAGTTATGCTTGATATTGCAAAAAGATCAGCTGATCTTTTTGCATATACAAAGATGCCTCACATTCCAAGAACAAACAACTTAATCGAAAGTTTCAACTCACATCTTCAAGGCAGGCTTAAAACAATCAAAGGTTTTCAAAACTACAAAACAGCGAAACTCTGGCTCAATGCTTATTTTTTAAAAAGGCGATTAAAACCATTTACAGACTGCACCAAACAATTTAAAAAACTAAATGGAAAATCATCGTTACAACAAACTTTAAAAGACAATTACAAAATTGAAGACGTTCTGAAGCTTATCAAGTGACCGTTTATGAACGGTATCTACTTTTGTTCTAATAGAGAGCATGTATTAATCATACTATCTTTTTAGGACTAAACAACTTTGAATTAACGTAAGGAAGCGGAATCTTTAAGTTTTAGTATCTTAAAATAACGAACCATATTGCCCAAACTTGTTATTACCCAAAATATTACAGGAATTGCAACAAATGCCTGCATTATCTTTAAAGAAGATGGCAGATAAGGGTTAATTATTTCAGGAAAAACTGAAGGCGAACCAATAAATAACAACAAAGATAATATGGAAACGGAAATAGACTCATTTACACATCGAGACATATCTGCTCTTAATTCAACTATTTGATCATTAATCATCTCTACATTAAATGCCTCTAAAATGTTAGACACCTTTACTGTTTTGTTAATTTTTTTAGCTGCCTTTCCTTTGACCATATTGGTAATTTACATAATTTTAATCTCTTTGTAAAGTGGTAATATTTATATTATGGAAAAGTACTCTAGAGTTTTAGTTATTATTTTCTTTTTATGTATTTTAAATATGGCATTCTCCATTATTATAATTTCTAAAGTAAGTAAAACTACCGAAAAGCCAACTACCATTATTACTCAATTAGTCAAAACACCAATGCCTGGTGCAACTTCCACAGCTTTACCAAATTCTCAGCCTGAACTATTACTTATACGGGCTGAAATTAGAGCGTTAAGAGAATCTATTGAATCAAATGGGTTATTATTAGCTACACCATTACCATGATTTATTTATTATTTTTGATATTAGTTTCAGCGTTTATTTCAATAAATTCATATCTTTTTTTGCCGATAACAGCGTATTTGGTTGCAACTCTTCTAACAAATTCAAACGAATTCAATCTTGCAAAAAATAAAAAATTACTATTTTATTTTGCAAGTGTGATACTAATATTGTCTTTGGTTTCGTTAAACAAAATATTATGATTATACGAAAAATAATTACCTTTTATGCATTTGTAGTTACCTCTTTTATGGCGGTAACAGGAATTTTATCTGCTTCCAGCGTACCAGAGTTGATCACTGCGATAATATTTACTCCTCTTGCCTTTTATTTTGCAACATTAATAATTCCAAGAAAAGCAAAAACTTTGAGTTTTGAGCCAGTGTTGGACATAATTCCTGATAATATCAAGAAAATTGAAAATACGGACTACGATCCTGAACGACGTAAATTTTTAAAACTAATTGGTGCTGCTGGAGGTTCGTTATTCTTGATGACAGTATTTACCAGAAAAGCTGAAGCTTCTTTTTTTGGTAGCATGCCCGGTCCTGGATCTATATCAGTTAAAAATAGCACAGGTGTCCTCATAGACCCATCGGAAAAGAAACCTACAGACGGCTACAATATTACTGAAATTGACGATTCAGGTATTGATGTTTATTACGGATTCGTGAATAAAGACGGCGCCTGGTTTATACAAAAAGAATTATCGACTGGTGCTTATAGGTATTCAAAAGGAGCTTCAGATTTTGCTACCAACTGGACTGGTAGAACAGGACTAACCTATGACTATTTTAATGTGATATTTTGATGGAGTACGTACGATGTTAAAATATTACTTTGTTTCAGGAATTGAGTCTCTTGTGTAACCTGCTAAGATTTCTTTAACCATATCTACAATTTGTTTTGGCTCAAATTCAGACTTTACAATATATTTTGGCTTAATAGCATAGTGTGTTGATATAACAGAAAGATATAGTTGATAATACGCCTCATTTTGAGTTTGAATAGTATTCAATGGGTCAAAGAACACTTTTGTGCATATCCTGTAATAGTAAAATGTTTCTGTGGGGAAAGACTGGAACTGGAAAGAAAAGATGGTTTTGTAAAGTTTGTAAAACTTCAAGAATTTACCACAATAAAAAGAAAGATTTTAAAGTAGTTGATCTTTTCAGACAGTATATTTTGTGGGGTTTGACATATGAAATGCTGTCTTCTGTCTCAGGTTTGTCTGTAAGATATTTGGAGGGTGAATTTCATAAGTTATTGCTTCTTGATCCTCCAAAACTTCCTAGATTTGATCAAACTTTGTCTGGAAGAATTGATACTGCATATCTTTTGATTGATGGGCTTTGGTTTGGAAGATGGTTTGTCTTGATGCTGTATAGACAAAGTGGAACTTTGTACCTTTTGCATGTATCTATTGCTGGTAGAGAGGCTTCAACAAAAATAGTTAAGGATTTGAGGTTCATAAAGGAGGAATTAAAATACACATTTTCAGGCTCTGTAACAGATGGAGGAACTGCCATTTGTTCTGCGGTTGATGAAGTGTATCCCCCACTCTCCACATCAGATATGTCTTGCTCATATGCATAGAGATATTGTAAATGCACTTGGTAGACACTCAAAAGATAGAAGAATTGAAGAATTAATAAAAATTGCAAACCACATTTGGTTCATAGAAAGTCATGAAGCTTTGAAATACTGGGAAACAATCTTAAAAGATTGGGTTAAGGCTAATTTCTTCTTTCTGAAAGAGATGAGGACAGATGATTCTGGCCACAGTTGGTATATTCATAAAGGTGTGAGAAAAGCTGTCAGGATCCTAATTAAACTTCCAAAAACCTCATTCAAGTTTTTAGACCACCCAACTATGCCAAAAACAACAAATGAAATTGAAGCTACATTTGGGCATATAGGACAAAGATGGTTAAGACATAAAGGCCTTAAAAAGACTCGTTGGGAAAGTTACCTTAAATGGTTTGTATATTATTACAACTTTGAAAAAATGAAGGCCGATAATAAAACAAAACAGGATTAGAAAAACAACACATTAGTTCCATTAAGCCTATATTTTACTGCACCTTTACTCATTGCATTTTCTGCATCTTTTTCGCCAGCCAAATTAGTAAGCATAATTACAGGAATTTTTTTGGTATCTGGATCAAGCTTGAGTTTCTCAAGCATCTGTAACCCATTCATTTTTGGCATCATGACATCAAGAAGAATTATTGTAGGTTTTTCGAGCTTAGCTTTTTCAAGGCCTTCTTCACCGTTCCCTGCCATAATTACTTCATAACCCTCAAAAGTAAAAATCTTTTGATACATTCTACTCATCAAAGGATCATCTTCTGTAATTAGAACTTTGGTTGACATAATTATAATTTAGCAACTGATTCGTCAAATGTAAATACCAAACTAAACTTAGCACATACTAACAACTTTGTTAGATAAAGAAAAGTTTTTCATTTTGAAATTATTATTTTTGTCTTTTCATCTTTTTGATAGATGTAATCAACCATGTTAATTTCTTTACCGAAGTCAGTTGGAGCAAGCAATAAACCACGATCAACTATTTCTTTATAATTACCAGTTGAAACTTTTGTGTAGCCAAGTTTTTCTAATTTATTAGCAAATATTTTTGCCTGCCCACTTATTCCCGACCCATTTAATACTTCTATTTCAATGTTTTTGTAATCTATCTGTGGCTGTGGTTTCATCGTGAGACCGTTACATTTCGGTCTCCTAAAACACACTGATTTTACTATACTTTCGGCCTAAAAAGGTAGTTTCACTAAGTAAACGCTTCTACAACCAATTTCAGCATTGTCCGAGTAATCGGACGAAAGTGTTATTATTTTAACGAAAAACAACAAATCATTTAAGGCTAAACAAGTGACCGTTTATGCAACGGTATCTTTCATCGTCGGTTCAGGGGTTTGAATACTCGTAACTCGTAACTCGTCACTTGCAATTTTAACTGTTTGGGTTTTATAAAACAAAAACCCACTTGTACACACAATTACCAAACTAATAAAAATCCCTATACTAAATATAATTTTGTCCGTCATTTAATTTGTTTTGTAATACTATTTGCTATAAGCTTTGCAGGTATCATCGATAATAACAACAAGAAGATTGTACCCAAGAAAACCGACTCCAAAGTTTTACTAGCAAGATTTAAAACTTCTACTTGAGGGCGACCTACAAAGTACATTCCTACAGGGTTTCCGTCAACGTCTTTAAGTGGCGAATAAACAGACAAGAAAGCATAATTTAACCATCTATTTTCAAGAGCTACGGTTTCACCTTTTGTTAAAACCGTCTCTTTTATCTTAGAATCAGTTTCAGTAATTCCAACGGTTCCACCTGCACTTAATATATTATTTCCATAGACTGCAGATTTAAGTCCTGTTAGCTTACTAAAACCCTCAAGATATGAGTTATCAATCAAATCACCGACGATAACGCCACCACTGACTACTCCGTTTGCCATTATTGGAGCACCTGAAACTATCATTACTGTTGGAGCCGTTACTCCTTCTTTAACTACTATGTTTGAATTTTCCTTGCCAGACAAAACTTGCTTGACTAAATTATCCCCCGAAATCGAATCCCCTTTCCTCTCGGTGTCTTCAGCACGATATGTGACAAGGCCATCTTTGTCAAAAACAACTAAAGAATCGTGAGAGCTCGTGTTAAGGTCGGACCCTGCCAAACCTGCAGGGTCCGACCTTGCAAGAAGTTGTGCTAGTGACAGTAGTTCACTCTTTTTTGCATTAAATGCAAATTCCAAAACTTTAGCTTCTGATGTAAGTTCTTGTAGTATCTGAGTCTTTAAATTGTTTAGAAGAAGACCAGTAAAACTAACTGTAACTATTAAATAAACTGACAAAACCAAACTCATCATAACCATAAAAAGTTGAGACTGAAATTGTTTTAGTAAATATCTAAAAACCCATCTTCCTAAAAATAAAATTGCTAAAAATAAAAATGCTAAATTGGCCAACCACATAGGCCCAAATGGAGCCAAAATATTAAATAAATTTAAATTATCAGTAACTCTAAAACTATTTAAGCTAAAAGTTAATTCATAAATAGATAGAGAAAAGAAAGAGATTGCAGGTGGGTAAATATGACGTTCAAGCCCAATACTAGCCCGTCTTAAATACAGAACTGCAACTATTGCAGCTAATACTGGTGACAAGAAAAAAAGTGGAGGAAAAGCGATCAAAACAAATGCCATATTTTTATCAGCCAAAGGCCGATCGTCCTCAGGACGAGGTTGGAGTGGATCTATAACTAAACCTACAACTAACAGCATATAGCCTAAAGCTCTCAAGTAAATATCTAAGCTTTGAAAAATTTCAACACCTCTCATGTCCATTCCTCGAAACAAAAAAGATATTCCTAAAATAATAAAGGCTACAATCTTCCAAATTTCTCTGTTTGATCTCAAGGCCTTCCACGCATCAAAGTAAAGCCAAGCTACTGAAAAAAAAGTAAGAGAAGCAAAGATATTTAAAGCAAAATATAAATTTTCTAAGGCAAATATTATCCACATGGGCAGTATTATTTAATAATACATTATTTGTAGTACAATTAAACTAATGAGTTTGATTTACAGCATTGATACAACAAAAGAAATTACTCCAGAAATGGTAAAAGGTGCTTTAGTTAGTTGTTTCTACGATGCCCATTGTAATCAAACAGAGATATCAGACTTAACTGAAAAGGTTGATGAAACTTCCAATAGGCTGTATTGTACCCAAATTATAAGCCAAGCTTTTGAGGAAACTAACGGAGATTTTGATAATCCAACAAAAGAATCAATATTGAAAACATTACCATGGCTAGCTAATTTTTCAAAAAATTTTCGTGACCAAGAAACAATTCAAAAACACATGCAGGAAATCCAGAAATTAATTAACTTGATATAGCGTTTGACTGTTCTTGCACTAACTCCCAATTTGATAAGCCAATAACTTTTAGTACATACTTTTATGTGTGTCATTGCGAACAAAAGTGAAGCAATCTGTTAATCTATACTATTCAGTACTTCAAGCACTTCCTGAAAGGATATTCCACCTACCTTTGTTTTTACAACCTGTCCAAATCTATTGACTATCCAAGTTGTTGGCAAACCAGAGATGACAACTTCATTTAAAATCTCTCCGTCTGGATCAGCATAAATATTAGCTCCATATTTGCCTCTTCTTTCGAGAGCTGTTGCAGATGTCTCTTTTTCTTGCACCAAAATTGGGAAAGCACTATATTTATTTTTAATTAATTCATCGATTACTTTTAGATAATCATTTGTAGATGGATGCCATGAAGATAACAAACTGACAACTGTTTTTTTCCTCGAATATCTAAGGTCGATAAATTATTTAAGTTAACTTTTGGAAGAGCAAAACTAACATCCTTCCAAGATTCATTACCAAGCTTTTTAGGATTAACAATTTTCTGTTCTCTAAATTGCCAAAATTTCCATGACGGTGATAGCTCCCAATCGTCATTTATATAAACTGTTTCATGAGTCTCTATAATATTAGTTACACTTGTTCTTTTTCCAATAGCTTTTGCCTCAAGATAATACTTTCCACTTGGTAACAATATAGAATAACCAGCTAAGTCATTAGTATTAATTGGATTAACTTGTCCATAAGGTTCTGCATCCCACTTCACAAATTTTTTCTCAAAATTATCGTACCAGTAAACAGTGATTATTCCATTTTTGAGTTTTCCTAAACCGTTAACTTTCAATTGTTCACTGTTCACTGTTTCTATGTTTCCTGCTCCGTCCTCTGCAACTATTTCAGGTAAATATTGTCCTTCTTCTGAAAACTTAACTTTAGTTGTCCAAACTCCTACGTCGTTATTTTTTGTAAATTTATAAATATTGTCTTTACATTTCATATTAATTTTATTAGGTCCTCCTGCTGCAGTTAGTATAAATTTATACTCAACACCTACCAATAATTCCGTTATTTCGGAGATACCGCTATTTATAGAAATTGGCCCAGCCATGACTGTAAGAGGCCCAACACGCGGGGGGAGCCGATACCGTTGCATAAACGGTCACTTGTTTAGCCTTAAATGATTTGTTGTTTTTCGTTAAAATAATAACACTTTCGTCCGATTACTCGGACAATGCTGAAATTGGTTGTAGAAGCGTTTACTTAGTGAAACTACCTTTTTAGGCCGAAAGTATAGTAAAATCAGTGTGTTTTAGGAGACCGAAATGTAACGGTCTCGGGGGAGCCTGTCTATCGTAAATTTTATTTCTTTAGATAGAGTCCTATTTCCCGTAGTATCGGTCACTCTAACCTGTAATGAATAATCTCCATCTTCGACTGCGTCTGGAGTAAATTCTGAAACTAATTGTTTACTTCCAACAGTTTCAATGCCGATAGGTATGTAGTTCTTTCCCCCATCTATTGAATATTCAACTCTTGCTATCCCCGTCCCATCGGTTGAAACTATTTCAATTAAAGGTGCCTCTTCATATATTTTTTTAAATGTAGTTTTAAATCGAATTGTTGGTGGCGTAGTATCTACTAAAGTTTTTGTAACATTTACAGTATTAGTAACCGTCGTAGTTGTTGTGACTATTGTTTCAGTATTTATTCCTGCCACCGCAGTTCTAAAATTTCCTGAGACTTGTGCTACATTCCCAACTGCATCAGTATTTGTTACACGGTAATAATACTGAGTATCTGCAGATAGACTTGGTAAATTTATAGAATGATTAGTCTCTGAGGTTCCTGTTGCGGTACTTCCATATTGCTCGGTCTTTCCATATTCTACAATTGTACTGGCAGAAACCGCTGTACTCCATGACATTGTGGCGCTGCTATCAGAAACAGCAACAGATAAATTAGATATTACTACCGTGGCTTGCCCAGGTGAAGTAATGGTAACTCCGGTATCTCCACTGCACCCAACTAAATTATTACCATCAACATCGTCTGTAACAGAAACACTCCAGCTAGCCTGATTTTGTGCATTTAATGTATTTACACCAAGGCCAATATCAACAGACCCACCAGAATCAATATCATTGACTTTGATATTTGCTGTTTGGTCACTAATTCCAGCGCCTGTAATTTGAGGCCCATTTGCTGAAGTTATAACAAAGTTGGAGGACGGAGAAGTAATTCTGATATATCTTATCGGATTACCTGTTTCATCATTATTTGAAATACTAAAATTTAATGTATCAGATATATTATTTTCAAAGCTTGCAGGATTAACGGATACCGTACAAGAAGAAATGGCAGCAGCTACAAAGAAATTTAAAAAATCAAACATTCTGTAATAAAGTATACAACTCTTTAGATCTAACTTTCCAAGTATAATTTTCTCTTACAAATTTGACCTGTTCTTCTATCCTATTTTTATCAATTGGTTTTTGCATTTCCCGCACAAAACTACTTTTGTACTCCTCCTCATTACCTGTAATTTTAATAAGTCTTGCAAACCCAGCTGAAGTTTCAGGTAGTGCACCAAGATCGGTGGTAACGACCTGACAACCGGCCGCCATAGCTTCCATTACAGAAATACAAGAAGTTTCAGCAAAAATATTGGGATAGGCCAAATATTCATATTTTGATAATTTATCGGAAAGTTCAGTTTGCGAAATTGAACCACTATATACCGCACCATCAGTGTTTTTGATAGCCGTATAAATTTCTTGGTATTCTTCCTCCACTGTATTATCTCCTTGATAAGTACCCATGCTTGAATGCACAAATAGTTTTGCCTTAATATTAACCTCTCTTACTCTTGTAAATAGTTCTGGCAAAAGCTTTAATCCTCTAAATGGCGTGCTGGTGTAGCAATATGACCATGGGATTTTATTTTCTATATTTAAATTCTCAAAAGCTGGTGAAATTGCGTTTTTAAATTTAATTATTTTGGTTGGGTTAATTTTAAATGCATTTTTATAATCCTCAATTTGGTAATCACTTAAAAGTAGTATTGCATCGTAAATATCTTGGAACTTAGAGTCTTTAAGACATTCCACAGCAGGTTGATTTGAGGCATGTTGTGACCAATATATTAACTTTGTTTTAGGATTAATTTTTTCTTTTATTTGTAACCCAAAAAATGGAGTGTTTTGTATAATTAAAAAATCAAGGTCGGTGGTAATTATTTTATTTACTGATTTATGTAGTACCCCACTTTTAGTAAATTCTTCTTCATTTCTTCTAAAAAGTGTAACTCTATGTCCATCCCTTGCCATTTGAACGGCAAGATAGCACATTGCAGATTCTGAACCTCCTAAAGGCTCCTGAAGTGGTGTATCAACATCATATTTAAGTGGTGTAAAATTGACAAAGCCAATTTTTAACACTTTTACCACAACAATCCCTTCTTAATAAACTCTGACTTTTTACTTGTAAAAAGCATATCCACTCCCTGCATTTCCCCTGTTGGAATGTGGTGTAGTTCTGTAATATCAAAGAGAGTAAATCCTAGTTCATCCATTTTATTCATCACCTCTAGCGTTTTTGGAGCACCTAAATTATATGTTAAATTTTGTGTTTCCAAGAGTACGAACTCGCACTTTTTAATAGTTTTTAATCCACCTGCAATAATTTCTAGTTCTGAACCTTGAGTATCAATTTTAATAAAATCTATATTTTTCCATTTGTTTTTAATTGCCAATTTATCCAATGTCTGCATATCTAAAATTCTTTTCTCACTATTTTTGAAATAACTAGTTTGCTCTAAAAAAATTGAGTTTCCAGTTTTAAATTCATTTGAAGTTTTATAATAAGTAACTTTTCCTTCATTTCTACCCAAGAGTGCAACAGTGGCGCCATTGGGCGCAACTTCTTCATTTGCTTCAATCATAATAAATTCTGAAGCCGGCCAAATATTTTTAACCATCTTAGTCCAGTCCCCTACATATGCACCAATATCCAAAACTGTTCTCGGCACAAAACCTAAATCTTTTAATTTAATTAGTCTTTTTTCTGTGATATCTAGCATATATTTTTGTGTATATCTTTTCTAAATCTTTGACAAACCCACTTGTATCAAATAGGTTTGTTTTTAAATTACTTTGAGTTATTATAGCTTTATATTTATTTAATTTCTTGGGATTATTTGAAAGCTCTACAGCTAAATCTTCATATGCTTCTAAATCCTTGACGATTAATTCATTTAACCCAACTTCAGATAAAATTGATGAACAAACTCGGGAGGCAAAATGGCTTCCAAATTTTGTAATAACAGGTACTCCGCTCCATAAATAATCAGTTGTCGTTGTATGGCCTCCATAATTAATTGTATCTAGCCCCAAATCTGTTAACTTTAGCCGTCCTAAATGTTCTGACTTTGGCATATGTTTTCCAAATATTATTCGTTTAGGATCAACTCCCTGCCTTTTTGCTTCTTTTTTTAAATTTATCTCACACTCTGGAAATTGGTTCAAAAGCCACAAAACGCTTTCAGGAACTCTTTTTAAAATATTCATCCAAACAGTAAAAATTGTTTTGTCTATCTTATAAATCTGATTAAATGACCCAAAGACAAAACCTGTTTTGGGTAATCCAAAGTCCTCTCTTTTGTAAATTTTGTCTAGTATTTTAACTTCGCTGTTTACTTGATAACATCTTGGTAAATACAAAAGTTTTTCAGTAAAATAAATCTGTTCGTTTTTGGGAACAACTATTTCGTCAACTATTGCATAATCTATAAAATCAGCCCCAAGTGTTCCTGGAAAACCAAGAAAGTGAAGTTGAATTGGAGCAGGCCTAAAACTTGCAACACCAAGCCTTGTGTCTTTTGTATACCCTGTCATTTCAATCAGGATATCTATTTTTTTACTATTTATAATCTTGGCCATTTCAAAATCCGTCATTCTGCCGGATAAATCTACAAATTCATCTACGTTTTTTTTAATTGTTTTTCTTATTTCACCGCCATCATCTTTACCGTATGATAGGGCCACAACTTCAAACTTATTTCTATCATGATGTTTAAACATTGAAGAGACCATTTGGCCAACTGGGTGTTCTTTCAAGTCATTAGAAAAATAGCCAAGTCTAATTTTAGAACTCTTGGAATATTTAAATTTAATTTTAGAATTTAGAGCAAAACCAGATAACTTACCAGAAACTTTTTTGGCTACCTCCAAGTTTTCCTTTGGATCTTCTGATTTAACTAAACTTATGAATGGATCATGCCCTTGACCCAATTTAAACTCTAATTTTTCTGCTTTCCCAAAGTCTCCCACTTGACGGTACAGAAACCATAATCTATTCATGATATCTGGATAATCTGGTTTAATTTGAAGAACTTTCTCAAAAGACTTTAGCTGTTCCTCGGTATTTCCCAAACGTTGCATTGCGATACCTTTATTAAAATGCGCATCAATTTTATTAGGATTTAATGAAATTGCCCGATCAAGGTAAACTAGAGCTTCTTCTGACCTTTTTAGTTTAATTAAAAGAAGAGCTAAGTTGTAAAGTCCAATTTCATAATCTGGACCATATTCAATTGCCTTTTTTATTGAGTACAAGGCTTCTTCATCTTGTCCTATTTTTTCCTGCATTGAGCCTAAATTACCCCAGGCAATAACATTTTTTGGATCTATTTTTATGACCTTTTTGTAAAAATTTATCGCAAGTTTATAGTTACCTGTTACTGCATTTTCGTTCCCTTTTTGAATCAAATCCGTAACTTTCATTTTTTGTAAGTTTAACATTAATTAACATACTTTTTTTGAAAATTAATTCAGTATACAATGATAATTAACTACCGAGGATTTCTCGACAGTTCAACTTGTAAGGAATTCTTACAAGTTCAAATATCTACCAATACCATGGAAAACAGATCATCACAAATTATTATCTACCAAACAGATAATGGCAAAACTAGAGTTGAAGTTCGTTTTGAACACGAAAATGTTTGGTTATCACAAAAACTCATGGCTGAACTTTTTGACACAACAAAGCAAAACGTTAGTCTTCACCTCAAAAATATATTTAAGGAAAATGAATTAGATCAAATTTCAGTTGTCAAGGATTTCTTGACAACTGCTCGTGACAAGAAAAAATATGTAACTAAAATGTATAGTTTGGAGGCCGTTGTCGCACTTGGTTATCGAGTTAATTCAACTCGTGGAACCTTGTTCCGTCAATGGGCCACTGAAAAAATAAAGGAATATATGGTCAAGGGTTTTACTATGGATGACACTCGTTTAAAACAAGGTGGATATAAATCTCGTTATTTTGAAGAGCTTTTGGAAAGAATCAGAGACATTCGTTCAAGTGAGCGGGTGTTGTATCAAAAGGTAACTGATATCTATGCAACTGCAATTGATTATCGCAAAGATGCAAAAGAAACTGATCTGTTTTTTAAAACTGTTCAAAATAAAATGCATTTTGCTGTAACTGGTAAGACTGCTGCAGAAATAATTGCAGAACGTGCGGATAGTAATAAACCCATTATGGGACTTACAAATTTTTCAGGGCTCCACCCTATTCAGAAAGATATTTCTATCGCCAAAAATTATCTTAATCAAAACGAACTTGAAAAACTAAATCGAATAGTCGATGCTTATTTATCATTTGCCGAAATACAAGCAAGAGATGAACTCACAATGACTATGAAAGATTGGATACTTAAACTTGACGAATATTTGTTATTATTGGGAAAAGGAATTTTAAAAAATGCAGGTAAAGTTAGCCATGAAGTTGCAACGGCGCTTGCAGAACAAGAATTTGAGAAATATAGAAAAGTTCAAGATAAAAATTATGTATCTGATTTTGATCTAGAAATTAAAAGATTACTGAAAAGCAGAAAAAAGATTAAATCTAATTAACTATGGCAACAATTACAATAAACGCAGATATAAATTACGATTGCTTATTTGGACAGACAGCAAGCACCACAATTAACTTATTCTCAATTAACAATAATGCACAGTTAGTTGTTGATACTGATACCAGATACTGCTCAAGCCATGTTGGGGCTGCTACGGGAAACAATGGATCGTTTGATAACACTACAATTTCCCCTACTACAGGAGGGGATGTAATTTTTGATGGAACTGCGGTCGAGCTTATTCCATATAAATCTGGTTCGGGTACGCCTCCTGCATTATTTTTAGGCATCGCAATTTCGGCGGCATCATATGCATCTGGAATTGTAACTATCACAACGGCGGCCCACGGCTTAACTCTTGGAACAATTTACTCGATTAGAGTTGGTGGAGTTATGGGGGCAGTTGTTCCTAATGGTTACAACGGAAGATTCAATGCAATTGCAGCAACATCAACTACAATGAAATATCCAGTTTCAACGGATCCAGGGACTTCAACTATAACGAACGGTAAATTTGTAAGATATTTCAGATGTTATCAACCAACAGGAAACGCATTAACTATTACAGTCGCGACTGTATCAGGAGCTGCAATACCATGGGTGGCACAAATAACGTCCGCTGGTCATGGCCTCGTTGTTGGAGATTTGATAGCTGTTGCTGGAGTAACTCCTGCAGGTTACAACGGAACATTTGCTGTTGTTGCTGCAACAACCGACACAGTTGATTATTGGTTAGGAGCTGACCCTGGAGGATCAGGCTCTGCCTTTGGAACAGTTACTAAAAATATTAATTCAAATTTCTTGGGTATCTGGTCAGCTTTTAACGCACTTCCCAACCCCACAGGAACAAATGGTGCAGCGGCAATGGCAGCAAACGGCTGGGTTAAAGTAAAAAATGTAAATGGTGGTAATTTTGCACGAGGTGCACTAACTATTGAAGGTGGTACAACTCCGGCATTAACTGCAATTACACCGGAGTTTACTGGTTGGATAGAAATTGCAGGAGGAACTGATAATGCAGGGGCAGGAACGTTAACGGTTCCAAGACTTGGTAGTTTTGTGGTTACTGGAGATTGGTTCTATCCACGGCTAATTTCAAAAACATCGACAACAATTACAAATGTCACAACTACGGCGACTTTGACATTAGTTGCTCACGGTGTAGATGTTGGAAGTATTATTACAGTTACAGGCGCTACACCTTCTGCATATAATGGCACATTTACTGTTGTATCAGTTCCCACGGCTGATACTTTAACCTACACAATGCTTTCTGACCCCGGGGGAAGTGCATCTGTCCAAGGAGATTTTTCAACCCAAATTTGTACTTCAGGTGTAGCAAATCAACAAATTCAGTTGCCTGCAACACTTGCAAATACATACTACCCAGGAGTTTGGATTGAAACATCTGTAGGATCAGACGCTTATGAATTTTACCCGTCAACAGGGCTTGCAGCGGCCGTGGGAACAGTTGCAACAAATGCTGAGACCGGCAAGGTCTGTTGGATTTCTTCACAAGGGTTACTTCGTATTGGAAGTGACGGAACAAATAATAACGGTTATTTACCTGTAAGCGGACTTAAAATAAGAGTTCCAAATGTCGTAACGATGAATAGCACAAAAGCTGTAACTACTGGAGCAAATGCAAATTCAGCTCCGTCAGCAACTGCAGCCAATAGATATGAGCTGGCAACAACTCAGGCAGCTGTCATAAATATAGATAGGCTATCAACTACTTGGTATTTCAACATGGCCCAATGTTATTCAATTAGTTTAGTCGACATGCAATACATGGACATCATGCTTATTTCAGAGCTTGCCACACCTCTTACAATGACTCGGGTTGGTTGTGGAAATGGTATTGCAGCCACAAACGCAGCACTTCTTCCCCTTGCTGTTTCACTTTGCTTTGCTGGTGGAACTATTACTGATTTGTCCCTTAATAGTCACGTCGCCACTTCAGGTACAACTGCTGTCTCAAGAACTACTTTTACCGACTGTTTTGATTTTGATTTTGTAAATCTAACGATGAGGGTCTATCCAATTAGGCGATCTGCAACCAGTACAAATTTATTATTAACAAGATGTAATGGATTTACATTTACAAACACAGACAATACTGGTGCAGTAATGTCTATTGTTACATGTACCGATATTACATTTACGACGACATCGTATAGAGATTTAATCAGCGGCACAACAGGTTCAACAGTAGGTACTTATGTATTTTCACTAAGCGCTAACAGTAACACAATTAAAATTGACGGAGTTGATTTCTTTGGGCTTACTAATTTACAACCGCTAACTGGGATGTTTCAAATTATCACAGGGTGTATTAATATCAAAGTTAGAAATATAGGAACGGCTACAACTCCTCTTAGTGCAGGTTCGGCCAATACTACCGTTCAGCTTTTAGTTTCAGCTGCTGGATCAGGGTTAAACAATATTGAATTTAAAAGAGTTTATATGTCTGCATTTTCAACAGGACTTACAGCACTTACTACAGTTGATAACTCCATCAATAAACTAAAATTTGAAAATGTTTGGGGAGATACTGCAGACAACGTAATTTTAGGTGCACTTAATGCACAAATGAAAGGAATAAAGGGAAATGCATCAACTACTGGACAAACATCTGTTTATGGTTACCATTGGCAGGATTATTTTTCATCAGCTACAGCTGGCAAAATTTCATTGTCTTGTAATGAAAAAACAAATGTCGAACCGTCTGCGTCGACCTACACAATTGATCAGGCAGGAACCGGTTTTGGATTTAATTCCGTTGGAGTTATTCAAGATCCAAATGCTAGTGATCAGTTAACTTGGACTCATCAGCATTATGTAATCGGGCACACAGCGTTCACTTCTAGTACCACCTCTGCTCCACCAGTACTGGTTTCTACAAACCCACAAAATCAATGGCTTGCCTATCAAATTGATAATGGTTCAGGATTTGGTGGAACTTATAAAAATTTATATCTTGAACCAGGAGTTACAAATATTGCAGTCACAAATACTACAACTCTAACACTTACAACCGGTACAAAGGCAGTTGTTACTGGAGATATTTCTGGAACTACTTTAACCGTAACTACTGTTACATCAGGTGTTGTGATGCTTAATATGTTACTTTCTGGTGGTTCACTAACTGCAAACACATATTTTATTACCGGATTCGGAACAGGAAGAGGTGGTCTTGGAACATATACAATTAATACAACAGTTACACAATCTTCAACTACAATTACAGGAACACAAAGTTTTTATGGTGTTAACGTCGGAGATTATGTCTTTGACTTAACTACTCCAGGAAACTTAACCCTTGGTACAACGGTTACAGCAAAAAACGCAGCAATGACAACTTGTACAATTACAGGTAACTCTGTGTCAGGTGGAACTTCTCAAAGTATGATTTTTTCTGCACTCAATGGAGAAGCAATAACTTCAGCCTTAACTGGATTTAAATTAAAAGTAAGACTCATGGCACTTGTTTCAAATGCTACAAATTCACTAACTAATCTTGCAATATCAACTGTAAGTACAGCTACTGCCCAAGGTTACCAATATCCGCTTGATTTGGTTGCCTTAACTTTAACGAATGTAATCTCTGGCTCAACTTATGAAATTTATAATGTAACAACTGATGCGCAACTAACAACAGGGACTGCCTCATCAAGCACGGTTGCCTTGGAAGTTAATGCCTCTGTTTCTGACAATTTAAGGATTAGAGTAAGAAAGTCTTCAACTGGGAATAGATATATACCATTTGAGACAAATACAATTATTGATGCCACACTTATTTCAAGTGTCTATGTAAGCCAGCTTATTGATCCAAATGTCTAACGTATCTCTATCGTACGTACTCCATCAAAATGTCAATTTGTTAAAAACGATATTAGCTTCATCGCCCACCCACCAATCCGGTAGTAGATCAAAAGGAAGTTGAGGATCATCTTTCAGGACTGATAAAAAGTCCATTGGACTCTTAGTTTTTAAAAATTCATTATATCTAGCATTTAGACTTTGTAATTTATAAACCTTTACAACCAAGTCAGTCAGTTCTAGCTCCCCAACAGTTCCGTCCTTACCAATTGAAGAAATGATGATTGAATCAAAATCCAATTTATATTTAATTATGAATTCTTCAATTAACTTTTTTGGATTATACGGAGTTAGCCAAACACTATCTTGGAGCATTCCGCATCCTATTTTAATTAAATAATTTCGCAAATAGTCCCTAACTTTATTTTTTTCTTTTGGAACATCATATATAACTAAATAAATCCTACCATCCCATGTTCTGTTTTTATTATATTTAGGTAAAATTGAAGCTAAACGTTTTTTACCTTCTTCAGTTATCTTGGGAAGTGCATTTTTTTCCTTTATGACTTGCACTAAACCCTTCTTCTCTAAATTTTTGTATGATCTTTTCAAAGCATCGTAATTAATTTCATCTTTCATCTTCAAGGCAGCTTTTCCTGTGACATCACCTGAAATACCAAAAAAGATAGTAAACAAAGACATATCAACAAGTGTTGAAAAAACTCCTTCAGTAATCTTTGTAATTTTTCTCATATTTTAGTGTAGTACGTACTCCATAAAAATGTCAATTTGATTAATTTTGATATCTCGTATATATTCTAGATATGAAAAAGGAAATATTATTTGTTATTACTATTTGTTTGTTTTTACTTGCCTACGCACTTGATTATTTTGCAGGATCATTAAACCTTGGGGTTCTAACTCCTCTAGCTTTCTTAAATAAAATTTATTTTAATACATACCCAATGACATTTGTTGCTGTAATCACTCGGTCAATTGCTCTAATGCTATCTATAACTTTAATTTTATCGGCGGTAGAAAAACAATATTTTACGAAGCTTGGAATATCCGCATTTTTAGCGTTTATTGCTGAAATTTATGCCTTTCAACAGATGGCAACCGGAGTTAAAATTACCCCAACTCTTTGGACCTTAGCAATTTCCTATGGAGGGGCAATGCTTATAGTACCAATGTTTTTCTATGTCCTTGCCGGAATAGCTAACTTTTTAATCCCTAATAATAAAAATGAAGTTCACTTTTCACCATCTGAGCCTAATACCAAAACATCGGTTCTCAATCCATAACTACTATTTCTTTCTCGGCGCAAATGTATCAATTCCGACTCATTTGATACACTTATTATCAGTTGACAGGCCTCTATTGAATAGTGCAAACTAATTATTAGTTAAAGGGCAGTATATATAATTTTTTAGCATGGCAGACACAATATTAAGTGGAGATTTTACAGTTTATTACAGTGCAGAAAACCGCAGGAAACAAATCATGTGGACTGGTTCTGCCACTGGAACAAGAACAGTAAATCAACTTTACTCAGCACTTCAAGACTTGTTTGATGAATTGAATCAGATGGACGATGGTGTCCCAATGTCTGCCCAAACCCCTACTGAATATACAATAGGTATCATTGATGCCGGTGATAAGGATCCATGGTTCATCGATAGATCAACAGTTGAGCATTTAACAGGCGGTGCTTTAAAAACAGCTTCTTGGGATCGCGTTACCACTACAAATACAGGGATAATAAAGGTCACCAGAACTGGTACAAACATAGTTGCAGGAGATATTGGAAACACCATTACTTCTAATGGAACTTCTACTGGTACACTTTTAGATGTAAACGGATCAACTCTTTGGATTAGGCCTACAAGCAATGCTTCGACTCATGATTTTAATTATTCATCTGGTAATATCGTTTGTAACGCCCATACTGATACACAATCAGGAGTTGGTATATCTGCAGGTGAATCACTTTGGGCCAATATCTATACACTTGGTACAATCGAATCTAATACTCATTTATATATTAATCAAAATGGTACTAACTTAACAGCCTACAAAGATACCACAGACTGGTGGGGCGATGGACATATTGACATTTTGATCAACACTAAAGAATTAGGGGTTGAAACTGATGAAGGATACATTACAGTTTTAGCCCGTCAATATTCCAAAACTTATTCATATTACATTGTGGACTTAACCAATGGTGGTCGTAACCCTATTCCTCTCCAGACTGGTAACGATTTGGATAACCAAACTGGCTTCTGGACATTTACAGGATCATCAGGCACTGGAACATTTGTAGCAGGTGAAGTTATTGCCAAAGCTGGAACTGACAAAAAAGGGGTCATCACTGCTGTAACAGGAACTCCTGGTACAACTCCTGTTATAACTTATTATTTAATTGGTGACCCTATTGCCAATTTTGCAAATGCAGACACTTCAATAACAGGTGCAACATCAGGGGCAACAGTTACAGCAGGTACACCTGCAGCTGCAGGACCAGCAGCACTTGGTACAGCACCAGTTATTACTCATGGTGGTATGGCTGATGGAGGAACAAGCGACATTGATGAAAACGGAACACCTGAAAACTACTCGATCACAATTGACTGTAATCAAAATTCTTTGGCCAATGTCTATCAATATTCAAAATATGTAACGAGACGTGGTGAGACAGCAACGACAGATACAGATGGACTACAAGGTCAATTCTATATTGGGTCAGATTACAGGTTAAGATATTCAGGTTCAATTTCTGGGTCATTTACAGAAGGAAATACATGTACTCAAGCAGTGTCAGGAGCAAAAGGGACAATTGTCGAAGTAAATACTACAGATAAAATAGTTATCCTCCGTAATTCAAGAGGTACATTTAACACCTCAAACATTGTTACCGATGATACAGCTCTAGGAACATTTACGCCAAATACTGAAGCATCAGCTGTTACACCTATTGCAGCTGCCCCATTTGGAACATTTGCCGGTGGAAAATTCTTCTGTGCACCTGGAGTAGTTCTTGCTGATTATCAAACAGGAGATGCAAACAATTTTCAGCTGGTTGATGACAATGGTACAGTACGTCTTGCTCCTACAAAAGCAACAATAACAGTTTCAAATACCCGTGCAGGAGATAAAGTTGCAGTCTTTAGATTAACTGCTTCAGGAGGAGATATAAACAAGGCTGAATATAATGCAACAGTTCAAGCACAAGCCGCCACAACTGCGATTATGGGATCAGCTGTCACAACAGATTCCCCTGGAAAATCTGTTGGTGGAGTCATAAGATTAGTTGACACATCAGCTACAAAAGAATATAGAATTAGATTTTCTAGCTGGACCTCATCAACATTTACGCTTGCATATACTAACGTAGCATCTGCTGCTGCCGGAACAACGACAACAAATATCAAGAGTACTGGGCTAGGAACTGCAAGTGTGGTTGGAGATTTAGTAATGAATATTACTCAATCTAATGCTGTTTCATATATTACGGCTATTGTGGATGCAGATAACGTGACAATTTTTCCAGCAATTACAGGACAAACAACAGCAGATAATATCAAATTTAATTGTTTACCAGTTGCTACAACAGTTTCTCCTCAAGACACATGGTATATACCATTTATAGATTCGTATGAAACTACTGGTTCAACAGGAACCCCAGGATCTGAAGCAATCACTATCACCCACTCATCTACTGACTCTGATATATATATCAGAGTTCGTGCAAGACAAGCAGGTAATATATTGCCATTTGAACAGGACTCGTCTGTGGTTGGTGCAAACCCTACAAACGTCTCTGTCGTTAGAACATCTGATACAATATTTGTATAATTATCTAAATTAATATGATTTACAAAAAACACGAATTATCAATATCACTAAATGGAGATCGATATATGCATATTGCAAGAAACGCATCAGGAAATGTAGTATTTCGAGAAAATTCAGAAAAAGAATTGAAAAAAGAAATTGATGATTATATCAAAGAGCAAGATTATTTGAATCAGTTAGAAGAACAAAAAAAACTTGAAAAAGAAAATAAAAAGAAAGCTAAGGTTGAGGAAATAGTTACTGAAGAACCTGTAACCGAGCCAGTTGCAATTGCCACCACTGAAGAAGTGTTAGTCCCCCAAAAAAGAGTTACAAGAGGTCCTGACGGAAAGTTTATTAGTAAAAGTCAATTAGATACAGATGAAGACCTCAAAAGGAAAAGTTTTTGGGACAAACTAACAAGTTAGTGCTATCATAACCATATGAATCCTAATCTCCCCGTAACAAAAGAGGAAGCGCTTAGATACAAAAAGGAAGATCTCGAAAGAGAAGTCGCCAAGCATAGACAAAGTATCAAACTTTTCCAAGATGAAATCACTAAATCTGAGGCTCAAATTAATAGGATATTCCAGATGATTGCGATTATCGAGACATCAAGATGACAAAGATAAAAATTACAAAAACCAGAGAGGAACTAGAAAATTTAAAGACAGTCCGTCAATTTGGAATCAATGATTTAATTAAATACAAAGAAAAGATACACAAAAATATAATGGTTTTTGAAGAAGCAATTGAAAAAGAAAATATTGAATTAGAAAGAGTCCAAGGAATGATAGATTCATTAGTTAACGATATTGATGACGCAAATAAATTATTATCTAAGGCCAAACAATGAGCCTTACGACTCCAAAAATGCTTTTTGTAAAATTTTAGAATATTTTATATCTTTTACTGGTGACATAGAAATAGAAAAAGAAAACGAAACTTCTGCAACTGTTTATTACATAGGCACCCCAACAACCGCACATATTAAAGTAGAAACTTCTGGGCAATTAACCATTATTGTTTCCCCTGATGACAACATAACAATTAATTTAATAAAAAATATAGCCGGTGAAATCGGCTGTAGAATTTACAATTCTCAATTGAATTGTTATTTACCCAATAACGTAAATATTTATGATTTGACTACTATCAAAATAGATCCTAATATTAAGAATGTAATAAATCTATATCATCTGAATCCCCTTTTTCAATACCGAGATACTTTAATATTTTTTTGCACTAACAAGAAAAGTGAAGTAGTTTTAGTAAATCGCCATTTATTAGAATATTTAATCAATAACCAAACTAATGAAAAGTTTGTAACAGAATTTTCAACTAAAGTTGCAGAAAATATTAGTCAATTCATTGCGTTATTTGATAGAGGTTTGATATCACTTACAAAGATAGATTCCAAAATTATCAATTTAAGTAGTTTTAATTTGAGAAAATTACCAAAAAACACAAAACTAAATATTATCAATTTTATCTTTGATACAGAAAACCAAAGTTTTATTCAACAGGAAACAGTTGACGAAATCCCTGAAAAGTATCTCGCTTTAAAAATCGGTCAAGACTATACTTATTCTATGATTGATGGAAAACTTACCAAAACACTTAATATCTCGGTTTTTAATTAATAATGGCAACACTTACTTTCTTTAAATCCGAAAAAGTAATTCAAGTTGATTCGCCTCAAACTTCTGTAACTTGTCAAGATCTCATAAATCAAATTAGGCTCTATGAAGAAAGATTAACAAACATGGATTATCCTCTAATTGCTAATGCGTATGGTAAACAAGCATTAGGGGGTGGAAGTTACATAGGAATAACACTTGAATTAGTAAACGATTGGAGAATTGCTTTTGAAGCTAGAAGTGGACCTGATACAACCTCCTGTATGGTCACAGGAGGAAATCTAGTCGCCATTAATCAATACGGGAACAACCCTCTTAAAGCTACAGCATTTACTCAGATAAATATTGCACAAAGTTCATCCCCTACTATTATCCAATCAGATGCAAATTACGGGATGCTTTATATGCTTGAAAGCATGCGGGGTAGAAATAGATCTGTTGGCGTTATTTGGTATTGGAATCCAACTTCAGGCAGTGACGCAAATGATGGATTGACGCCGTCAAACGCAGTTGCAACTTTTTCCAAGGCTCAAACCTTAGCAACTGCTGGTGCAGGCGATATTATCTTTGCCCTAGCAACCGCAAGTGGTGGAGTTACTACAACAACTGAAAAATTATCTATTACTAAATCGTCACTTAAAGTTCGTGGTGCTGGGTATCAACTCCAAATCATTCCATCAACTTCTGGTTCTCCAACAGTTAATATTTCCGGAGACTCAGTGGAATTTGAAGGCTTTTACGTCTCGACGGCTGCTGGAGGAACTGACAATGGAATTACAATTACAGGAGACAACGCCTTAGTTAAAAATGTTTGGGTAAATGGAGTAACAGGAAACGGATTACGGATTACAAGTTCTGCTAGAACACAAGTTGAGAATTCTGCAATTGAAAATTCAACACTTGCAGGAATTAGTATTGGAGATAGTTCCTCACGAACTAAAGTCCAACAATCAATTCTCTCAGGAAATGGTGCAAATGGTGCAATAGTAAGCGGGACTTCAATAACCGATACAATATTTGAAAACAATTTAATATTTAATAATATTGGCTACGGAGTTGATATAGCAACAGGAGTCACAAGAACAGGCGTCAGACTTAACCACACCTTCTCTGGAAATACTTTAGGTGCCACAAGGGACACTGGTACCGGAACGTTTATCGAAACACCTGCAGGAGGAGCCAGCGCGACAGACATAGCCGACGCCGTTTGGGACGAAATAATTTCAAGTCATACAACTCCTGGAACTGCAGGACAAATATTAAAGGCTACAAAATTAAAAGCTACTCTTGCTTCGTTAAAGTAGTTAGATTATTATAGTCATATGAATATTGGATTACCTGAAATAATTTTAATTCTTTTGGTCCTAATTATTTTGTTTGGAGGAAAAAGAATGACAGATATGGCAAAAAGTGCAGGAGAGGCCGGAAAAGAACTCAAAAAGATTAAAAAAGAATTTGGCTCTGCCAAAAAAGAGGTTGAAAAAATAAAGACTGGGGGTGTTATTTAATGTCACAACTTGGAACACCTGAAATATTAGTTATTTCATTACTTGTCATAGTTTTTTTTGGAAGCAAAAAATTACCAGAATTTATCAAATCTATTGGATTATCTGTTAAGGAATTTAAAAAAGCTTTGGAAGAAAAATAAGCGTGGATAAAGATATTTCTACATCGGTTCAAGAAAATATCAACAAGTATTACCCTATTCTTGCTGAGGTAAGAAGGAGGTTATTATTTATACTTTCGATATTTTTACTATTTGGTATATTAGGATTCTGGTATTATCAACAGATTATATCTTTCATTATAAGTTTAATTGACTTAAAGGGGGTTAATATTGTTTTTACTGATCAATTTCAATATATCAACCTTGCCATTAGTTGTTTTTTATCAGTAGGTCTTATTATATCTATACCCCTCGTAATATATCAGTTAATGACATTTTTAAGACCAGCTTTGAAATCAAAAGAGTACAGATCATTAGTTACTTTCTTACCTCTTAGTATCCTGTTATTTATAGGCGGTTTTGCATTCGGATTCATGATGATGAAATGGGTTATTGTAATTTTTTATACAACTTCTACTCAATTAAATATAGGAAACATGCTAGATATTAGTAAGCTTTTGAATCAAGTCTTAGTAACTTCTGCCTTGATGGGACTAGCCTTCCAATTCCCAATAGTAATGAGTTTGTTGATGGATTTTAATGTTGTTTCTCATAAACTATTCTCAGCCGGAAGGCCTGTTGCTTATATGATAGCTATAATTTTTGCCGCTTTGATGCCGCCAACTGACATATTGTCATTGACCCTTTTAACACTGCCACTTGTGATATTATTTGAACTTACATTGTTGTTGAATAAATTTTTTAGAAAAGGGGTGATTTAATTTGTTACAAAATATAGGAACCACTGAAATTATTGTAATTGCCGTAGTACTTTTAGTACTTTTTGGAGGTAAAAAACTTCCAGAATTATCAAAAGGAATTGCAGATTCTATTAAAGAATTTAAAAAAGCGATGAATAATAAATCAGAGGAGTAATTACATGGAATATATTGCTGCCCTAGTTTCACCATTTTTTTTGCTGTTAATCGAAAGCTTTCTCCCTTACCCATATGTAGTGGAGGAAGTTTTCAAGTTTTTTTTGGCAAAATATTCAAGTACAACAAAGACTGCCATCATCTTAGGGCTATTATTCTCTATCTCAGAAGCTATTTTCTATTCAATGAATCCGGATTCTTCAATTTTTAGAATATTGATAGTGACTCCAATGCACATAACTACAATCCTAATCATGCAATATTCAACAAAGAAGAAAAACCTCTGGCCTATTGGTCTTCTCCTCGCCATTCTAATCCACTATTTATTTAATACATTCTCTATTGCTACCCAAGCTTCTTTTTGATCAAAAACTACCCTTACCCTTTTCTCTCCTCTTTCAACTTCCACTGCGGACTTACCTGAATCTGCTATTTCAGCTACTGTTTCTGTCCCCTCATTTTCATATGTTTTGACAACTCCATTAACTGATGATAACTCAACTATTTTTAACTCCCTGTAGTCTACTGTGGTCGTCCCTAAGACTTCTGTTCTTGTATTTGCTCTAACTGTAGGTATTACAAATTCTTTGACACCCATTGATGATAATAACCCAGAGATGGTTGCGACTACTAAAAAGACTGCAAGTTTGTCAAAATTTGATGTCCTATAAGTAGCAGGGACTGTTTTTTTGTTTTCTTTTACACCCATCAATCTCTTCATGTATAAAGTCATAAAGACAAAACTTGTGACAATTGCAATTACTACACCCCAAACTGCAATTGCCTGACTCCCTCCTACAAATCCTAATATAGATCCTGAAGAATTTGCCTGACTTACCATATCTTTCATCTTATCCAATTTCTCCTTTGCAGAAATCAATTCTAATTGTGCCTCTCTAAATGATTTAATTTTACTTTCTGGAGTTGTACCATCCTTAACTAAACCCTTAGCTTTCTCCAATGAGATGTCGATATCGCTTTTTAGAGTTATCCCCTGAGCGTAGAAACTAGTTTTTTCCAAAGGTTTAATCAAATTGTCAGATTGAGCTTTTAATGCATCAATTTCGCTCTCTCTAATTGTCCAAACGTCCTCTACTCTAACTTTTATTGTTTTTGTCTCTGCTGGTCTCAAAATAAAGCTGCCTTCAACATATAACTGATCCTGATCTGTATCATATTGAACATTAATTCCTGCATCCGTCTCTATAACATCCTCCTTCTTTAACTCTTTTGGTAAATAATATTTAAGAGGAACTGTTTGCGATATCAAAGTCGATGGATTAGTAATTAAGGTTTTGATCACTAAACTACCCTCTTCAAGCCAGTTTGTTAATTGAACATCTTTTGATCCAGTAGCAAGTAATTTTTTATTTGCAAAAAGTATTGCTCGAATAGATAAAATTTTATTTTTCAGCTTTTTATCTCCCGCTATATTTTCGTAAACTGATGATAAAACATTGGCAATTTTTGGTAATCTATTTATTGACAATGCTGACTTAGTAATATCATCCACTTTGTTATTTTTTTCATCTTCATTCATACTGTTCCAAACTCCTAAAACGTTATTTGTTTCATTTAAATTAGTATCAATTAATGTCGATAGTCCTTCTGCCTCCTTGAGCCTTTTATTAATTAGACCTAAAGACTTCTCACTAGATTTGAGATATGCAGAACCACTTGAAAATTCTTTTAGAAGACTTGTTGATTTTGTATTATCAACAGCAACCGTCGTTTGAGTGAAATTAAGTGAATCTCGAACTGCCTGAATGTCCTGATAAATTAAATCGGCCTCTTTATAGCCAAAAGAATCTCTTAAGAAATTTACTCTACCAAACAAAGTGTCTGAACTTGAGGAATCAGATTCTTCACCCAAAATAAACTTTACATCATTTATTGCGTCTACAATTTCGGTGGTACTAAGCTTATTCCAATTTTTGCTTGTGTTATCTATTGAACTTTGCGCAAGCAATATATTTGTATATAGTCCATCAGATATTCTTTGACCATCTTTTATCTTCCCAATTAAATTAAAATCTTTAAATTCTTCAAAAGAATTTGAAATTATTGGTTTATTTACAAGCTGTTCTACTAACAATCTTGTTTCATTTGTTGTTTTTGTAAGAGATGTCAAATTTGAATTAACCGTAGACGTGTCGCTCGTTAAAGTTCTTGTTGCATATCCCCAAACATCAGAAACAATGTTATTAAACCCAGTCAAGGTACGGCCTGAATAACCCCACACAGCAGCAGCAATATCACTCGAAGTTAATGCAGATCCTGAAACAGGTTCGGGATTTACAGAAAAGCTTTTGTCGATACACATATGGTCACCACCTGTGTCACAACAAATCTCAGATCTATAATATCCAGCCGTTGTAGGAGATGTAAAAGTATGACCATACCAACCATCGGAGCTAGTAACTAGCGCATAGTTAACTAGATAGTTAGTAGCATCAGGATTTTTAACATTCAATACACATGTCGCGGTAATATCAGGGGCATAACTATCATTATATAAAAATTCTCCAATTGTAGTATCTGCAGCCATTACGCTGGTGGACGAAAACAACAAAACAGCCACCCCAAATAATGGGGTGGCTATACTTTTGTATAATTTGTTCTGGGCAGAGTACATAATTATTTACTTTTAACAGCGTTCTTAAACTCTTTGATAGAATCACCTATTCCCTTAGCAAGCTCTGGGAGTTTTTTACCTCCAAAGAAAACCAAAAGCAAAATTGCGACTACTATAATTTCTGTTGCACCTACATTTTTTAGCATTTAATAAAGCTCACCTCCTATTTCTCTTAAATATCAGTATCTACTTAGAAAAATACCCTGTCAAGGGGTATTTTGTATTTGTGTTAATCTAGTCATAATCATATCGTTATCTACAAAATTAGCCTCAAAATAACCGTTAATGTCGTATTTGACGTATTGATATGATAATGATACGATTATTAATAATGTTAAATTTACCTTTCAATATTTCAGAAAAAATAATCAAATATGTCAAGGATATCGATTCAATTAGGCAAAAAGTATTACTTTATCCGTCATCACCTAGACAAGATATAAAATTGAGATGGGAAGCAACAATTGAAAAAATTTATTGGGGACTAACTCTCGCAGATAATCCCCTTTCAAAAAAACAGATGGCTAAGTTATTAGCTACTCATCCTCCAAAGAAAATGACTGATTACCAAAAGGAAGTAATTTCCTACAAAAGTAGTATAGATTACATTAGAAATAATTGGACGGCCTGCAGTAATCTACTAACTACTAGGGACATATTACATATTTATGATCTTTCATGCAAAAGCGTCTTCGGATCTACCACTAATTATTTTAAATCAAAAGAAAAGGAAGTTTCACAAATATTAAAATATATAGAGTCTGGTAATGATCACCCGATAATCAAGGCCGGATTAATACAAATAGAAATAATTAAATTATCTCCTTTTGAAAATGGAACAGGCAGAGTTGCAAGACTTTTATCTCATCTAATTCTGGCAAAATACGGTTACGATCTTCATGGATTTTTGGTACTAGAAGAGTATTACAGATCAGATTTAGTAACTCTAAAAAATATATCAAAAAGCGTCGAAACACATAACAATGCAACAATTTGGTTGGAATATTTTAGTTACGGTGTTCTAAAAAGTATGGAGAAAACTTTAAATTACGTAGAAAACAACAGGTCGTCTAACATCATATCAAATTCTTTTTGGAAACTTAATGATAGACAACAGCAAATAACTTATTTATTAGAAAATCCAGATATCAAAATAACAAACAAAGATGTACAGACTAAATTTAACATTTCTCAAATTACAGCTTCAAGAGATTTAGCCAAACTTACAGCGATGGGCATACTTTTATCTCACGGCAAAGGCAGATCTGTATCATATACAAAAATTTAATACAAATATTTCTGTGCATTATCAAAGTTTATTATTTTTACGTTTTTCTTTTTATTGTTGTCTGTTACTTTAATTTCGTACAAATCTTCTAGCTCACCCATCTTTCTAACAATGTCAATTTCTTTATTAGTTGATGATCTAAAAAAACCAAGAGATGAATGAATGTTATTATATTCGTCACTTCTTTTAATCCCAACAAAAACAGCATTTTCTAAGAGCTGGCCTTTATCAAGCCTTTGATTGAATGGATTGAAATTATCGACTAAACTATTTCTCACTCCCAAATCAGTAAAATAAATTTTTGTAGCCTTTGATATCGCCTCTCTTTCGTTTGTGGATATGGGTCTTGCTCGAACAATTATTCCCATTTGTTCAAAAATATCAACATATTTATAAACACTCTCACGCGAAAGCTCAGTATTCACAGATAATTCGTTGAAATTAACTAATTGGCCCACTTGAAGCGCTAGCAATTTAGCAAGTAAAAATACCTGGTTACTTTTTCTAGTTCCAGCAATCTCTAACACATCTTTTGAGATTATAGTGTTAGTATAATCTTTTAGATAATCTTCATAGTTCTCACTTTTTATATTTAATAGATTTGGTAGTGAACCATAAGTTAATACTTTCAATAAATTTTGTTGATTTTCTTCAAAATTATTAAATTCCGAAGTTTCATCCCATTTCAAATTCTTTTGAACATTAATTTCTTTTAACGAAAGCGGATACAACTTAACTTCGTGAACTCTGCCAGCCAATGAATCTCCTAAGTTCTTTCGTATTTTTACTTCCGATGATCCTGTTAAGACAAACTTCACATTAAAGTTATCATATAAATGTTTTACAATTGATGTAGCTTCAGGAGATTTTTGAATTTCATCGATTATAATTATTTTATTTTTGTACTTTTCTGCAAATAACCCCAAATCGTGTCTGTTCTGATTGTTAAAATCATTCTGATCACTTATCAAATCAAAATTAAACCGAGCATATTTATTTTCTTTTGCAATGTTTACAGCCAAAGTAGATTTACCAACCTGTCTCATACCTAAAATTAGGATTATTGGGCTTTTTTCTTCTAAAATGAGTTTGGACAAATTTGCCTGAATTTGACGATACATATGTCTACTTTACACTATTATATCGTTTTTGTCAAGTAGACTATACAAAGTCAATAAGATATTGTATGTTAAAGCAAACGTGTTTGCTGAATCTCAAACAGTCTTGAGGGAATCTAAAAATTTGTCGTTGTCTTTTGTTTTTCCTAACTTCTCAAGCAAAGTCTCTGTTCTTTCATCTTCTGATATCATATCTATCATTCTTCGAAGAGTATTAACTTTTGTAAGTTTTTCTCTACCGAATAATAATTCGTCTTGTCTTGTACCAGATTTTGAAATATCAATTGCTGGGAAAATTCTTTTTTCTGCAAGTTTTCTAGTCAAGTGAAGCTCCATGTTACCAGTACCTTTGAATTCTTCATAAACCAAATCATCCATTCTTGCACCAGTTTCAACCAAACATGTTCCAATGATTGTTAAGGATCCAGCATTTTCAATTTTTCTAGCTGCTCCAAAGAACTTTTTGGCAGGATACAAAGCTACTGGGTCAAAACCTCCTGTTAAAGTTCTTCCAGAAGTTGGCAAAGCCAAATTGTAAGCTCTTGCCATTCTGGTAATGGAGTCCAGTAGAAGGACAACGTCCTTCCCCTCTTCTACAAGCCTTTTTGCTCGTTCCAAAGCTAATTCTCCTACTCTTGTTTGATCTGCAGGAGCCTCATCAAAATTAGATGCTCCAATCTCACCTTTTCCATCTGTTACCTTTTGCAAATGACGAAGTAAATCAGTTACTTCTTCTGGTCTTTCACCGATTAAAATAGCCATCAAATGAACTCTATCTTTATAATTTTCTGCAATACCTGTAATCATGTCTTTAACAAGCCATGTTTTTCCAGCTTTTGGAGGTGAAACAATTAAAGCTCTTTGTCCAAAACCAACAGGAGCTACCAAATCAACCATTCTAGTTGTTAGTACATCTTCTGCTGTACCTAACTTTAGCTGTTCGTCAGGATAAATGACCATCATGTCATCAAAATTAATTCTTGTTTTGGTTAAGAAGCTTTCTGAATCCTGATCATTTATTTTTTCAAGCTTTAAAAGTCCCCAATATCTTTCATTTTCTTTTGGCCTTCTTGCTTGTCCTCCTACTTTGTCTCCAACACGTAGGTTAAACCTTCTGATTTGAGAGCTTGAAATGTAAACATCATTTGCACTTGGAGCAAAGTTCTTTGGACGCAAAAGACCACTACCTTCATGGGCAATGTCTAAAATTCCTTCTACATATTCTGTAGGAAAATCAGCATCAGGAATGCGGCGTGGGCCATATCCCGAATTGCTTTGTGTTTGTACTTGTTCGTCTGGTTGCATGAATTGATTTTTACTTGGGCCGAAGCTAACTTAACTTCTTTGATTATACGGCGATTGAAAGCGATGTCAAGAATTAAATAAATTTAATATTCTTAATTATATGCAAATCGAAATTGACCAAAGCGGAAAGATTGAGCAAACAAATCATATGACAGTAATTGCACTAACAAATGGCATCCAATATACGATATTAGTTAAGAAAAACGATAAAAGACTAATAGAAAAGGAATTCAGAAAACATAAACTTTACAAACTCCATAGTCAAATCACTTTTGCAGTTTTAATAGCTATCGTTGTATCAAAAAGCAAAGTTGCTAAATCGATTTTAATTGATACTGAATACCCTGGTTACGATAATTACATTAAAAAGATTGTTTTGGATTTGATCGGAAATAAATGTCCAACAATTAAGTTCGGATTTGTAGGCGAGGAATCCAAATCAGATGTCCTTGCTGGAAAAGTAGCCCACAAAAAGATCAAACCTAACTACATTGTAAGTGCTAAAGAAGTCATCAAAATCATTTTTGAAAAGAAAAAAATCGGGGAGCACTTGAGTCAGGACTGTTTACCTGGAGGTCGGTGCCCTAACCCGATTTCTTAAGATCATATTATCAATTTCCCCCACTTTTGTCAAGGTGGCTATACCCTATAAGTATTGACAAATGGCCATAAATAAGCTATTATCTTTTCTATACATTAACAGGAGTTTAGTCATTACTTTTTGCTTATGACCCAACTTCTGTTTTTTTGTATAAGATATTTGTACTTTGAAAATTTAACAAGAGAAAATTGTTAGGTTAGCGATTTGTGCCTGAGTTATATATTCAGACATAGTTCGTTAACCTAATGGTTGTAGCAAAAGTCTGAAATCGGAAATTCGCATCCATTTTGTTTTCATGCGCAGAAAAACAAAAAACATATTCAAGTACGGAGGAAGAAATGAAAAAGTTAAGTTCATTATTTCCAGTCGCGGCTATTTTGGCATTGCTTTTTTTCGCAAGCCTTAATGCAGTTGCGAACTCATCCAGCCCAGCACCAGTAAAGACGCTTGCGGCTCAAATCGGCGGACAACAAAACGCACAAGCGTCAGTTGAACGTCTTTTGTTAACGCATTTTAAACAAGGCGCAAATGATGAAGAAACTTTTTATGATAAATGTATGCCTAGACCTGCGGTAGAGGCTCATTTGAAACATCATAAAGATGATTTCAGCAACGGACCTTGCGGCGATGAAACTGTGACCCCAGAAGCAACAGAAACTCTGGAAGTCACGGAAACTCCGCAGCCATGCGAAGAAAGTTCAAGCGATTGCTGCGAAGACAAAAGCGGATCATCTGGCGATGATGAATGCCCGCCTACTCCGAAGCCAACAAATACGGCAACGGAAATTGTTCCATCGGAAACTCCGATCCCTGCAACGATAACTGCAACAATCGAATCGACGTTAGAATCAACAGCGACAAACGTGGCAACAGAAACTTTGGAATGGACGGCAACTCCAATCCCAACGTATGAATATACAACCACGCCGACTTTTGAAGGAACCCCAACTGGGATTCCAACTACGTTTACGCCGATTTCGACGTTTACACCGATTCCGACTGATACTCCGGATCCATGTAAAATTAATCCGGAATCATGTGTAACAGTCACAATTCCGCCAACCGACATCACTCCGACGAAAACGCCGCCAGTGACGCCGACTGATATTACCCCAACAGTTACAATAACTGTAACGGTAACTATCACGCCAACGGAAACAGTTACACCTCCGCCAACAGAAACACCATTACCTATCGTTGAAAAACGTGATCCACCCGTGTGTCCCAAATGTGGTTCACACAAAGACGAACTTTTCGACGGTCCTGACCAGCTCATTATTGACTGGTATGCGCGCGGCGAATGCAAAGTTGACAAGGGAAATTGGTGCACGAAAATTGACGGACAATACGTCTTTCTCGTTTCAGAATCCAATTTCAAGATCCTTGTCTCAAGAAGCGTTGCGCAAATCGTTGCCGCAAACGACGTTGTCAAAGCGGGCAACTCCAAAAAAGGTACCCACTATCCGACGATCGTTTATCACACCGAACCCGCGCCTAACGGTGATACCGTTGCATAAACGGTCACCTGATTTTAATTAATTAGCTTCAAAACATCTTTTAAAATATAGGGGTCTTTTAAGGTAACTTCTAACGAGCATTTTCCATTTAAATTCTTGAAATGTTTTGTGCAGTCTGTAAACTTTTTTGTTCTTCTTTTAATAAAATATTGGTTTAACCAGAGTTTTGCCGTTTTGAAGTTTTCAAATCCTTTAATTGTTTTTAATCTCCCTTCAAGATGTGAGTTGAAGCTTTCAATTAAGTTGTTTGTTCTAGGAACATGATGAACCTTTGTATATGCAAAAAGATCAGGAGATCTTTTTGCAATATCAAGCATAATTTGTGTTTCTAGTTTGTTTCCCTTGTATCTGTCATATATTTTTGAAGCTAGTTTTTTGAATTCTCCTGTTTCCATTTTTCTTGAAAAAAGAACTTCAATTTCATTCATAAATTTAAGGTGTGATAGGTCTTTGTAAAGTCCTAAAGTACCTCTAATATTTTGTTTGTAGTGATTCTGGCAAAGTTGCCAGATTGCAGTAGGATAAACCTTTAAACACGCCTGTGGCGTGTTCTGATTGTCATCTGAAACAATTGCTTGAAGTGGATAATTTGATAACTTTAGTGAAGAGAAAAACTTAAGTAATAATCTGTAATTTTCAGATGGACCAAGCACAAAATGTACAATGTCGTGTGTGAGATAATCAATTCCATAGATAACTGGTATTTTTCTTTCGTATCCTTTAACTTTGATATATTTTCCATCAACTAAAAGTATTCCACAAAATTTAGAACAATAAAGTCTTGTGATATCAATACATTGCAACTTGTTTTCAATCTGAGATTGATATCTTCTGTAAGCTGTGCTTCCTAAAACATCTGATTTTGAACCTAGGGATCTAAATGATAAACCTAAAAAATGGTCTGTAACCAAAGAAGAACTGTTTAATTTTGGCCTTCTGTTTAACTGAAACCAAGCTCCACATATTTTGCAAAAATACTTAATTTTTCCTCTCCTAACTCCTTTTCTGATTGTGTGAATACTCCCACATTTTGGACAACTATAAACTCTTTCTCTTTTTTCATGCGTGAATCATACCTCATTTTAACTACAAGTTCACTGAGTGAAACTACCTTTTTTGATTGAAAATAGGAGATAAACAATTCATTTTAGGTGACCGAAATACAACGGT